>CAJUQF010000006.1:17328-28189 GCA_910588315.1 uncultured Christensenellaceae bacterium | reverse complement strand
ATAGAAGGTTATGCGACGCTGTTGCAGGACGACAACATAACGCCCGAAGAAAAGAAAGAATATATCGATCGTATTTTGTTCAGCCTGAAACGCGTAAATCAGCTTATAGCAAACGTTCTGCTCTTGTCGAAACTCGATAACCAGGCGATCGTCGGGCATAAACAACTGTTCTCGATCGACGAGCAGATACGGCAGGCTATCGTTATGTCCGAACCCGTTTGGGCGGAAAAAAATATAGAGTTCGACGTCGACATGGATTCGGTATCGTTTATGGGAAACGAGTCTATGATATCGCATGTTTGGAACAACCTGCTCGGCAATGCGGTCAAGTTCAGTCCTTCGGGCGGACTTGTCAAGATCCGTCTGACCGAGCATGACGACAAAATACTATTCACGATAGAAGATCGCGGTCCTGGTATAAAAGACGAAGCGAAAAAACGGCTGTTCGATAAATTCTATCAGGGCGATACGTCGCATAAGGAGGAGGGCAACGGTTTGGGGCTTGCGCTCGTGAAAAAGATCCTCGATTTGAGCGGCGGAGATATCGAAGTGGAAAACGCCGCGCCGCGCGGCTGTATCTTTACGGTCAAATTGCCGAGCAACGCTGCGGCGTGATGCGACGTTTTGCAAATGTCAACAATTGTTGAACTTTAGTTGACGAAAAATTGAATAATGTTTGATATAATATATCGGTAGAATCGATAAGTGTGCGCAAATACATAAACGCATCTATATGGCGTCGGTATGCCGCTTATTCGATTTTTGCGGTGCGTAATGAAGATCGGAATAGACGTAACCAAGCCGTCGAGATTCGTCGGCAAAGAGGACAGGTTTTCCCGCTATATACTTACGCCGGACGAACGCGCTCGGTACGAAGAAAGCTCGTCGCGCGGCTCTATGGCTGTGTATCTTGCCGAACGTTGGGCGGCGAAAGAGGCTATTTACAAAGCGACGGGGGACAAGTCCTATTTAAAATATTCCATACTCGATAATGTGGACGGATTTACCGTCAAGTACCGACCGGACATATCTTTGTCTGTGAGCGCAGGCGGCGAATACGTCGTTGCGATCGCTATAGTCAATACACCTTTCAAGGAGAAAAATATAATGAACGAACTCGAAATCAAAACCAGGATCAAAGAACTTCTTTGCGACGCGCTCGGTATCGACGCGAACGTACTCGAATTCGATACCCCGCTTTTCGGCGACGGTATCGGTCTCGATTCGATAGACTCGCTCGAGATCGTGTCGGCTATCGACAGCGAATGGGGCGTTTCCATGACGGGCGTGGGCAATGAGAATTTCCACGATATCAACGCGCTTGCGGCGTATGTTGCGGCGCATCTCAACTGATATAGCAATCGATATGTAATGAGCCGGTATCGACATGCAATTATGTAGGGTATAGGCTTTTTACATATCTATCAATTTACATACGAGGTTATTATGACCGAAAATAAAAATCGTTGCGTCGTTACCGGACTCGGCATGATAAGCGCCGTCGGCAACAATGTAGACGAGTGCTGGGACAGCGCCGTGAAGGCGCGGTCGGGTATCGACCACACCAAAACGGTCGATACCGTCAACTGTTATTCGGATTACGCCGCCGAAGTCCATTGCGGTGATATCGAAACCAAAGGATTCGATCGCGACGCAGACAGGGTAGTCAAGCTTTGTATCAAAGCCGTTTCCGAGAGTATGTCCGATGCCGGACTGAAAAGTTTCGGCGGCAGCGACCGTGTAAGCGTCATTATGGGCAGTTGCGTCGGCGGCGTTGTCAGTATCGAACATTATTACACGCAGGGCAAAGACAAAAAAGATATTCTTAAAATGCCGATCTCCGCGATAGCCAATCATGTTGCGGAGTATGTGGGTGCGGGCGGCGTCGTTACAAACGTCGCCAATGCTTGCGCCGCCGGCACTATAAGTATAGCATACGCCGCCGATCTCATTCGCGCAGGTATCGCCGATATAGTCATAGCCGGCGGTGCGGACGCGTTTGCGTCGGTCCCGTATGCCGGATTTTTGTCGTTGCACGCGCTCGACGATCAGCCGTGTTCGCCGTTCAATAAATCCAAGGGAATAACGCTCGGCGAGGGCGCGGGCTGTGTGATAGTGGAATCTTACGAACACGCCAAAGCTCGCAAGGCGAAAATGTATTGCGAAGTACTCGGCAGCGGGATAAGCAGCGACGCGCATCATATAACCGCGCCGCGTCCCGACGGCGAAGGACAGATGAACGCCATACTCGCCGCAATAAAAACTTCCGGTGTGAAAAGATCGGACATAGATTATGTAAACGCGCACGGCACCGGCACGGCAAAGAACGACGAAGCCGAGTTTTTGTCGCTGCACACCATATTCGACGGCGAGAACGACGGGCTTTGCGTAAGCTCGACCAAAGCTTTGACGGGACACTGTCTCGGCGCGGCGGGCGCGATAGAGGCGGTTTTTGCTATTAAGGCGCTCACGACGGATACCGTGCCGCCTACCGCGAACTATACTGAAGAAGATATAGCTTTGCTCGGCGAAAAGGCGGGCAAGCTCGATTTCCTGCCCAATAAAGCCAAAAAGAAAAAACTCGATACCGTCATGAGCAATTCGTTTGCGTTCGGCGGCAACAATGCGAGCATAGTTTTCGGCAAGCACCCCGGCGACGTCAAAACGCCGCATGAAAAACCCGAGATATGTATTACGGGCATAGGCATAGTCAGTCCGGTCGGCAACGGCGTGGAAAATTATATAAGCGCCGTCAAGTCGAATAAGAACGTCGAAGGCGGCAGCGTGCGGTCGGCTGTGAGTTCGGCGGACTACGATCCGCTCGGACTTAAAATGGCGTTCTACCGCAAGCTCGATAATTTCAGCCAGTTGCAGGTAGTGTCCGGTATGTACGCGCTTAAAGACGCCGGTTACGAGATAACCGACGATAACGCGACCGAT
The DNA here is from genome assembly GCA_910588315.1 of uncultured Christensenellaceae bacterium. Classification (GTDB taxonomy): domain Bacteria; phylum Bacillota; class Clostridia; order Christensenellales; family Pumilibacteraceae; genus Anaerocaecibacter. Next base: position 25,249 of record CAJUQF010000006.1, on the reverse strand, counting down.
ATCGGTATAATCGTCGGTACGAGCGAAGGCGCATTGGGACCCGGTTGCGATTTCGAAATGCTCATTGCCGAGCGCGGCAATGCGGGCGGCAGCGCGTTCAAGTTCCCCAATACGGTATACAATGCCGCGGGCGGATATCTCTCCATTTGTTCGGGGATAAAGGGTTACAACGTTACTATAGCCAACGGCGCGCAAGCGGGACTTCAAAGCATGGCGTACTCTATGGGCGTCATGCGAGGCGGTGTCGAGCAGGCTATGCTTGCTACCGGTTCCGACGAGAACACGGCTATCATAAACGAACTGTATGCGGGACTCGATCTTGTAGCCGACGAATTCGTTCCGTCGTACTCCGAAAACAATAAGCTCACGCTCGGCGAGGGCAGCGTCTCGGTGCTTGCGGAAGACCTTAGCTCGGCAGAGAAACGTAACGCTAAGATATATTGTCGGGTTGTCGGCTGCGGTATGGCGCACTCGGCAGTTCCGTTCGGCACGGTCACGGGTTCGGATAGTGCGCTCGATAGCGCTGTGAATAAAGCGCTTGCGGACAGCGGACTTAACGCTTGCGATATCGATGCCGTCATCGGCTTTGCAAACGGTATAAAAGCCGTGGACGATATCGAGCTAAATTGGTATTCGCGCACGTTTACGGATGTAAAACCGCCGATTATTTCGGTGCGGTCGTTCACGGGCGAGGCGCGCGCGGCGAGTGCGATGTTATCGCTTGCTCACGGCGCTTTGGTGCTGTCCGGAAATATAGACAACGAGCATAACGCGTACATTATGGAGAACGGTAAAGCCGTCAAACGCGACGTCGATTGCCGCGGTATGAAGAACATTCTCGTTACGGCTTGCGGTACGGGCGGATCGTATACCGCAGTCGTGTTGAAAAAGTAGTCATCGGACCGAAGGAGGATTTATGAGCGTAGCGATAGTAACGGGCGCGTCAAAGGGCATAGGCAAAGCATGTGCGATAAAACTCGCCGAAGACGGATACACGGTCGTTGTTAATTACAGCCGCAGCGATGATGCGGCGCAGAGTACGCTTGACGAGATCAAGGCGGCGGGCGGCGACGGCATGATTTACAAAGCCGACGTTTCCGATCCCGCTCAGGTAAAAAAGATGATGCGCGACGTAGATAAAACGTACGGCGGTATCGACGTGCTTGTGAACAATGCCGGCATAGTCAAGGACGAATATCTTTTGATGATGAGCGGCGACACGCTCGACAAGTGTTTCGATCTCAACGTCAAAGGGTACGTGTACTGCGCGCAAGCCGCGGCGCTCAAGATGTTCAAAAAGAAAAAGGGCGTGATAATAAACATGTCGTCGGTCAGCGGTTCGTTTGCGCTTGCCGGACAGTGCGTGTACAGCGCGACGAAAGGTGCGGTCAATTCGTTCACGCATACCGCCGCAAAAGAACTCGCGCCGTACGGCATACGCGTCAACGCCGTTGCGCCGGGGTTTATCGCCACCGAAATGATAGACGCTATACCGGAAGATAAAAAAGCCGAATACCTTAAGGTCATTCCCATGCAGCGCTTCGGCAGAGCGGAAGAAGTCGCGGCGGTCGTATCCATGCTCGCGTCCGATGCTTGCGCGTATATGACCGGTCAGGTGATAACGCTCGACGGAGGACTATCCCTGTGATGAACATAAACGAGATAAACAAGCGTATCCGTCAGCGTCCGCCTTTTCAGATGATCGAGCGTGTGACGGAGTACGAACCTAACGTTATGGCGCGCGGAATAAAAAACGTCAGCGTCAACGAGCCGTATTTTGCGGGACACTTCCCGGACGCGCCCATAATGCCCGGCGTGCTTATCATAGAAAGCTGTGCGCAGCTTTGCTCGATAGTCACCGAAGGCGACGGCGAACAGTATTACGTTTTGCTCAAAGTGGACGGCTTCAAATTCGTTAAGCCGGTTATCCCGGGCGATACGCTCGACATTACGGTCACCAAACTGCCAAAGGGCGGACCGCTGTCGGCGTTCGACGCGGTAGTCAAAGTGGACGGCGCGGTACGCGCAAAAGGCAGTCTCACTTTTACGGCGGTGGACCGCGCCGCCATCTACGGTGAATAATGAGCGGTTGGGACAGTTCGAAACGTAAAAAGATACTGGTATTGGATGCAAGTCCGTCGGGACACGACGGCTGTACGATGTTGCTTACCGAAAACTTTTTAAAAGGTTTTTCAGAGGTCTGCGACATCGAAACAGAGACAGTAAAGCTCGACGAACTCGATATCAAACCGTGCAGGGGCTGTCTTTCGTGCTGGGGCGCGACGGGCGGCGAGTGCGTTTTGCGCGGCGACGATATCGCGGAAGTCAAGCGCAAGATCGAGTGTTCAGACGTTTTTATCGAGAGTTTCCCGCTGTATTTTTTCGGAATGCCGGGAACGCTCAAAGTGTTTACCGACAGAATGCTCGGTATGATGAGTCCGTATCGCGGACAGGTCCCGCCGACGGACGGATCGAGTTTTCACGGAGTGTTCAAGCCGCAGGAAGATCGTAGGTTCGTCATTGTTTCGAGTTGTGCTTATACAGACGCGGATAAAGTTTATGCGCCGCTCATAGCGCAGTTCGATTGTATTTGCGGCAGAAACAATTATACTCCGATTTTTTGTCCGCAGCTGCAGACGCTTTCCAAACTCGATTACGCCGGTGCGGAACGAAGGTTAAGTAAGCACATGGAAAAATATATTGCGGCGGGTCGCGAGTTTGCGATAAACGGAGCGCTGTCGCAGGAAACGGTGGAAAACCTTAAGCGTCCGCCGTTCGGCAACGAGACGTATAAAGTGCTTATCGACGCGTTTTGGAACGGGTTCAAAGACCGAAAATAGGAGACGTTATGTACGAAGAGATAAAATCGATCATTGCGGACGTTGCCAATGTCGACAGCGGTTCTATCGAACGCGTCTCAAGACTCAAAGGACTAATGGACAGTTTGTCCGTACTCGAAGTAATGCTCGCCGTCGAAAGTCGTTACGGCGTCAAATTCGATCAATGCGAAATAGACGAGAACGTTACCGTGGACGACGTAGTGCGTTTAGTCAAGATAAAAGCAGGAAACTATGGAAATTAATATCTTTAAAAAACCGGACGATCTGGTCAAATTTATGGAGAAGTTCGAAAATTCCGAACTTACGTATTTATATTTGGAATACGACAACTTCAAGCTCAAACTCGATAAGCGAGCTAACGCGCCCGCAAGCGACGAAAGTCGATCGGTTGTCGGCGCGAACGCCGCTGCGGAAGCCGCGGCGACGGACTCGAACTCGAATTACGAATATGTGACGGCGCCGCTTGTCGGTATATTTTACGGCAAGTCGCAGGGCGCGGAGATAGCGCCGATCGGTACCGCGGTAAAAAAAGGTCAGCCCGTTTGCGCGATCGAAGCTATGAAGATGATGAACGACATCGTTGCGCCGTGCGACGGCGTGATCAAAGAAATACTTGCCGTCGACGGCAAAATGGTGGAGTTCGGGCAAAAACTTGTCGCCATCGAGAAAAAATAAATTTCGTCGGCGGGCATTATAAGCACTGCGCAGAAAAGCGAGCCATTTGTTCCGCATGTGGACAAGCAATGATCCAAGAAGCGGCGGTCAAGGGTCTGCCTGCCCTACGAATTACACATTGTAAATGCTTTGCGATAGGTAAAGAAATAAAGAGTTATATACCGTCAACCGTAACGATGTACCAACGGGAAATATCATCGAATTGATTTTCGTAGGGAGCTTTAGACCTCCCTGCGCTCCGCTTATGGCAAGGCAATAAACAAAGAAATGGCAGGCAAGGGTCTGCCTGCCCTACGAATTACACAACATAAATGCTTTGCAATAGGTAAAGAAATAAAGAGTGATATATCTTAAACCGTAACGATGTACTTACGGAAAACAACAATAGAATCGATCTTCGTAGGGAGCGCAGACCCTTGCGCTCCGATGTAGACAAACAATGATCCATGAGGCGGCGGTCAAGGGTCTCACCGCCCTACGATCGATGAAACGGGCGGTAATGGTATAAAAGAAGATAAACATGATAAAAAAACTACTGATAGCCAATCGCGGCGAAATTGCCGTCAGAATAATACGCGCGTGCAAGGAGCTTAAGATCGACACGGTCGCGGTATATTCCGAACCGGACGTCAATGCGCTCCATGCTCAGCTTGCCACCGAGAGTTATTGTATAGGCGGTGCGGCAAGCGCGGATTCGTATTTGAACATCGCAAATATTCTCAGCGTTGCGGCGCTTACCGGCTGCGACGCGGTCCATCCCGGATGCGGCTTTTTATCGGAGAATGCCGGATTTGCCGCCATGGTGGAAAAGTGCGGAATGAAGTTTATCGGACCTAACCCGCAGGTCATGGAGAAAATGGGCGATAAGGCGGCGGCGTGCACTACCGTCAAGAATGCCGGTATCCCGGTAATTCCGGGCAGCGACGGTGCGATCGAGCTTGGATCGGCGGGCGCACTCGCGGAAAAAATAGGTTATCCCGTACTCATAAAGGCAGCGTCGGGCGGCGGCGGCAGAGGAATCAGGATCGTGCGGTCCACGAACGAACTCGAAATACGTTGGGCGGAGGCGCAAGCCGAAGCTAAAAAGTTCTTCTCTGACGATCGCATGTATATCGAAAAGTATATAGAGCGTCCCCGGCATGTGGAAGTGCAGGTCATGTGCGACAAGTTCGGTCATGCGGTGCATCTTTTCGAACGCAACTGTTCGGTACAGCGCCGCAATCAGAAGATGCTCGAAGAAGCGCCTTGTTTCGGACTGAGCGCAAAGCTCAAAAATGCGCTGTACGAAGCGGCGGTCAAGGTTTGCCGCTCGGTCGGATACGACAACGTCGGTACGGTCGAGTTTTTGCTCGATCAAAACGACGATTTCTATTTTATAGAAATGAACACGCGCGTTCAAGTCGAACATTGCGTGACGGAAGAAATAACGGGCATGGATATCATAAAAACGATGATCCGACTCGCCGACGGCGGCAAGCTCCCGTACAAGCAGAGCGATATTTCGTGTAACGGTCACGCCATAGAATGCCGTATAAACGCCGAAGATATAAGAAACAATTTCCGTCCTACTGCGGGTAAAATAAACTTTTTGCACTGTCCCGGCGGTAACGGTATAAGGATAGATACCGACTTGTATACGGGCGGCGAGGTCTCCCCGTTTTACGACTCGATGATATTGAAGATGATAGCTCACGCGCCGACGAGATTGGACGCAATACGCAAGATGCGCTGCGCGCTCGAGGAGCTTTTGATCGAAGGCGTCGACACGACGGTCGAAAGTCAGTACATGATATTGCACCATCCGGATTTTATCCGCGGCGATTACGACACGGGATTTGTGGACGAGTTTTTGGAGAATAATGGAACGAATATTCGATAAACGCAAAAAGCAGATCAGAGAGTTTAACAAAGCGCTCGAATCGTTGAAATTTACCCGTCGTCAGGGAACTAAGCCCAAGACGGATATTCCGGAAAACCTTATGACGAAGTGTTTGTCGTGCGGCAAGTATATACCCGAAGAGGAGTACGTCGCCGCATTTAAGGTATGTCCGTTTTGCGGCGCACAGGCGAGACTGCACGCGCGTGAACGGCTGGATACCGTAATGGACGGCGGCTATGAAGAGCTGTTTACGGATATAACGATCGATTATCCCGATTTTCCGGGTTACGAGACCAAGCTCGAAAAAGCGCGAAGCGAGTCGGGCGAGAACGAGTCGGTCGTGTGCGTTCGCGGCACGATAAAAGGTATAAAAACGCTCGTAGGAGTGATGGATAGTTACTTCATGATGGGCTCGATGGGCAAGGTGTGCGGCGAGAAGATAACGCAGCTTGCCGAGCTTGCGGCAAAAGAAAAATTACCGCTTATAATCTTTACGTGTTCGGGCGGCGCGAGAATGCAAGAGGGCATCGTATCGCTTTTCCAAATGGCAAAGACGTCTCAGGCGATAGCCAAGGCGCGCGATACCGGTCTGTATATCTCGGTGCTTACCGACCCTACGACGGGCGGGGTAAGCGCATCGTTCGCGTCGCTTTCCGACATAACGCTGTCCGAACCCAAGACGCTCATAGGTTTTGCGGGTAAGCGTGTAATAGAGAACACGATTAAAGAAGTGTTGCCCGCCGAATTCCAGACCTCGGAGTTTTTGCTCAAAAAAGGTTATATCGACAAGATCGTCGAACGCAAGAACATGAGCGATACGCTCGCACTGCTTTTAAGATTGCACGGGTATAAGGCATTATGAACGTTCAGGAAAACGAATCGAAAATAACCGCATTGCAAAACAGACTGCTGTCGCTTACCGTCGGCACGGAAGAATTCGACAATACGCGCGCGGAACTCGATGCGCTCATGCGCGAGACGTATACCGATCTTTCGGCATGGGACAGAGTATGTATCGCGCGCAGTAAACGCCGCGTAACGGCGAAAGCGCTTATCTCCAAACTGTTTACCGATTTCGTCGAGCTTAAAGGCGATAGGTATTTTGCCGACGACGAATCCATAATATCCGGGCTCGCGTTTCTGTGCGGTACGCCCGTCACGGTAATAGCGCAGGCGAAAGGTTCCGACACGAGCGAGAGCATACGCCGCAATTTCGGCATGACTTCGCCGGAGGGTTACCGTAAAGCGTTGCGGCTTGCAAAACAGGCGGAAAAGTTTCACCGTCCCGTAATAACGATCGTGGATACGTCCGGCGCCTATCCCGGCAGGGGCGCGGAAGAGCGCGGTCAGGCGCGTGCCATAGCTGAAAACCTTATGGAATTTTCGATGCTGAAAACGCCGGTGATCGCGATAGTCCTGTCGGAAGGCGGCAGCGGCGGCGCGCTTGCGCTTACCGTATCCGATTACATTTATATGTTCGGCAATGCGGTGTATTCCGTGCTTTCGCCGGAAGGGTTGTCGTCCATACTGTTTAAAAACACGCTCAACATGAAAGAAATATGCGAGCATATGAAGCTCACCGCCGCAGACCTCAAAGAGAAACATATCGTCGACGAGATAATAGACGAGCCGCTCGGCGGATTAACCGATATAGGCGACGAGACGGCGGCTATGCTCAGACAAAAACTGTCGGCAAAGATCGCCGAGTTATCCGCAATAAATGTCGACGAGCTTGTGGAAAAACGTTATAACAAATACCGTTCGATTTAACAGGGGACGGATAGTATCAAACACCGGAGAATAAAATATGAAAACGGCATTCTGTTTTGCCGGTCAAGGCAGTCAATATGTAGGTCAGGGCAAAGATTTCTACGAAAACTCGGAAAAGGCGAGAGCGGTTTTCGATGCGTTTCCCGAAGTGCGGGATATTTGCTTTAACGATGCGCAAAAACTCGGCGAGACCAAATATGTTCAGCCCGCGATGCTGCTCACAGGCTATGCTATAGCCTCGCTCGTTGCCGAGCATATCGAACCCGAGTATTGCTGCGGTCTGTCGCTCGGCGAATACACCGCGCTTGCTTTTGCGGGCGTTTGGGATATCGAAAACGCGATGGAAATAATCTCGGCGCGCGGCGAGATCATGCAAAACGCGCTGCCGCTCGGCACGACGAAGATGACGGCTATAATCGGACTCGATCGCGATACCGTGCTCGGCGAAGTAAAAAGTACGGACGGCGTGGTCGAGATCGCAAATTACAACTGTCCCGGTCAGATAGTGATCACGGGTGAAAACGCCGCGGTCGACAGAGCTACGGAAAAACTTAAAGCGTCTGGTGCAAAACTTACCATACCGCTCAACGTTTCGGGTGCGTTCCATTCGTCTTTGCTCGAAAAAGCGTCTTATGAACTTCGCAAAGCTCTCGACGCTCGCGTACATTCCGCACCGAAATATAAAATGGTGTACAATGTATCCGGCAGGGAAGAGACGCGTGAATTGAACGATATTTTGCAGGATCAGATTCATAAC
>CAJUQF010000006.1:0-17318 GCA_910588315.1 uncultured Christensenellaceae bacterium | reverse complement strand
GAGATAGGCCCCGGAAAAACTTTGTCCGGATTTATACGCAAAACCAACCGTGCGGTCAAAGTCGTCACAGTGACCGACTACGAGAGCTATCTTAAAGCCGTGGAAGAATTTAAATGAAGATCGGCGTGATCGACGTCGGCGGCAGTCTCAAAGCCGCTTATGCCGCGGGCGTTTTGGAATACTGTCTCGAATCGGGGATAGAATTCGACGTGTGCGTCGGTGTGTCGGTAGGCTGCGCCAATCTTTCGTCGTACGTGGCTAAGCAATGCGATCGAAACTTTGCGTTTTACCGCGAATACAGCAAAGCTCCCGAGTACATGAGCTACGAAAATTTTGCCAAGCTGCGTTGCTTTTTCGATCTCGACTATATTTACGGCACGCTCATCAATTCGGACGGGATAAGCCCGCTCGATTACGATTCGCTCATAAACAGCGAAAAAGTGTTTAAATTGGCGGCGACCGACGCCGAGACGGGCGAAGTAAAATATTTCGACAAGAGCGAACTCGTGCGCGACGATTACGCGATAATAAAGGCGGCTTGCGCACTGCCGTATCTTTGCAAGCCGCAGAACGTGTACGGAAAAACGTATATAGACGGAACAGTTTCCGATCCCATACCGATCGATTACGCTTTATCGCTCGGCTGCGACAAAACGGTAGTATTGCTTGCCGATCCCGTAACGAGCATTCCGGACCGCGATAAGGACGTTAAGCTCGCAAATAAATTAAGAAATCGGTTTCCACGCGCGGCAGCCGTTCTGGACGGACGGGCGAGAGTATACGAAGAAAGCTTGAAAAAATCCGTGAATATGCAAAACGTACTTATTCTCGCGCCGCGCGAACTGTACGGCGTGGACACGATGGTGCGATCCGATACCGGCTTGGAAAAACTGTTTGCCGACGGTTATCGCGCCGGACGCGAAATACCGGATTTTTTGAACGGACAGATTAAATAAATGCTATGCCGAAAACAAAAGACAACAAAAAACAATATAAAGTTCCAAAACGCCGACAACCTGTTTTTAAGGTCGTCGGCGCGGTTTTAAAGAGAATTTTTTACAGAAAAGTCAAGGTATTGAATCTTTCCGGAAAAGATATATGCGAAAAGAGTATTTTCGTATCCAATCATGCCGGAAAACACGGTCCCATGGCGATCGAATTTTTTATGCCGTTCAACGTCAAATGGGGCGCGCACCAAATGCTCGGAGGATTTGGTTCCCGATTCAAATATCTGCGCGACGTGCATTACATGCAAGAACTCGGAAAGAATAAGTTCGTAGCCACCGTACGCGCGACCGTCGAGGCGATATTTTCCAAAATGCTATATAAAGGCGTCAAATTTATAGGCACATATTCGGACGCCCGATTCACCGAAACGGTGGAACAAAGCATGACCGTTCTCGATAACAATATGTCCGTCGCGGTATTTCCGGAGAACGCCGCCGAAGCGGGCGGGTATCTCGCCGAACCGGAAAAATTTTTGCCGGGATTCGTTGCCGTCTCAGAACAGTATTACAAAAAGAGCGGTGAGGACGTTCCCGTTTATCCGATATACTACAGTCACGACAAGAAACTACTTATAGTGGACCGACCCAAGTATATAGGCGAAATGAAAAAATCGGGCATGACAAGAGACGAGATAGCCGAAAGTTTCCGTGAAAACATCAACTCGCTGTATCGCGAACATATACTCGCCGATACGCCGGTTTGAATCATCTCAGACGGTAACTATCGACAATCTCTCCGACGAACAGAGTGTGAGCCTTGGCTGTGTCGAATATTTCCGTGAATGCGGTTATATTTTCGGGAGGGATCTTGGCTATCACATTGCATTCGACTATCAGCCCGCATTCGCCGAGAATATACGTATCTACGGTACGCGACGGTTTGGCGTGCAGTCCCAATGTTTCGAACTTGTTGTATTTGAATCCGGATATCGTGTCGCACAGCGCGATCTCGCGCCGCATATCGTGCGACGGGACGTTGAGAGCGAAACTCTTTGTTTCGGATACTATTTTGTACGAATACTTGTTGCTGCGAACGGGCAGGAAAAACACGTCGCGTCCCCACAGTTTGCCGAGCGTTCCGATATGCGTCACCATGACGTTCGGCGTCTTTTTCCCGCATGTTACGAAAATGCCTGCGGAGTCCATGTGCGTAAGCAGAGCGGTTTTGTCTTTTTCGGTTAACGGTTTCATTATTTCTCCCCGTATCGTGCGCACTGCGAACATGCGCGCGGTAAATCTTATATGGATATATTATATCATATTGTATTCGCGAATTACAATATGTTTCGGTAAAAAATTTGCGGAATTTGTCTACGCCCGGCATAAAGCGAAGTTACCTGCCGCACGGTAAATTACTTCCGCAATTTTCTTACGCTGTCGCGAAAATGCGTCAAAAAAATCGCGCGTTTGTATGCTATAACTTACGGTGTATGAACAATAGGATCAAACCCGCGCCGCTAATCGCGGCGGCGGTCATGCTTGCGTTTTGTTGCGGCGGAAAGCTGTACGGCATAATGCCGTTCGGCACGCCGATGTTCTGCGCGTTGTCGGGCGGCTTTTTTATAGGATTCACTGCGCCGATATATATACTGTGCGAGTTTTTGTTCACATTCGATGTGGCGCGACTGTATATGAGTTGCGCCGTGGTTTTTATCGCGGCGCTCAGATGGGTAATGGGGATAAAGATAAAAAGATTAAACGGTTTTGTCCCCGTCACGCTTTTTTCGATGTCTGCCATTCTTGCCGAGACGGTGATCGGCGGTTTGTTCGTGCCGATCCCCGATGCGGTGATAACGGGTGCGGTTGAGGCGGTATTCTACTATTTCGCTTCGCGCGCCGCGGCTTACGTAAAAAGCGGTTATGCCGTGCGCCCGGGCGTTGTGGAAAGCGCGTCGCTCGTTGCGGTTGCGTTCGTGTTCGGACTGTCATGCGGAAGAGCGCGCTATGCCGAGTTTATAATAGGGCTTGCGCCGGCAATGCTGTTGTTGCTGCTCACGGACGCCGCAGGGATCAAAGCCCTGTTTGCGTGCGGTTGTTCTCTTGCCATTGGGATAGGAGTTAATGCCGGAACGTCTCTCATTCCCGCCGTGATCGCGATGACGCTTATTATAGCGGCGTTCGATTCGTTTCCTCGACTCGTGTATTCTCTTACCGCCGTAGGAGTGTTTGCCGCGGTAAGCGTACTGTTTTATTGCGAACCGATACAAGTGGGGTGGAACAGTTTAATGCTCGGTGTCGGTGCACTGTTGTTTTGCGTATTGCCGCGCCGCGCAGTACGGCAATTGCGCGAGTATTTCGATTTCGACGGTTCTGCTCGGCTGGCGGTCAGGCATTACATAAACAGATCGCGCGCCGATGCCGGCAACCGCATGTTCGCAGTCGCGTCCGTATTTGACGAAACGGCAAGGCTTATGTCTGTGCTTGCCTCGCCTCCGACAGATCACGCCGCGGTAGGTCGTGCGCTTTCCGACAAGATCTGTCCGTATTGTAAAAACCGCACTAAATGCGACGAGAACGCGCGTATCGAGGCGTTTGCTCAACTTGCCGAGCGGGCGGAGTCCGGTCGGGCGATACTGTCCGATCTTCCGGACTTTTTTACGCAAAGCTGTACGCGTACCGTCGACGTAATAAACGAGTCCGGGTTCATAACGGACGCGGCGCGCGCCCGCGCACGGGAAAAAGAGTGCGAGGATAAAGCCAAAGAGATCGTCGGCGAGCGATTGAGGGCAGTAAAAGACGTTTTGGAAGAGTTGGGCAGGTCACAGGCGACGCCTGTAGGATTTAATGCCGAAACGGAGCGCAAAATAGTATTCGAACTGAATAACGTCGGAGTGGAATGTGCGGAAGCATTTTGTTCCGCGGACGGCGTGACCGCAATTATCAGAACGCAAACCGCATCGCGAGATCGCATACAAAAAGCGGTGTCGGCCTGTTTGAAACGCGATTGCGAAATAAGTACGCTTGGGACATCGCAAGCCGCCGGCTGGAGCGTGGTTTCTCTTAAAAAACGACCTAAGTACGAGGCGGTATATGCGCGCGCCGGAATTGCAAAATCAAAGGTTACGGGCGACAGCTACACGTTCAAGCGCATAGGCGACAGGTTTTTGGCGGCGCTTTTCGACGGCATGGGCGCGGGCGAAATTGCGAGCGAAAATTCGAGCGCGGCAGTCGAACTTATCGAATGCTTTTACCGCGCGGGATTCGATTCCGGATCGGCTCTAACCGGCGTTAACAGGTTTTTGAAACTGCCTGCCGCAGAGAATTACTCCGCCGCCGACGTTGCCGTGTGCGATCTCGATACCGCAACGGTGGATATAATCAAACTCGGCGCGCCGCCGTGCTATATCAAAACCGCCGACACGGTACTTAAGATCGAAGGCAACTCGCTGCCGATAGGCGTACTTGACGAAATGCGCCCGTACGTCACGGTCAAAAACCTATATCCGGGGCAAATGCTGATACTCGTGACCGACGGAGTGAGCGACTGTTTTGCCGGCGACGAACTGCCGGAATTTATAAACGGTCTGTCGGTATTCAATCCGGAATCCGCAGTCAAAAAGATAGTTTCGCGAGCGCTTGCGCTCTCCGGCGGCACGGCAAACGACGATATGACCGCAATAGCGTTCAGACTGTACGAAAAGCGTCGCGGCAAGAACGTTTGATATATTTCCGGATCGTCGAATAAAAATCCGCCGTAGGACAATGATGCAATCGGCTCTGCGCGAAATACTTGACTTTTTTATCGCTATGTAATAAACTAAAAATACAGTAGGGTAATACCTATATAGCAGTCGACGCACCGCGCATAACAGCGGGCGTTTGACTTTTGGGTAGTTTATTATATGAACAAAGAAAAAATCAGAAACGTAGCTATCATAGCGCACGTCGACCACGGCAAGACGTCGCTCGTAAACGAGCTTTTAAAGCAGGGCAACGTGTTTCGCGACAACCAGACGGTCGTCGACCGTGTCATGGATTCCAATGCGCTGGAGCGCGAGCGCGGCATTACCATACTTTCCAAAAACGCGTCGTGCATGTACGACGGGTTCAAGATCAATATAGTCGATACTCCCGGTCACGCCGATTTCGGCGGCGAAGTGGAACGCGTTCTCAAAATGGTGGACGGCGCTTTGCTCGTGGTCGATGCGTTCGAAGGTCCGATGCCGCAAACGCGGTTCGTTCTCGAACACGCGCTTGCTTTGGGACTTAAAATAATAGTCGTGATCAACAAGACCGACAGACCGGACGCGCGGCTGAAAGAAGTGGTCGACGAGATACTCGAACTGTTTATGGACCTCGACGCGAGCGACGAACAGCTTAACAGTCCGTTCGTTTTCGCGTCGGCAAGGGAAGGCACGGCGTCAAGGGATCTGTCCGATCGCGGCAGGAACATGCAACCGCTTTTCCAGACGATAATAGAGCATATCCCGGCGCCGAGCGGCGACGAGAAAGCGCCGTTCAAAATGCTGGTCTCGTCCGCGGAACATAACGATTACGTCGGCAAGCTCGCCGTAGGTAAAGTGGGCAGCGGCACGCTCAACGTGGGCGACGGCGTAGTGCTTACCAACTATCACGATAAGGACAAGTCCGTCAAGAGTAAAGTCGTCAGTATATTCACTTACGACGGGATAAAACGCATCAATACCGAGAGCGCGTCGGTGGGCGATATAATTTGCGTGTCCGGTATAGAAAACGTCATGATAGGCGACACGGTGTGCGCCGAAGCGGACACAACGCCCATTGAGTTTGTAAAGATCGCGGAGCCGAGCGTGGAAATGACTTTCATGGTCAACGATTCGCCGCTTGCAGGCAAGGAAGGAAAGTTCGTTACCAGCCGCCATCTTCGCGACAGGCTGTACAAAGAAGCCGTAAAGGATCTGTCTCTCAAAGTGAGCGACGGCGCGACGGCGGACAGTTTCGTCGTGTGCGGCAGGGGCGAAATGCACCTTTCCATACTTATAGAAACGATGCGAAGAGCGGGTTACGAATTTGCCGTCAGTATGCCGAAAGTGCTTATCAAAACGATAGATGGAGTAAAGTGCGAGCCGATCGATCGCGTATTCGTCGACGTGCCGGAGAACTGCGTCGGCACTATCATGAACAAGATGGGCATACGCAAGGGCGAACTTTTGGATATGACGCCGCACGGCAGCCGTATAAAAATGAACTTCAAAGTTCCCGAGCGCGGTCTGTTCGGATATCAAAGCGAGCTTATGACCGATACTCGCGGCGAGGGCATCATGTCGAGCGTGTTCGACGGATACGAGCCGTTTAAGGGCGAGATAAACAGGCGTGAGTTCGGTTCGCTTATCGCGCACGAGGACGGCGAATCCATAGTTTACGGACTGTTCAACGCGCAAGAACGCGGTACGTTGTTTATAGGCGCGGGCGTGCCGGTATACGGAGGCATGGTCGTGGGACTTAATCCGCGCGGCGACGATATAGTGGTCAATGTGTGTAAGCGCAAGCACCTTACCAACACGAGAAGTTCGGGCAGCGACGATGCGCTTAAACTTATCACGCCTATGCGCATGACGCTCGAGGACTGTATAGAGTTCCTTGCGGACGACGAGATACTCGAGGTCACGCCCAAAAGCCTGCGTATAAGAAAACGCCTGCTCGACGCTACGGCAAGAATGCGCGAACGTGCAAGGATATTGGGATTGGGCAAACACGCTGCGGAATAGCTCGGCGACGTATGCGGCGGACGGATACGGGTCGCGAGTATATGTTTTGTCGGTCGCCCAGCTTAAAAATAACCGTCATTGTTATATGGGTCGCAATGGTCGCGTCCCGCAATCGAAAGAAATTCTACGGCGCATATCGCGCGAAAGGAGAGCATTATGGCACAGACAGTTTTGGTCGTCGACTTCGGCGGACAGTACAATCAGCTTATCGCACGCAGAGTCCGCGAGGCGAACGTATACTGCGAGCTTATTTCGTTCGAACAGATCGAGCAAAAGATAGCGGAAACCAAACCGATCGGGCTTGTGTTCACCGGCGGACCGGCGTCATTCAACGAGCCGGGCGCTCCGCGCATACCCGCCGAAGTTTTGTCGATGGGTATTCCCGTACTCGGTATTTGTTACGGCTGCCAGCTCATAGCCGGAACGCTCGGCGGCGCGGTGGGCAACGGTCCGCGCGAGTACGGCAGGCGTAAACTGAAAGTGGAAAAGAAACGGTCGAAACTATTCGACGGCGTTAAACCAGAATCCGATTGCTGGATGAGCCATACCATATACATAGAGAAACTTCCGACGGGCTTTGTCACGACGGCTACGACCGAGACATGCCCCGTTGCCGCCATGGAAAACGAGAAGAGCAAGCTTTACGGCGTGCAGTTCCATCCCGAAGTCATACATACCGAAGAAGGGTTCAAGATACTTAAAAACTTTTTGTACGGCGTGTGTGGCGCGACGGGCGAGTGGACGATGTCCGGTTATGTCGAGCGCACCGTTTCCGAACTCAAAGCCAAGGTCGGCGACAAAAAGATACTTTGCGCGCTGTCCGGCGGCGTCGATTCGGCGGTAGCGGCGACGCTTATTCATAAAGCGTGTCCCAATCTTACGTGTATATTCGTCGATCACGGCTTGCTCAGAAAGGGCGAGGCGGAAGAAGTCGTGCGCGTGTTCCGCGACGAGCAGGGCATGAATCTCGTGGCGGTCGACGCGTCCGAACGGTTCTTGAAAAAACTCGAGGGAGTTACCGAACCCGAGCGCAAGCGCAAGATAATCGGCGAAGAGTTCATAAGAGTGTTCGAGCAGGAAGCGAAGAAGATCGGTGCGGTAGATTATCTCGTACAGGGAACGATCTATCCCGACGTTATCGAGAGCGGGCTTAACCACTCTGCCAAAATCAAGAGCCACCACAATGTGGGCGGCTTGCCGGACGTCGTCGATTTCAAAGAGCTGATAGAACCGCTCAGGCTTTTGTTTAAGGACGAAGTGCGTCGGCTCGGTTTCGAACTCGGTTTGCCGGAGCAGATAGTAATGCGTCAACCCTTCCCCGGTCCCGGTCTTGCTATACGGATCATCGGCGACATTACTAAAGAAAAGCTCGATATATTGCGCGACGCCGATTATATTTTCCGCGACGAGATAGCAAAAGCCGGACTCGACAGAGAAATATGGCAGTATTTTGCGGCGCTCACAAATATACGCACGGTAGGCGTCATGGGCGACGAGCGCACTTACGATTATACGGTGATACTGCGCGCGGTGACGAGCGTCGACGGCATGACCGCCGATTGGGCGCGCATACCTTTCGACGTATTGCAAAATATTTCCGACCGCATAGTCAACGAAGTAAAGCATGTCAATCGCGTTGCGTACGATATAACCAGCAAACCGCCCGCAACGATAGAACTCGAATAATATCGGGTATCGACGGTAAGTTGTAAGTTTCGAAAATGCAAAAAGAACTCAAAGCAAAAGTCTTTCCGAGAATTTGGGCTAAGACAATGAAAGGCGATAAGATCACTCGCAGTTACATGTATGAACTCGGCGACGTGTTCGACGACGCCAAATTATTCGAATATGTCTGCGAGATAACTCGTGCGCTCGATATCCCCACGCCAATAATACTTCAAAGCCACGTATACAATTTTGTGCATTTCAATATTGCAAAATTTTTGCCGCGCGAGTTTGTCGACGAGGTGGATTTCGATTATTTCGTCATAGAAAATTCGTCCGGTACGATAAAACCGTTGCCGCGGTATTTCAACGAGAACGGATAATTTAAAATTTTCGCATGATTTTATCTTTTCGTGATTGACAAAGCGCAGTTTGCGGATGTATACTGTATATACGGTATTCACGTAAAATAATAACTGCGTAGTATCGTGATTAAAATAAAAGGAGATGATATTGTGAAGAAGAGATTTATTTCTTTTATATCGATGCTTGTCGCTTTCGTCATGTGCTTTGCGCTTGTCGCATGCGGCGACGACGGCGCAGGCAATAACGGCGGTAACGGTGGTACCGGCGGCGAAATCACGGGACCGACGGTAACGGCGGCGGAAGCTGCAAACGCGGTCAAGGAACTCATTACTTCGGACGGTTATTCCGCGAAGTTTTCCGTAAATATTAAATCGGATAATACGGGCGAATCGATATATGCCGTCGACGTCAAGAAACTCGGCAGCAGGATAATGATCCCGGTATCCGCGACGGAAAACGCCGTGATCGATCTCGAAACGGGCTATGTGTATTCCGTGTCCGATAGCGGCGCTACTTATATGCACGTGATACCGCAAGGGTTTACTGCGTATCTTGCAGGTTTTCTCGATGCGAACGGTGTAGAATTCGATCTTGCCGACATAATGCCCGAATACGACGCCGCTACAAAGTCTATGACGTATGAGCTCGATTTTGCGAACGCCGTCAATACTGTGACAAAACCGTTTTACGATGCCGTGAAATTCGATAAAACGGTAGGGGCGCTTCTCGATGATTATGTAAGTCTGCTTACCGACGGTCAGTTGAACTTCGGCAATCTGCTTGTGATGCTCGATATGCTCGTCGAAGAGAGCAAGGATCAAACTATAGCGGAAACGATCGCAGCGATAAAACAGTTTGCGCAGATGTCCGGAATCGGAGAATTGACAGAACTGTTGGATAGCATACCGCAGGACTTTTTGCAAGCATACGGCGATCGCAAAATAGGCGAAATAATGATCGGCTTGTACGATTATTTTACGGCTATGATGCCCACGGAATCTACGGCGGAAGACGAGACTGTTCCGCCGGTGTCGGGGGACGGCGATGCGGATATTGGCATGCAGACTTTTATAGAAGGTTTGATAAATGCCGCGCTTAATTCGGAAGTCGATATGTCGACGTTCGACGCCAAATATTCCGAAATCAAAAATCTTATCGAAATTGCGCTCGATTACAAAGTCAAGGCACTTGTTCTTCCCATGCTCGAAGACGTGCCCGAACTTAAAGCTTTTGTGGAAAACGGCGTTAAGCTCGAGAAGTTCGGCGGCGAATACACGCTCAAGTTCGACGACAACAAAAAGCTGACCGAGTTCGCTTTGGAACTCGGGATCACGCACGACTATAAAGGCGAAACGCAGGGCTTTACTTTCCTTGCCGACAATCACTACTCGATTGAATTCGGCTTTACGGTCGACTGGACAAAGCCGGACGCCGAAGATTTCGAGTTCGAGTTCGTACCGGAAACCGAGCAGTTTGTAGATACCATGGTGACCGGCGTTGCGCACGTTAGCGCAAATAATTTATCGATAATGCTCGAAACGGGTGGCGTCGAGATCGAAAATTTCGAAATCGGTTCATCGGCATTGTATTCGCCGAGCGGCGCGATATTGTCTACTATCGAAAATGATTCTATAGCGTTCGATAAGGAAACCGGCAAGATCGTTTTAAACAATTTGCAGCCCACCGGATCTTCCGCTGCGGAAATACCTGCGGGTTCGAATATTGTCGTAAACATCAGATATTGGGCAGGCGACACACAATATCGTGTCGTTGTCAACGTTCTGTTGTTGGATAACGATCCGGAGAATGTTTTGAACACGCTTACCGAACTGCTCGAAAAGATCCTCGGTCAAGGATCTGCGCCCGACGGTCCGACGACGGACGAAGGTACGGTTGCGCCTATGCCCGACGATGATCAAGTCGAGTCCGGAGCAGAGGCGTAAATGGACGCTTACGGTCGGTTCAAAGCCGAACTCGGCAATCTTTGCGAGCGCGGCAAGATCGGCAAAAATTTAAAGAATAAGCTGTCGCATTACGATGGCAAAGATCCGAGCGAAATGGTGTACGCCGTTTGCTCGGATTTTTACGAGTTTGTACTGACGGCGGATAATAATGCGGAAGTCGAACATGCCGGTGCGTGCGTCGTTAAACTTATAGATGGCGTAAAACCGGATGCGCCCGACTGTCTCGCGCCGCATTACGATACCGTTGCGGCTTACGTGAAGCTCGCGGTAAAAGCGCACGGCATAGCCGAACCGTTTGCCGCGGATAAAGTGAAAGAATTTTACGAACGGTTTTGCGAAAGTTTGGAATGTATAAAGTACGGTCTGCCGCTGTTTTGATCTCGACGGTACGTTGACTGTCGGACTACGTGCAGTGCGGTGAGGCGGTTGTTTAGTAAATGTATTTATGTTTGATTTTAAATAGATCGGATACAAAACGCGTTCATGACGGACGCGTTTTGTATTGCATACGGCGCAAACGTAACGTCGAATACTTGACTATTTTATTCGACGGGGGTATAATTAGAAAAATACGAAAAAGGTGTGGAGAGTTATGCAACACATTGATTTGAAAGAAATACGTTCGGGCGATAAATACGTTTCGAAAAAGGTTACTGTTTGCGGTTGGGTACGCACGTCGCGCGACAGCAAAAACGTCGCGTTTGCCGAGCTTAACGACGGCAGCGAGCTTTTGCATACGCAGGTGGTTTTCGATAAAGCGGTATTCGATGACGATAAGGCGCTCTCGTCCTATCTCGCGCTCGGCGCGGCGCTTTCCGTGGAAGGCATAGTCGAGCGGGGACTCAAGGGCGACTGCAACGAGATACGCGCGGAGAAAGTAGAGTTGCTCGGCGGTTGCGACACTTCGTATCCGTTACAGAAAAAACGGCACTCGATGGAGTATTTGCGTACGATCCCGCATCTTCGCGTGCGGTCCAACACGTTCAATGCGGTATTTCGCGTTCGCAGCGAACTGTCCCATGCCATTCACGAGTTTTTCCATAAAAACGGATACTACTATGTGCATTCGCCGATAATCACGGGCAGCGATTGCGAGGGCGCCGGCGAGGTGTTTAAGGTGACGACGGTTGGGTACGATCCGACGGTCAAATCCGAAGAGGAGTATAACAAAAAAGATTTCTTCGGGCGCAGCGCAGGGCTTACGGTGTCCGGTCAGCTCGAAGGCGAAGTCATGGCGACGGCGCTCGGCAAGATATATACGTTCGGACCTACGTTTCGTGCCGAAAACAGCAATACGCCGCGTCATGCCGCGGAGTTTTGGCAGGTCGAACCGGAAGTTGCGTTTGCGGATATCGACGATATAATCGGCATTGCCACCGATATGATCAAGAGCATAATAGACAGTCTTTTGAAAAACTGCGGACCGGAACTCAAGTTTTTCGACGAGCGATTCGAACCCGGACTTATCGCAAAGCTTCAACACGTAGTAGACAGCGAGTTTGCGCGCGTCGACTATACGGATGCTATCGAAATTCTCAAAAAGTCGGGCAAGACTTTTGTGTATCCGGTCGAATGGGGACTCGATCTTCAGACCGAACATGAACGCTATCTGACCGATGAATATTTCAAAAAACCGGTGTTCGTCGTCAATTATCCGCGCAAGATCAAATCGTTCTATATGAAACAGAACGCCGACGGCAAGACCGTCGCGGCGACCGACCTTTTGGTGCCGGGTGTGGGCGAGATAATCGGCTGCTCGGAACGCGAAGCCGATTACGATAAGCTTTTAAAAGAAATCAAAGAACGCGGCATGAAACTGTCCGATTATGCCAACTATCTCGATCTTCGCAAGTTCGGCAGCGTTCCGCACAGCGGATTCGGACTCGGCTTGGAGCGAATGCTCATGTACGTGACCGGCATGTCGAATATCCGCGACGTTATAGAGTTTCCCAGAACCAAAGACGACTTGAAGTAGTATTTAGCCTTCTCGCCGATACTTGTGCGACGTCTTGCTGTCAATTTGCACGCCGTGTTCGTTACAGCCTCTTGTCGTAGCTCCACTACGACTTCGTGACTGCGCCTGCACGGCGTGCAAATTTGTGACGCAATCCGTTCGCGTCGTATCGGCTCGTCGGCTTGCCTCTCCCCGATACTCGTGCGGTGTTTTTCGTATTATAACGGCAGGCAAGGGTGCGCCTACGAATTACGCAGTGAAATTACCTATCGTAAAGCAAATGTAGAAAGGGGTTTGTAGGGAGCGCAGACCCATGCGCTCCGCATGTGGATAAGCAATAATCAAGAGAGTGGCAGGCAAGGGTCTGCCTGCCCTACGAATTACACAATATAAATGCTTTACGATAGGTAAGGAATATCGTGGGGGGGGGGATATACCGTATCTCTGTTTTATCGTAAAGCAATAACGGAACGGACATATACGGATATTTGTATATGGAATATTGTAAAGCAATAATAGAAAGATGTTCGTAGGGAGCGCAGACCCATGCGCTCCACATGCGGCAGAGCTATAATCCGAGGAGCGGCAGGCAAGGGTCTGCCTGCCCTACGAATTACACAGCTTAAATGCAAGAAATATTGGATTATATATTGATTTGTATCTATTTTATTATTAAGCAATAATAGAAAGATGTTCGTAGGGAGCGCAGACTCATGCGCTCCGCATGTGGTGAAACAATAATCCAATAAATGACAGACGTTAATTTGAATATGGCGCGACGGTTTTTGTATGCACAAAAAACCCCGTTCGCTTGAACGGGGTAGGCGATAAGTAAACATGAACATATGCACATTCGATAATATATTTGTTTGTTACTTTATCGCGGTATGATTTGCACTATTCCGCTTTCGTTTCGGTCGAATTTTCGGCGGGCGCGGGAGAAATGCCGACGACGTTGGTCACCGGCAGGGCGAACGCAATGCCCTGTCCCGCGGTTTTAAGTCCGGCGGCTTGATACACCGCGTGCAGTACCGCGTCTTTTATCTCGGACGGAACGAGTATCATTACGAGTTCCTTGTCCGGCTGTATGGAGATATGGAAGAACTCCTCGGCTTCTTTATTGGCGGTGCCTCTGCCGTGAATGACAGTACCGCCGCGCGCGCCTTGTTCTCTCGCGGCGTCCATGACTACGTCGGTAAAGCCGGTATTTACTATGCAAACGATAAGTTCGTGTTTCATTTATCGGACTCCTTGTTTTCCTTGACTGTCATGCGGTTATTGCTCAAAAATCCGAAGATGAGCGTGCCTATAACGCTCGACAGCGGAACGGTGTAGGCGATGCCTTTGCCGTTTTTTATGGTTCGGAATTTCTCGTCGAGCGCGGAAAGCGCCGCGTCCAGTTTGTTGCCCTGTATCACGCTGAAAATGACCGCTTTATCGGAGTCCGAAAGTCCGAACATGGACAGCATTTTCGCATCGGCGGTGCCTTCGCCCATGACGGTCACCTGCATATTGACGTCGAACGATTGGATAAGGTCGGCATAATATTCGCCTTTGTTGCGCGCGACGGTGGTAATGAGCAGTTCGAGACGATTGTCGGAAACCGTTTGTTGAGAAACGAGTTTGGACGATTTGAGTTTTGCGATACGCTTCTTCCCGCGATCGCGCAATGTATCGGCTTTTTCCTTGATATCCGCTTTCTTTTTATCGCGTACGGCGCCGAGCTTTGCTTTGACCGCGTCTTTCTTTTTACTGTCCATTATCGGTCTCCCAAGCGAAGTTTATTATCTGCTCGTCGTCTGCGGCGAGAATGCGTTTCATTGTTATACGGTTGCGCGCCTTTTGCGACATGACGGCTTTAAAGCCGAGCGTCTGTATGGTGATAAGCGGGATCATTGCGACCATTGCAACTACGCCGAAAGCGAGTTCCAACTCGCTGCCTGGCGCGACGATCGTGCATGCTCCGATCGCGAGCGGGAGAATAAAGCCGGACGTGAGCGGACCGCTCGCAACGCCGCCCGAGTCGAACGCTATCGCGGTGTACAGTTTGGGTACGAAAAACGACAGTCCGAGCGAAAGGAGATAGCCGGGGATCAAATAGTACAGCACGGAAAACCCGTATATTATGCGGATCATGGAAAGCGTTATGGCAAGCCCTACGCCGAGACACAGCGCTATCAGCATTTCGCGTTTCGTAACGCCGCCGCCCGTCACTTCTTCCACTTGTTTGTTGAGTACGTGTATCGCAGGTTCTGCGAGAACGACGACCATGCCGAAAACAAACCCGAATACTACGAGCAGCGACAGGTGATTATCGGCAAGCTCTTTGCCGAGTTTCAAGCCTATGGGCATGAATCCTATTTTTACAGCCGTAAGGAACACTACAAGCCCTATGAACGTGTAGGCGATACCGATCACTATCTGTATTATTTTCTCTTTTGGAAGTTTAAGGATCGTCAGTTGCAGTACTACGAAAAACGCGACGATGAGCGCGAGCGCTATCACCACTTCTTTGCACGTAGCGAGCAACGTGCCGCCGAAGTCGCCAAGCATCGTGTTTACCGTATAGCTCGGCGCCGTATAATCGAGCGTACCCTTCGATGCAACGGAAAGGACCATAACGGCAAGTATCGGTCCGATCGAACAGAGCGCGACGAGTCCGAAACTGTTTTCGTTGCTGTTTTTGCCGCCGATGGTCGTAGCGATACCTACGCCGAGCGCCATGATAAACGGCACCGTAATAGGACCTGTCGTGACGCCGCCGGAATCGAAACACATCGCGAGCAGATCGTTCTTTCCGCTTTCTATTAGCAGTGCGCAAAGTGCGAACAGCGCCATGTAAAAGAACATGAGCATTGCCGACAGGTCTTTGCGCATGACTATCTTCAGTACGGCAAGCAGCAGAAAAAGTCCTACGCCCACACCTACGGTCACGATCAAAAGCGTGCTGTTCATGACCGAGCTGACTTGTTCGGCAAGCACCGACAGGTCGGGTTCTGCGATCGTAATAAATATACCCATAAGCGCGCATACCGCGAGCAGTACCGCGATTTTTTTCGATTTGGTAAGACCGCTGCCGATCTGTTCGCCCATAGGCGTCATGGCAAGATCGGCGCCGAGATTGAACAAGCCTATCCCGAGTACGAGAAAAATCGCGCACACCGCAAAAGCCCACATTTCCGTCGTTGTAAAATCGACGAGCGGTGTTGCGGAAAGAATAAGAACTATTACTGCGACCGGCAATACCGATATAAAAGCTTCGCGGAGTTTGATGAGTACGAGTTTCATTTTGTATAATGTATTATAGCATTTTATTTTTCAATAATCAAGAAAAAATCCGAATTTTATACTATATTATACGCCGCATACTGTATTTACGCGTCCGAATAGTCGAATATAAATGTCTGATAACTTTTGATATATCGTACGTGATCGAATTTCACACAGCGCTTGACTTTGAGCTTTGCAATAATGTAAAATAAAACAATGAACAAACGCCGCGATAAGCTTATCGAATTTTTATTGCATCCGCCGAAGTGGCTGTGTATTGCTATTTGGGTCTTTGGTGTCGTTACGCTTGCCGGCAGTATTACGCTATATTATATCGGAGTGGGTTTGGAAATATGGGCGGTATCCGTACACGTTATCGCGTTCGTATTTGTATTGCTGTCGATATATGCGGTACTCACTTTGATAGGCATACCCGAACGCGCGAAGGACAAGCCGAAAGTACAAAAATTCTTTTCGAGTTACAGTGTGCGCGCTTTTGTATACGCGCTTTGCTCGGTCGTTTTCAATATTTGTTACGTAGTGTTCGGCGTTATAA
Organism: uncultured Christensenellaceae bacterium; assembly: GCA_910588315.1. Lineage (GTDB taxonomy): Bacteria > Bacillota > Clostridia > Christensenellales > Pumilibacteraceae > Anaerocaecibacter. Next base: position 849 of record CAJUQF010000006.1, on the reverse strand, counting down.
TCGCGAATGTAAATCGATCTCCGTGGCTGGGCGTGCTTGTCGGCTATCACGTATTTTTGATATTGCCGCGATTCGAAGTGTTATGGGTGACCAAAGTACGAGGTAAAGGTGCGTCCGGTCGCAATGCCGAAATAAATCAAACAAGAGCATATGCCAACTGCGGTTTGCTGTTGGTCATGCTCGCCGTCGCGTTGATCCCGGTAATCAATATGGTTTTCAACGATATGAACAATTACAGGCATTTTACGAGCGCCATAGTTTACGTCGTGGCGATAGCCGCTTATACGTTTACCAAACTCGGCATTTCGATATATAATTTCAGACGCGTGCATAAGCAAGACGATTTGTCTTTGATAGCGGTTAAAAACGTCAGTCTTACCGATGCGCTCATATCGGTATTCATGTTGCAAGCGATGATGCTTAAAGAACTTCCGGGCGGAGAAAACAGCATATCGTTGATGACGACAATGAATCCCATTATGGGTATGGCAATAGTCGCGGCGATATTCTCGCTCGGCGTATACATGATAGTAAACGGGCATAAGCGCCTGAAAGCTTTGGAAACGCAAAATATGTCGAATGCCGGTGACACTCAAGCCGACGGCGGCAGCGACGTCGAAACCGACGAAATTTAATGATATTTTAATCTCGTCGGCATTTACATATGACGATCGATTATGGTATAATTTGTGTCGGAGGACTTTATGACAGGCGATCCCGTAAATGAAAACGACAATATAATAGAGATAAACGGACTCGTAAAAAAATTCGGCGATCTTACGGCGGTGAACGATATATCGTTTAACGTGCGGCGCGGCGAACTCTTTGCGTTCTTGGGTGTAAACGGCG
>CAJUQF010000005.1 GCA_910588315.1 uncultured Christensenellaceae bacterium | reverse complement strand
AGGCGTAATCTATGGCAAACCCGAAAATACCGCAAGGCTATCAAGGAACATACGCAACCGCCGCCGACGGCTCGCCCGTTCTCATTATGGTGTCGCGTTCCGACGATATAACCGACTACACCGAAAAAAAGGAGCATAAACCTATGGCAAACAACAAGCCCGAACAAATGAGTATGACGGACGCGCCGCAACCGGCGCAAGGTCAATATGTACCTTATACCACCGAACAGAAAAAGGAATACGCAAAGCAATTTACCCCGCGCGAAATTCAGTCGTACCGTAAAGGTCAACAAAGTGCCTACGCACATATGGGGAATATCGGCAAGCGCAATTCATTTTTCATACACAACAATTTGCAAAAGGACGGCGCGGCACAACCGCCCGCCGCACCGCCTACCCCCGCAACGGGGCGCAAGCGCAATAGCAATAATAACAAGTAAATCAATTTATGAGGGCGGGCGTTTGCTCGCCCTCTATCTTTTTGCGGGGGCATTATGGAAAACAAAACATATTATCTGACTTATGTCGTAGGCGAGCGCGGCGTTGGCAAAACAACTCTACTCGCGCATTTTGCAACCGAATATATGATACCGCCGCGCTCGGTCTATGACTTGCAATTATGCCGCAAGGAAATAGCGCGGCTGCGTGCGGGCGGTTGGCTTAATCTCTCGCTTGCTCCGCACGTTCAACACCTTGTCTATGTCGTTGACGATACTTTCATTGCGCGCGGGCTTGGCTATAAACCGCGCATATCTATGGAATTGCAATTTGAAAAAATCGGGCTATATGACGGCGTTCACGAGGTGGACTATTTATTGCCGTATGCAAAAATATTCTTGCCCGAAATACAAAGCAAATTAGACAGTCGCAAGTCAATGACTGCCGAACGGGTTGCAGATTACTTTCTGCGCTATATAGAACGGCAAAGAAAAGTCGGCGTTCAAATGTGGGCTGACACGCAAATAGACGATAGCGCAGACAAACGCTTTCGCTCTCTTTCCGACAAACTCATAGAGGTACAAGGCAAACAAGATTATTACGACTTTCACGGGCGACTTACAAAGACAGTTTGGCATTGCTTGGAGTTTTCGGGCGTTCGGCAATACGGGCGTTATAAAGACAGCGGAAACGCAAAAATAGGTGTTAAAACGGCATACACGCACTACGGCAATATTTACGCTTGCGTTGACAGTTATTCGGGCAAAGAATACTTTTATTACGGTATGACGGGCAATTATCATACACGGCTTGCCACGCTTACGGGCAACGACAAGGCGGCTATGCTTGCGCGATGCGAGCGTTACCCGCTATTTAATCAGAACGAACAAAAACAAGATAATAACGAGGTTACGGCAATATGGACAAATTAGACTTTACCGAATTGCACAAGGAAAAACTTGCGGTCATATTCGAGAACATTGACATACTTGCGACAATGAAAGAAAGCGACACGCAACTGCCGCCGCGATTTTTCCGCGAAATCATAGACGACACCGTTTTAGACTACAAGGCGAAAATGTGTATTCTGAATAAGAACACAAAGTTTGTTACGCGCGAACTGATGAAAGACTTTCGGCTACTGCGACGGGAGCAACGCAAACGGCAAGCAGAACAACGGAAACAACGCAAGCGCGAAACGCTTTTATATGTACTGCCCGCAGAACTCATACACGGGCAATGACGGCAACGGGCGCGGGCGGCTTGCCGCCCGCGCTGTGGCGTATAGTATTACCTACGCCACCCCGTAACACTGTAACACTTTTTGGGGGTTTTATGGAAAATCAAGTTAAAATCGACTATTCGATTATAGAAACAGACACCGAAACAAAGAAAAACACGCAAGCGCGTGATTGGTGCTTTACCGTAAATAACCCCGTTCAGAACGAGCAAGAATTTTTAACCTACTTAAAAGCCGTACCCGATTTAAGATACGCGGTTTTTCAAAGGGAACGCGCTCCCGAAACGGGAACAGAACACTATCAAGGTTATATCGAATTTATACAACCGAAATGGTTTACAACGATTAAAAAATGTCTTTCAAAAGATACTATCGGCGTTGATGCACATATAGAGGCACGACGAGGAAAACGAACGCAAGCCCGCTTATACTGTATGGACGAGGAAACAAGAATAAGTCCTACATATTACGAGTGCGGCGAGTTTATAGAGGACGGCGAACGCTCCGATTTAACCGACATAATGCGAGATATTGAAAACGATATGAGTTTTTACGACTTATCTAAAAAGCACGGCAACCGTTTTATTAGGGTTATGAAATGGGCAAAAGAATTTAGGCAAGCACATTTAGAAAACAAGTTTAAGCGGGTTTTTCGTGATATGAAAGTTTACTATATATACGGTTCGGCGGGTTGCGGCAAAACAAGTTATGTATTTAAGAAACACGGCTATGACGAGGTTTACCGAACGACAAATTATGAGTTCGGCTGGGTGGACGATTACAACGGCGAAAGGGTTTTGTTCTTGGACGAGTTCCGCAGTTCGTTCAAAATCTCGGAAATATTGGACTACTTGGACGGGCAACCGATAAGAATACGAGGGCGACACTATAACCGCGTTGCTTGCTATGATACGGTTTATATCGTTTCAAATATACCGCTTAACGAACAATATAAGAACATACAAAACGACGAGCCGAAAACTTGGGCGGCGTTCCTACGGCGTATTACGGCGGTATATAATTTTGACATAAGCAAAGATACGCCCGTAAACAAGCATACGGGCGAATTGAAAAAGCCGCTTTCGCTCGTACCTATTGACGACGACAGCGACTTGCCGTTTTAACGGCTTATAGGGTGGGTTTTCTCTTGGGTGGGGTTATCTTAAAGGAGTTTTATATATGAATAATATACCTCTCGGAATTACGGTCATTTACTTTAACGATAAAAGCAAAAATATCTATGCGGAATTACCACTCGACAAGGAACAAGCAAAAAGGCTGTCAAAGCGTATCTACAAGAACGCTATGACAGCCATATCTGCGGAACGGGCAAGCGGCGAACAATTAGCCCCTTGCGACTAACTGTTTGCCGTAAAATTGTACTTTTCTATTTGTTTGTTGACATACTATTCACGCGAGCATTTATCGCGGCTGTTTCAATATGATTGATATAATTAAATATCACATCACATACATTTTTAGGTATAATTAACTTATCTGTGAATTTGTAGTCTGTTGCAACTATGTAACGAAAATGCTCTGGATAGTTATTTTCAAGATTTTCAATATAGTCAATAGCCGAATTAAAAATATTTACATCTATGTATCCTTTTCCATTTAGTGCATCTCTTAAATCAGATAATTTATGTCCCTTATCAAAAAGTTCGTTCGCACAATCTACATATAATAGTTTTAATTTCATTTCCAAATAGTGTCTAAAACAAAACATTAACGGCAAATACAATGTAATAATATCGTCTTTTTTATTATGTAAACCCTTTTTAATTTTTTCTATTATACAAATACAACTATTCATATAAGAATTAGCAACAAAATGCAATACATTTAGTTCATTAAAATTTTCTTGCTCTTTCCCATCTGGCAATTTTTCTTTATATCTAAACGCCACTTCAATATCTCTATCATTTTCTCTTATGACATAAAAATTAGATTTACTTTTTGAATACGGTGGTTTGTTTTTCATTTAACTGAATTTAACCTCCATTGGAAATTTTGAAAAACCATATAATTTGTTGTTTAGAAAGTATAATATAAAAAACTCATTTTGTCAATACAGTGCATTTTCTATAAGCCTATTTTTTACACATAAACACTCCTTTTTCAAAATGAATTACACGAAAAAAGGCTGTCAAAGCGTATCTATAAGAATGCTATGACAGCCATATCTGCGGAACGGGCAAGCGGCGAACAATTAGCCCCTTGCGACTAACTGTTTGCCATAAAGCGGGTAATCTGACAACGGCAATATCACTTGACAATAATATTCAAGTTTGTTAACCTTGTATATGGTAGTGTGCGTATTTAAGACTTTCCGTTCCACCACGTAATGACTGATAAGAACCGCAATCTTGTCAGTCATTCTATTTTATAAGGAGAATCACTAAAGTAACATGAAAAAGGATGAATTATTTGCAGAGTTGGACAATATACAAATTGATAATAAAGAAAAATTATTAAAAGAGTATTGCTTTGAGAAGCAATTGAACTTTGAATATGACCAATCAAATAAAGGCAAGCCTTGGACTGATGATGAACTGAAGGTTATTTTATCATTTGCGCCAACGAAAGAAAATTGTTTATTATTAGCCAAAGCTTTTAAACGAGGTTATGGTAGCATTGAACAAATTTTCAGATGGGCAACAACAGACTTAAAAACAATAAAGAGTTCCGACAGAAATGATGATTCTTTTATTTTACAAATTAAACGTATATATAAGGAAATGGGTTGGAGAGCATAGTAATACCGGTCATAAATCAAACTATAAGAATTACCGGTATGAAATATTAGCCATAATAAATTACAAAAAATTTCGCTTACGATTTATCGTTTAAGCGTTATTTTTATTATTAAATTCCCTACAAGGATTTTTATTGCTAAACATCAAAGATTCATTAATTTGATCTTATTATTATTTCACCGCAAAAGGTACGGAAACGAAAATATTTTGCCGGTTTTTTGTTGATAATTTGCCCTTCCATGATCATGTAATATCGATTTTATTTATTTTGACTACATCGAAAATATTACTCCCAAATCCACACCGAATATTATATTTGTATTTTTTATAACTTAAAGCCCGACAAAAAATCGTCGGGCTCCGCGTTATACCGAATATAAAATTTATATTTACGACGCTCTTATTAAAGCACAAGGTCGCTCGGTATCGTGACTGTCGTTGTACCGAAGTCCGAATACTTGAGCGTTACTTTTTCATTGAGCGTGCAATTCACTCCGTCAACTGTATAGTTACCGGCGACGGTCATGACGGTTTGCGATACTTTGCCGTCCTCGACGAAACAGTCGTACGTCGCTTTTGTAATGTTGATTTTGACGCCGCTGCTTATCATATCGGACATATCTCCCATGACCTCGTCCATTACTCCTTGCAAGAATGCCGCGAACTTTTCGCTGTTAAGTTTAAAGCCGGTACTCGTCTTTTGAAAGTACGAGTAATCGAATGCGGGCATAGCCGATAACTTATTGTCCGCAACACTGCTGCGCGCCGCATCGTAATAATTTCCCAGACTCGACCATTCTCCGCCGTCGATTCTCGTAAACTCTTTTGTTGCATTCATGTTCTCGTCCCACACAACAAAATTTTCTACTACGCTCTTATTGCTCATCCCCAGCATATTCAACGAAGTAGTGACCTTAACGTACATATACTCGTCATTGATCTTACCTTCTGTGGTAATTTTCATATTGGCCGTCATGGTAATACCGCTCTGCTTTGCGGTAATATCCGCGCCGACAACACCCTTCATAGTGCAGTTTTCATACTTTTCGTTTGCGAAAACCTCGTCGTAATACGCCTTCGTAATCGGATCGCCGGTATTTAGTACGGGCGCATAATACTTGTATGTATTGTCGTTATAGCGAATGATGATAATAACGTACAGCTTGACGTTTTCTTCTGCGGAAGCGAGTACGCCGCTTTCCGCCGCTATGGTATATTTGATCTCGCCTTTCTCTACCGACGCGATCTTTTCCTTCTCTGTTTCGGGAATAACAAGTTCCGCGATCTCCTCCTCGGTAAGATCTGACTTTTTGTCGTAAGCGACAAACGTTGCATCCGTGACATCGCCGCTTATCTGCTCGGAGATAAACGCCTCCGCCGCCGCATTCGTAGTTTCGTAGCTCGACTCGGAAACCGTTCCCTTATAGAACGTATCTTTGGGGTGATACTCCCCGCCGTCGTTGCCGCCGCAGCCGACAAAAGCCAGTGCGGTAAAAACCGCCATAACGGCACAGAGAATAGTTGCGATAAACCTTTTCTTCATAATTCTCTCCTTGATAATTTTGTGTATTGTCGTCCGACGATACGTTAATAATATACACCTATAAAGCACAAACAGTCAAGTAAATCGATTCGAATCGAAGATCGATCTTTACAGCAATCCGCTGTCCTCCGCCTGCCTGGCGGCATCTTCCGCGGACATTTGTTTCTGCGGTTCTTCGTCCCACGGCGCATCGTTCGGTTCTACCGACGCAATCGGATCGTCGGGCGCCGGTACCGATTCTTCGAATCCGCTGTCTCTGCCGTTGTAGTATTGCGGCGGCGGATCGGGGTGTCCGTTGTCGTCCGCAGACCGGAACGTCGTTGTCGAAGGATTCCAGATGAGTTTTACATTCCCGGTCTCGCCGTTACGGTGTTTTGCGATATTCAGATATACTTCGGACGCCGCGCCTTTGTTTTCCGGCGCGCCGAGCATTTCTTTTCTGTCTATAAAAAGAACGATATCTGCGTCCTGCTCGATCGCGCCGGAGTCGCGAAGATCGCTGAGCTTGGATTCTTTATCCGCGCCCTTGCGTTGTTCGATACTGCGCGACATCTGCGAAAGAAGCAAAATAGGCACGTCCAACTCTTTGGCGGCGAGCTTGAGCGCGCGCGTTATCTCTGCAATCTCGCGCACGAAATTGTCCACGTGCTTGCCGCTCTGCATAAGCTGCAAGTAGTCGATCATTACGAAATCCAAGCCCTTCGAATGTTTAAGCGCCCGACATTTCGACAGTATCTCCGCAGGCGTGATATCGCCCGATTCGTCGATGTACATTCCCGCACGGCTGAGTTCGTCGCGTGCCGAATACAGTCTGTCCCATTCGGATTCGGTAACGACTGCGCGGTTTGCGCGCGACATATCGTAATTACCGACCGAGCAAAGTATACGCTTTGCGAGCTGGACAGCACTCATTTCGAGCGAGAAAACTGCAACGTGATAAGGCTGACCGTTATCGGGACGCTTGCGCCGCGCAGCGTTTACCGCGCAGTTCATCGCGAAACTCGTTTTACCCTGACCGGGCCGTGCCGCAAGGATGATAAGGTCGCTCTTTTGGAATCCGCCGCCGAGGATATTGTCCACTTTTGAAAACCCGGTCGGAACGCCGCGGAAAACGTTTGTTTCCGTCGCGCGCTGTTTAAGATCTTCCAACACTTCCTTGACAAAGCCCTCGAGTTTTTCCGGTTTGCCGCGCCGCGTCGATTCCGCAAGCCCGTAAAGCGACGCTTCGGCTCTTGTCAGCGCCATATCGTCCGGATCGAGCGCGTACGCCTCGTCCGCCATTTTTTTGGCTATATCTATGATCGCACGCAGTCTCGACGTTTTTTTAACGAGCGCGAAATAATAATCGGAGTTTGCAACCGACGGTACCGCGGCGATCATTTTGGAAAGATACTCGACTCCGCCGGCAAGTTCAAGCGTGCCGCTGCTTTCCAAAGCGCCTACTACGGTAACAAAATCTATCGGCTTTGCGGCATTGAAAAGCTCTGCGAGCGCCTCGTATATATATTTATGTCCCGGCGTATAAAAGTCGTCCGCACTAAGCTGCGGCATGAACTTAGACGCCGTCGGTCCGTCTATGAGCATACCGCCTATAAGCGCGGTTTCCGCCTCGTAGTTATTGGGCGTTTCGCGCGCTATCACGTGCGGATGCTTTTTCACAAATTCGTCTCTGTCGTTGGTCTTGGGCATTGCATGCCTCCTTTATCTACCGTTTCAATGTCGGCAAATGCGATTCGTAATCGCGATACTCCTCGGGGTTATAAGGGAACCTGTCGAGCAACGTGGGTTTTTCTTTCTTTTTGCGCGTCGCGAGTATGAATATCAAAAGCACAAAGCCGCCTGCGATGAGCGCAGTCATGTACCAGCCGTACGGCACGGCTCGCTTATACTCGAACGCGATCTGAGTTTCGGTCGTATCGAAATACCTTGTAAACACGTACGCCGCGGTCTTATCGCCCGTTTCTATCGACTTACCGGACGACGTCATACGGCTCGTGCCGTACCGCACGTAATTAAGCGGCAATCCGTCCAAGTTCGCGCTCTTGAGATATGGAAACGCATCCGCCAGCGCAGGCTGACCCATCATGGGTTCGCCGAACTCATCGAACGCTATCGCCCCGTTCTTGATCCTCTCGAGCAACGTCGAAGAGTGAGTCGGCTCTATATTGTCATATGTTTCGCGCACACCGTTGAACGGGTTGGGCGAAACGTCTTTGTACGTTCGGATAAACGGATTTTCCTTATACGTCCGCACAAATTCGACGGTACTGCCCGCTTGGAAAAGTTCGCTGCTAACGCCGACCGCTCTGCGATAACAAACGGTATACCCGTTTGCGTCGCGCGTCGCGTCGACGGGCGTATATCCGAAATCGGTGAAAAGCTCGTAAAGATAATCTTCGATCTTATACTTATTGCCGTTCACGTCCGTCGCGGCGGTACGCTCCATATTTTCGAGCGTATCTGCGTCGAAACTCAGTTCGTACATGTTGTATCTCACGCCGTCTTCCGAGTAGTCGTATACCGTGACCGATGCGCCGCAACCGATAAAAACGAATGCGATGAGCGTCGCGATAACTGCGAATATTATCCGCTTTGGATTTTTAAGCGCAGCGAAAAGCACTATTTACAAAGTTTTTCCAGCTCGTCGAGCGCCGCGCTCATGAACGCAAACGCATCGTCGTACGGCTTGGTCGTCGCCAAATCGACTTCCGTATCGCAAAGTATCTCATACGGCGATTTATGACCGCCTGCCGAAAGGAATTTGTTCTTATAGATATCGACATAACCGGGACGCGAAAGTATATTGTGCGCGATACTCGTCGCCGCAGTCATGCCGGTCGAATACTTGTATACGTAGAATGCCGTATAGAAATGCGGTATGCGCGCCCACTCATATGCTATCTTATCGTCGGAAACTACGTCTTTGCCGTAATACTTCTTGTTGAGTTCGAGATACATTTCGCTGAGATTGTCGACGGTGAGCGGCGTGCCTTCGAGATCCATTTTATGCGCGTTGTATTCGAATTCGGCGAACATAGCCTGGCGGAACAACGTCGTTCTGAATCTGTTGAGTCGTAAGCTCAAAAGATATTTCTTGACGTTGTCGTCCTTAACGTTTTTCATCAGGTAGTCGTCAAGCAAAGTTTCGTTGCAAATTGACGCGACCTCCGCGACGAATATTTGATAATCCCACTTGGAATAAGGCTGACCGTGTTGAGAATAATACGAATGCAGACAATGCCCGAGTTCGTGCGCGAGCGTGAATATATCTTCGGTCGTCGGCGTGTAATTTAAAAGCACGTAAGGATGCGCCGAGTACGACGACCAACTGTATGCGCCGCCGCGTTTGCCGTCGTTGGGCATGACGTCTATCCACCCCTCTCTCATCGCTTTATCGAGCAAACCGACATACTCCTTGCCCATAGGCGCCATTGCCGCTTTGACGGTCTCGCACGCTTCTTCGTACGGCAGTTTCATTTCCGCATTGTCTACGATGGGCGTGTAAAGATCGTACATATGCTGTTTATCGACGCCGAGCAATTTTTTACGCAGAGCGATATAACGGTGCAACGGTTCGAAATTCTTTCCGACCGCGTCTATGAGATTTGTATACACCGAGTTCGGCACACCGTCGCCGAACAGCGATTTTTCCAAACAATCCTTATAGCCGCGCGCTTTGGCTTTGAAGTTGTCCGCTTTGACGTTACCGGCATAGTTGGCGGCAATGGTATTTATGTGCGCAATATACCCGTCGTAAAGATTATTAAACGCCTGTTTGCGCACCGCTCTGTCGGGATCGGCGAGCAGTTCGCCGTACGATCCGTTGTTGAGTTCGACTTTTTTGCCGTCTTTTTTGACGGGCTTGAACTTTAAGTCCGCATCGAACAGCATATGCGCGACGTTGTACGTCGTTTTGAGCGCGTCCGACGACAGCGCCAAAAGCCTCTCTTCCCTATCCGACAGTATGTGCGCTTTCTGTCGCACTATCTCTTTAAGCATGAAATCGAAATCGGCAAACTCGGGATCGTTTATATACGAATCCAAAACCGACGCGTCGAGCGCGCCCAGTTCGCTCGTCATAAACGACGCTGCCGTGCCGTACTTGCCGGCAAGCCCGTCCGTTCGCGCCGCAAGCGCGCAAGCGGCGTTATCGGTGGAATCCTGATCGCGCAGCATGTGCGAATAGATATATATCAACTCGAATTTCTTTGACACTTCGCAATCGAGTTTCAAGCATGCGAGCGCGTCGGCGCGGTTGCCGAGCCTGCCCTTATACGCCTCTATATCCGCAAGCGCGCCGTCCACTTCGGCAAACAGCTTTTCGAACGTATCGGCGCTGTCCACCATGTCGCCGAGATTCCACTTGTAATTTTCGGTTATTTGATTCCTTTTCATTATATAACTCCTATGAAATTATTAACTAATTCTTGTACGAGTGTACCGGCGGCGGTATAACTCCGCCGCGTGATATGAACGCCGCGGGGTCGCCTGCGTTGACCGGCATTATCGGCGCCGTTCCGAACAGTCCGCCGAAATCGACTTCGTCGCCCACGGCTTTGCCGTAAACCGGTATTACGCGCACCGCGGTCGTTTTGTTGTTTATCATGCCGATGGCACACTCGTCGGCTATTATTCCGGAAATAACGGCGGCGCTCGTATCGCCGGGGATCGCTATCATATCGAGTCCGACCGAACACACGGCGGTCATGGCTTCCAGTTTTTCGACGGTTATCTTTCCGCCGCGCGCCGCTTCGATCATGCCCGCATCCTCCGACACGGGAATGAACGCGCCCGACAGTCCGCCTACTTTGTCCGCCGCCATCACGCCGCCCTTTTTGACGGCGTCGTTCAAAAGTGCGAGACATGCGGTCGTACCGCACGAGCCGACGGACGACAAGCCTATGCTTTCGAGTATGCGCGCGACCGAATCGCCTATCGCCGGCGTGGGCGCGAGCGAAAGATCCACTATGCCGGGCGTGAGCGACAGCGCTTTCGCCGCTTCGTTTCCGATAAGCGAACCGAGCCGCGTTATCTTAAACGCCGTGCGTTTGATCAGCTCGCATATTTGCGTTATATCGTAATCGGGATGTTTTTTTATCTCGTACTCGACGACTCCCGGACCGGAAACGCCGACGTTTATCGTGCTTTCACCTTCGGAAAGTCCCGTGAATGCGCCCGCCATGAACGGATTGTCGTCCACCGCGTTGCAAAATACCACAAGCTTGCCGCACCCGAACGAATTATTGTTGCGTGTACGGTACGCGAGATCTTTGATTATCGTGCCGAGCTTACCGACAGCGTCGAGATTTATGCCGCTCTTGCTCGAAGCAACGTTGACAGACGAACAGACGATATCCGTCACTGATAAGGCTTCGGGTATGGTATCGAGGAACAAACTTTCCTTGTCTGTCGCCTTCTTTTGAACGAGCGCAGAATACCCGCCGACAAAATCCACACCCAGCGCTTTGCCGGCGCGATCAAGCGCTTTTGCTATACCGATGAAGTCGCCGCTTGCCGAGCCGATGATAGATACGGGCGTTACGGATATGCGCTTGTTTACGATCTTCACGCCGTATCGCGCCGACAGCATGTCGCACACCGGCACCAGCTTTTCGCATACGCGCGTTATCTTGTCGTACACTCGCTCGGCGCAGCGCTTTCCGGACGAGTCGATACAATCGAGCAGGGATAGCGCCGCCGTAACGGTGCGCACGTCCAAATGCCGATTGTCAAGCATGTCTATGGTTTCGATAATTTCGTTTTCGGTAAACATTTATTCTCCGAATAAGTGAAATTGCGGTTATTTTATTATTTAGGCGTATCGGTAATCGTGGCAGCTTTTCTTTTTATTGCCGACACGCTTGTTGTGTAATTCGTATGGCAAGCAAACCGTTATCTGCCGTTCCGTGAATATAGAGTGTGTCTCTTGCGGAGCGCAAGGGTCTGCGCTCCCTACGGGTCGAGATCGGAGATCGCATTTCTTTTTATTGCCGAAACGCCGCCCGAGTATTTCCAAGAGAATGCTGCCGACGAGCCGATACGACGCGAGCGTATTGTGCCTGAAACACATCCTCTCTCCGCAAAAGCGACCAAGCCTTGGCAACGGAGACGGCGTGTCAGACGGGTAACAGGCGGTAAAGCGGCGAAGATCCACCTACTAACAACGACATCAAACGCTATCGTATAACGTCGCCAAAAGCCGACGAACGGTTTTGTAGCGAGTGTATTGCGTAGGCGATATCGTGTGATTGCAAGGCGTCGCCTCCCGAAATCGTACCCTTCTGCGGTACGATGAGTGGGGGCGCAACACAGCAAGCACCGATATCGGTAGCAAGACACCGCTTAAGAAACCGTGAGGAGGCTAATTATATTCGGTGCATCGAATCGAACAAGTCCTCATGCTGAACATGCACAGTTACGCCAAGATCCTTTACTGCGGACTGAAGCTCGGTACAAAGCTTATCGAGCGGCACATTCGATTTTTCGGTATCGACAAGCATTATCATTACGAAGTTGCTGTGCATAATGGTCTGCGAAATATCTTCTATATTGATATTGCGCTCGGCGAGTGCGCCGGCAACGGCGGCGATGATACCCGTTCTGTCTTTTCCTATGACCGATACTACTGCTTTCATGGTATTCCCGTAACAACGTTTTAATTGCGGAATGCGCCCGCTATCCATTATGAATTATATCACAACGACCGACATAAGGCAAGTATATTGAAAAAAGCGTTTGTTTTTTATTCGCGGCAAAAAAAGGTTTCTCGAAAAACAAAAAGCGCGATTTAAGGTATTTATCACGCTTTCGGTCGAACAATATAAATCAGGCATCATACCCATGGCAAGCGGACCGCGCGAAAGCGCGTCATGCCGACCCAAGTGACGGGCCTCGCCCGGTTTGTCGTCATCCCGCATTCTTACCGTTGCAAGCAGAAATGCTCATCGAATAAATTTAGCGATATCATCGCGACTGTTTAAGCATTCGTATCAATTTAGATCTTTGTAAAAAAGACAGATCCAAACCTATTAGACAGTATTTTTTAAATGAATCGCACACGGCATAACCGCGCTCGTGTTCGAAAAAATAACAATCGCGGTACATCGGCAGAGTATGCACGGGCGGCGGCCGCTTCACGTCGTAACCTGCCGCGCTAAGCTCGTCCGCGATATCCGCCGCCTTGACAAGCGCATACGTTGCGGCATCGCCCGGCATGGGCGGAGCGACCGTATCGAGCGCGGCGCACAGCGCGTCGAGATTTTTGCGCGCACGCGCGGTTATTTTATCCGATGCGGTTTTACCCGCGACCCATAACGCCGCAACGAAATTATTCATTTTGTAATCGTGCGATTCGCCGTCGGTATATTCCATTCTGCAAAACCTGCGCGCCTTATCTCCGTCGTCCGAATAAAGCAATGCGCCGCCGCCCGGCAATCTTTTATCGAACCCGACGACGCCGTAATCGCAGTTGTTGCCGCAACGTTTGCCCTTGTAATCACCGGAGTACGCATCGGCGCTCAGTTCGATCGTATGCACTCCCCACGCCTTGCAAAGCGGTATCAACAGATCGTAATCCGCTATCGAACCGAAAGCATTATCTATTACGACTGCCTTTGGCGGTTTGTTCTGAAGCTCCGCCCACATAAGCGCGGTCTCAAGCGCAGATGCCGACACGCAACGCGTTATAGGGTCGCAGTCCAAAAACACCGGCACGGCGTCCATGTTCATGACCGTAGCGATGTAAGAGTAAAAAGTAAACGTCGGCACGAAAACATAGTCTCCCGATCGCACTCCGCACAAGTATAGGGCTGTATGTAACGCTCCGTCGAGCGAACTTACGGCGATCGCATTTCGACCCTGCGCCGTCTCCGACCTTTCGAGCCGTTTGACGTAATCGGTCCCGCCGAGCGCCAAGCCGAGCGCTTCCGCCGCATCTCCGTATCTGTCGATAATAAGCATACGTTTAGTATGCGGGATTTTCGCGCTCGCAATTCGGATATATTATCTTAAAACACAAAAAATCTCAATAATGCAAACGTCGCAAGCAAAGCAACGACTACCGCAAGCGTGATTATCAGCGCAACGTTTACTCTTTTTTCTTTGGCGACGTTTCGGTCGGGCTTACCGTAAATTTTATGATTTACGCTGTTTATAAGCCGAGAAATACGCTTATACACGAGCAACGTTACGAGATTGGCTACAAGACAGCGCAAAAGATTGAACGGCAGCACCGACACCCACAAATAGAAATGATAGAACGTTTCGCGCGTACAACTCGGGAACAGCGGTTTCATCATGCCGACGAGCGGCGCCCAGTTCCCGCCGAAAAAGAATTGAACGTAGAACGGCACAAGCACGAGCCAATTTACGAGCAAAGCTACCGTCACCTCGACGAGCGTACCCACACCCATTGCCGCAAGCGCGCCTTTAAACGTACGGTGACGTTTATAAATCAACCCCGCCGTCACGGCAAACGCGCACGACGTGAGAAGATCGGACAGTTCGCCGACGAACATCGTGGACGTGCCTTTTATAACAAGTTTCAATAGAATTTCGACAACGACTATGACCGCGCCGTACAACGGACCGAGCGTGAACGACCCGATAAGAATGGGTATGTCCGACAGCTTGAATTCCAAAAAACCCGGAAAAGCGAACGGCATGGTGAAATCGAGTATGTACAGTACTGCCGCAAGCGTGGCAAACGTCGCGATGAACGCAATGTGCGTAGACGAAAACATTCGCCGTCCGCCGACGTTTTTTTCGCCGCTGCCCGAGTTTGAAATTGTAGTAGTTTCCATAAGAACCGCCTTTTCGCTTTATTTAAATAAAATGTCTTGTGGCAAACCGCAAAACAGACCCGACTCGGCGGCGAAGTCGCGCGTCAGGCGAGCAACAGGCGGAACAGAGGTGACGGGAATGTAGACCCACCTACATGACCAAGCCGCTGTGCCGCACGTAGCTCGCATCACGCGATGAATGCGCCGCCGCAGATTAAAGCCGTTCTTTGAAAAAAATAAAATCGTCCCGAAAAAACTCGGGACGAATACTTTCCAACCGAAGTAATTCTTTTATCGTCCGGACTGTACCGTCGGTGCGGGAATTTCACCCGCTCGGGGTCGCATGCGACCTTCGTGGACTATGACCACCGGTGGGGAATTTCACCCCGCCCCAAAGAATGACCTTAAATTCGTTAATATTATAACTCTCGTATACAGATCATGTCAAGCAAAACCGTTATAAATTTTTACGCACAGCGCTTTTACGATACTCTGTCCACAAACGGTATCTCCGACGGATTGGGTAGTTTTTCCAATCTCGAACTCGTGCCGAACAACGGGATGTACTTGCGTAAAGTCAATAAGAATGCGGGCAGCAGTACGATGTTTGCCGCCATCCAGGACGAGCAGTTGCAAAGGCAGACTATAAGGAAACTCGAGAAGTGCATGGCAATGAGCGATATCACGACGCGCATAACAACTTCCATTGCTCCCGACACGAGCGCGATCGTGCCTCGTCCCATGCCCTGCAACGCGCCGCGCGAAATGCACAGCGTGCCGAGCATTATGTAAAAGGACGAATTCAACAGCAAGAATCTCAGCGCATACTCGAACAATTCTTCCGATCTGTCGGACGGCGAAATGAACAGCTTTATGAGCGGTCGGTACAGACTAAGTTCGATTATCGCCAATCCGAGCGCCATGCACGTCGCAAACACGGTGAACCGTGCGACGCCCGTCTTGATACGATCGTATCGCTTGGCGCCGTAGTTCTGTCCGACAAACGTCGCCATCGCCGTTCCCGTGGTGTTCAGTATACTTGTCGCCAACCCGTCGACTTTGCTCGCCGCAACATACGCCGTGACCGACGTCGGCGACAGCGTGTTTAGCGCAGACTGACAGAATATCATGCCTATAGAGATCACGGACATCTGCAACGACATGGGCAATCCCAGTCTCAAATGCGACCCGTATTCTTTTATGTTCGGTCTGAAATGCTTTGCTTTGAACCGTAACGCCGGATAGCGTTTCCACAAATAAATAAACGTGAGCGCCGCGGAGAAAAGATTGGCAAGCAGCGTAGCGTACGCCGCACCTTTAACGCCGAGTCCAAGCGCCATGACGAACAAACAGTCCAAGCCCGCGTTCACAAAACACGACGCTATAAGTATGAAAAGCGGGATCTTGGAATCGCCTATCGCGCGCAACACCGATCCGAACAGATTGGCAAAACCCGAAATGAGCATGCCTCCGAAAATTACGGTTATGTAATCGTACGCATACGGCATGAATTCTTCTTTGGTGTGCATTGCCGTAAGCATGGGTTTGGAAATAAACACCGCGATGACGGTAAGGATCGCCACGATCGCCAACATCAAAACTATCCCGACGGCAAAAGAACGCCGCATGCCCTCTTCGTCGCGCGCGCCGCACTTTTGGCTTACGATAACGGAAAATCCGCCGGCAAGACCGCCGACAAGACCGAGTATGAGCATGGACAGCGCGCCCGTCGAGCCTACGCCGGACAGCGCATTAGCGCCCAAAGCCTGACCGACGATAACGGTGTCGACCATCGAATATAACTGTTGCACAATGTTGCCGAGTATCATAGGCAACATAAAAATAAGTATACGTGACAACGGCTTGCCTGTCGTCAGGTCGAGGGCCGTTGAACGGTGGTGTTTATGATGCGGTAATGGCACGTTCATGGTTTAAATGTTATATCATTTAACAATACCAAAGTCAACGATTTTGCATACCTTTTTTGACAATATTTTTAAAAATTTTTACAAAGGAAAATGTGCGCGCCTTATCGCCGAAACCGTATTAAAAATGCGCCTTGATCATTTGTTTTTACCGCGACCATCACGTAATATTAGCATTGCCGCCCATTCGTTTTACTTCTGTATTCTATTATGGTATAATGCTTTTAATTAACCTGTTCTTTCGGGAAGTCTCGCATGTACACGATAGACAATTACAAAAGCAATATCCGATTCAACGAACAATACGAAGAGATATATCTTTTTTTATCTAAGTCCGCCGATAAGGGATATAACGAACATTTTCACTGGGCGCGATTCGAATGGATGATGTGCCATAGCTTTTTGGACGTGGATGCTCTTACGTATATCGCGATATTCAGAGACAGCTCCGGCGAAATCGTCGGCTTGATTACTTTCGATACGAGTTATAAAGACCGGGCTTATATCATACACGCCGTATCGGATAAAGAGTTATTGAGCGCAATGGTAGAGTATGTTGTAGAAAAAGGATCGTCCGTCAAGGTAAATTCGCAAGACACGGCGTTAATCGAAGTTTTGCAAGAATATCATTTTCACAACCGCGGCAAAGCCGATTGCGTTTTGGAATTCGATTTGGAAAACGATTTGCAATATGTGATCCCCTATGGCTATTCGATCAGTCCGGAACATTTCGAAATAGATAATCGAAAATATCAACTTGTTATACACAAAGGCTTCGACAACGACGGCATACCGGAAAAATGGAGCGACGAGCTTTTAAAACCGTCTGCTCATTTCAACAGCGATCTGAAAATTTTCGCACTGGATCTCTCGAAAGAATATTGTTCGCATTGCGGTATTTGGTACACGCACGGAGCAACCGCATATATCGAGCCTGTCGCCACCGTTCCGCAATGCAGAAAGCTCGGCTTGGCAACAGCAGTGGTTTACGAAGCTATGGCGCGCGCCAAAAAATCCGGCGCCAAGCGAGCGATAGTTATATCCGACCAAAACTTTTATCACCGGATCGGTTTTAAAGAGTCCTCTGAATACGATACTTGGACTCGATAAATCGTAATTACTGCCGAGCGCCGCACACCCGTCGGGAAGTTGACTTTATTCATTTTGCACAACAAACTAAACACGTAAGAAATTCATTGATCAAGGAGTTTACTATGGCAAGACCGAGAACAAAAGAAGATTTGATATCGGAAAGCACAAAGGGATACGATAACCTTTTTGATTTCATTAATTCTTTAACCGAAAAAGAGCTCGATACGGAATTTGATTTTTCACGCCTTAATAAAAGCGAGGCTCATTGGAAAAGAGATAAAAATTTGCGAGACGTTTTAATGCACCTGTACGAATGGCAACAGTTAATGCTGCATTGGGTATCGGAAAACGAACAAGGCAGATCGAGACAATTTTTAATGGACGGATACTCGTGGGCAAATTACGGCGATATGAATACGGTATTCTTTGAAAGGGCGCAAAAAATCTCCCTTGAAAAAGCAAAAGAATTATTGTCGCGATCGCATAACGAAATAATGACTTTGATGCAAAAATACGATACACGGCAATTATTCGATAAAAATGTTTTTTCTTGGGTGGGCGGCAGTACGTTAGGACAGTATTTTATTTCCACCACGATAGCACATTACGAATGGGCATTGAAGAAATTAAAAGCGCATAGAAAAATCGTTGCCGCTTTATAAATTTGATTTTGATTTGCCGATCGTTGATCCTGCGGGCATAACATAAAAACGGCACCGATAGTTTTACTACCGATGCCGTAATTTATTATATTACTTTAAATTATACCAACTCGATAAGCGCTTCTTCCGCGCCGTCGCCTCTGCGGGCGCCGAGCTTAAGCACGCGCGTATAACCGCCGGCGGAGTTGTTGTCGTGGTTGCGCTGAGAATAACGGATAGCATACACGTTAAAGATACGCTCGACAAGCGGATGCTTTACGTCCTGCGTGCGCTCTCTGAATGCGGGACCGGTCTCGCCCGGCTTTTTGGTTTCGGGCGGATCGTAGATCATAGCCATGATCTTTCTGCGCGCGGCAAGGCGTTGCGGTCCGTCGAGAATGACCTCGACTTCGATGGGCTTACCCTTTTTGTCGACCGATTTTTTGACGTCTTTTTTGACGTCGAGAACGGTGTCGACGGCAAGCTGGATTATCTTATCGGCAAGCCGCGAAACTTCTTTCGCTCTGGCATGCGTCGTGGTTATTTTTTCGTTCCACAGCAGCGCGGTTACCTGGTTGCGCAAAAGCGCGTTGCGCTGGTCCGTAGGACGGGAAAGTTTTCTCTGTTCCATAATCGTTTTGTTCTCCTATTTAGTCTTCCGCTGCCTTAAGGTCCAATCCGAATCCGCGCAGCTTGGCGATGACTTCGTCAAGCGACTTTCTTCCGAGGTTACGCACTTTGAGCATGTCCTCTTCGGTCTTGCGGGTAAGATCGGCAACGGTGTGAATGCCTGCGCGCTTTAAGCAGTTGTAGCTGCGCACCGACAGATCCATTTCCTCTATGTTCATTTCCAGCACTTTCGCCTGACGGTCTTCCGAGCGCGAGACAAGAATGTCCATACCGGAGATCGTGTCGGAAAGCGCCACGAACAGTTTTACATGATCTTCGAGCGCTTTCGCCGCTAAGCTCAACACATCTTTGGCAGACAGCGAACCGTCGGTCTTTACGTTGATCGTGAGCTTGTCGAAGTCCATGGACTGTCCGACGCGCGTCGGCTCGACGGAGTACGACGCGAACTTGACGGGCGTAAATATGGCGTCGATCGGAATATAGCCGATGGGACGCGCGGGATCTTTAAGCTCGTCCGCAACGACATAGCCTCTGCCCTTACCGACATAAAGCGTCATATCGAGCTTGGCGCCCTCGTCGAGAGTGCAGATGTAAAGGTCGGGGTTGAGTACGTCGATCTCGGGGTCGACATCGATGTCCGCAGCTGTCACTATACCGGGTGCGCTCTTTTGGATATGCAGTTCCTTGACGAGATCCTTGTCGGTATAGTTGGCTTTGAGATTGAGCGATTTAAGGTTGAGAATGATCTCGGTCACATCTTCCTTAACTCCCTTTACGGTCGAGAACTCGTGATCGACGCCTTCGATCATGATCCCGATGACCGCCGCGCCGGGAAGGTTGGACAACAATACGCGACGCAATGCGTTACCGAGCGTGTGGCCGTAACCGCGATCGAGCGGCTCGACGACAAACTTGCCGGTACGGTAGCTGTCGGTTTCTTCCATTGTTATTCTCGGCATTTCGATTTCCATCATGACCAAATACTCCTTATTACTTGGAATACAACTCGACGATGAGCTGCTCGTTGATATTGAGATCGATATCGTCGCGCTTCGGATTGTCAACTACCTTGCCGACGAAGTTTTCCGTATCGAACATTACCCATTTGGGCATGACGATCTTTGCGCCGCGCAGCTCTTTAAACAGCGCGTTGTCGCGGCTTGTTTCTCTTACGGAGATCTCGTCGCCGAGCTTGACTTGATACGACGGAATGTCTACGCGCTTGCCGTTGACGAGAATGTGACCGTGGTTTACTATCTGACGCGACATTTTGCGCGACGCGCCGATACCCATGCGGTACACAACGTTGTCAAGCCGCTTTTCGAGCATGGCGAGCATGTTCTCGCCGGTAACACCCTTTTGCGCTTCCGCTTTTTCGTAATATTCTCTGAACTGCTTTTCAAGCACTCCGTACGCGCGTTTTACCTTTTGTTTTTCGCGGAGCTGAGTGTTGTACTCGCTGTTCTTGCGCCGAGTCATGGCGTGCGCGCCCGGGGGAACGGGGCGACGCTCCATCGCGCACTTTTTGGAAACACAGCGCTCGCCTTTCAAGAACAATTTCTGTCCTTCTCTGCGGCACTGTCTGCAATCTGCACAAATATTTCTTGCCATAATCTATGCTACTCCTTACACTCTGCGACGTTTGGGCGGTCTGCATCCGTTGTGCGGGATGGGCGAAACGTCGTTGATTTCGGTCACTTGAAGACCTACGACTTCCATTGCGCGTATAGCGGACTCTCTGCCCGCGCCGGGACCTTTTACAAAGACCTTGACCGAACGCAAGCCGTGTTCCATAGCGCGCTTGGCGGCTTCCTCGGCTGCCATCTGCGCCGCATACGGCGTCGACTTACGCGAGCCGCGGAATTTAAGCGCGCCCGCCGAGCATGCGGAAATCGCGTTGCCCTGTTCGTCCGTAAACGTTACGATCGTATTGTTGAACGACGCGTGGATATGGACGCAACCTTTATCGATATTTTTGGTTATCTTCTTTTTGGTAGAAGTTTTCTTTACTGCCATAGTAGATTAACGCTCCTTCTTCTTGCTACGCGAAACGGTGCGCTTCGGGCCTTTACGGGTGCGCGCGTTTTGCTTGGTGTTCTGACCGCGCACGGGCAAGTTTTTACGATGCCGCACGCCGCGATAACAGCCTATATCTTTAAGGCGTTTGATATTGAGTTCGACTTCGCGGTGAAGATCGCCTTCCGTCTTGATATTTTTGTCGATATAAGTACGGAGCGCGTTTTCCTGATCGCCGGTCAAGTCCTTTACACGAACGTCGGGATCGATGCCCGTCGCTTTAAGAATTTTATTCGCCGTGGGACGTCCGATACCGTAGATATAGGTAAGACCTATCTCGATACGTTTTTCCTTGGGCAAATCAATACCTGCTATTCTTGCCACTTTTTTACTCCTTGAATTGTTTGATGAGTTTTTATGTTGTTATATGAATAACGCTCCGCTTGTCCCGTGCGTGTGGAATGTCGCGCAACGGACCGAGAACGGTTATTTTTGAGTATTGCCTATTTCGTGCCGGCACGCCGTGAATAATTTGTACCGCTCGTTCAGCCGCAAGAAACGTCAATCTATGCGATGAATTCGCGCTCGACGAGCGCAACAAGCGGCGTTGCCTTACCATACCGAACGTATGTGAGAGTGCGAATATGCGAGTTAGACGAACAGCCGGCACGAGATACTATGGAATGAATACGCGCTCAAAGAGCCGCCTACTCCATACAGAACGTATCTTTTTTCGCGCAATCGCGCGTCAGACGGGCAACAGTTGGTGAGGCGATGACGGGAGCGTAGACCCACCTACGTGACCGAATCGCCGAGCCAAGCGTAGCCCGTATCACGCGATGAGTGCGTGAAAAAAGTTAACCTTGGCGTTGCTTGTGACTGGGATTCTTACTGCAAATGACCATTACTTTGCCGTGACGACGAATGACTTTGCATTTATCGCACATGGGTTTTACCGAAGATCTGACTTTCATGATTTTTCTCCTACTACGAGATTAATGTGTGATCCGTACAACGTTCCATCCATGCGGCGAACGATACGGATATTATGTGACCGATCCGTTATGCGCGAGAACCGTTTGCTCGGCGCTCGACGCGGCGGGCGATTATCAAGCCCGGATCGGCATTTCTCCGACTTCGAGACTTTGACGCTCCCGCGGGATCAGGATTTGCTGCGGAAAGTGATTATGCCCTTGGTTATATCATAGGGCGATATGGCTACTTTGACGCGGTCACCAAGCAAAACCTTGATGTAATTGACGCGCATTTTACCTGCTATCGTACACAGCACCGTTGCGCCGTTATCAAGCTTGACCTTGAACTTTGTACCCGGCAAGCATTCTTCGACGGTGCCTTCCGTTTCGATATTGTCACTTCTCGGCATACATCCTCCTGTCCGAATTGAATTGTTTGATACTCTTTTTGAGCGTTGCGTTTGTCGGGTCGGTCAAGTCGCTCTGCGCCGCGACCCGTAAATGCCGTTTGCGTTTGAGCTTGGGATTGTCCATCCCGCGCCCGCGTCCGTCCGCTATAAGGACGAAATCGTCGTTCATGACAGCTATTACCACGAACGGGCAGCCTTTGTCGTGTCCGGCTTTGCTTATGACTATGTCGCCGATCTGCATTGATTGCCTTCCGTTATATTATAATGTAAGGATCTCCGGCGCGCCGTCCGTAATAATTACGGTATTTTCGTAGTGCGCCGCTTTACTGCCGTCGTTCGTTCTGACCGTCCAGCCGTCGCGTTCGATATGCACGCGCCAATCGCCGGTCGTTATCATCGGTTCGACGGCTATGCACAGTCCGGCTTTAAGCGGAGAACCCGTGCCGTGTTTGCCGAAGTTGGGAACTTCCGGGGCTTCGTGCATTTTATGCCCTATCCCGTGTCCGGTAAACGCTCTGACGACGCCGTAACCGTGAAGTTCCGAATACAGCTGCACGGCGCTCGATATGTCGCCCACACGATTGCCCGCTTTGGCATATTCCATGCCGGCGAAAAACGCGTCCTTGGCGGCGGCGATGAGCGCCGCATCCTTGGCGCTTATGCTCCCGACCGGGAACGTGCGCGCCGCGTCGCCTTGATATCCGTTTAAAAGTACGGTAATGTCAACAGACACTATGTCGCCGTCCTTGACCGTCATGAGCGACGGTATCCCGTGAATGACGACGTCGTTGACCGATATGCACGAGGCGTTAGGATAACCGCAAAACCCTTTGCTCGACGGCGTCGCGCCGAAACTTCTTATCGTTTCTTCCACGATCGCGTCGATCTCCAGAGTGGTTACGCCCGGTTTGATGAACCGCTCCGCCGCGTCGAGCGCCGCTTTTACCACGCGGCTCGCCGCGCGCATGCCCTCTCGCTCTTTGTCGGTCTTGACTATCATTTAAGCGCCGCCTCGATCGCGGCGTTTACAGCCTCTATGGACTGCATGCCGTCCACCGCTTTGAGCAAGCCCTTCTGCTCGTAATACTCGACGAGCGGCGCGGTGTTGGCTTCGTAAACTTTGAGTCTGTTCTCCACGACTTCGCGCTTGTCGTCGTCGCGAATGACGAGTTTGTCGCCGCATGCCTTGCATATCCCGTCCGGCGCATCCTGCGCGCTGGTGGTGAATCCGCATTTGAGACATACTCTGCGGCTTGCCATGCGATCCGCAAGCTTGTTAAGATCCGTAATGAGATTGAGTGCGATATCGATATCGACTATCTCCGCAAGCGCGTCCGCCTGTGCCTTGGTGCGCGGGAATCCGTCGAGAAGAAATCCGTTTTTGCAATCGGCTTCGCTTATCCTGTTTTTCAACAGCGCGATCACCAGATCGTCCGGAACGAGCTTGCCCGCATCCATGAACTCCTTGGCTTTTTTACCGAGCTCGGTGCCGTCCGCAATGTTTTTGCGCAACAGATCGCCTGTGGATATGTGCGGTATATTGTGCGTCTTACATATGATCGCCGCCTGCGTGCCTTTGCCGCTGCCAGGCGCTCCCATGATTATGAGATTCATTTATTACTCCCTTAGCTAATGCGGAATACAGAATTAGTGGTCGTTTATCTTGTCTTTTTGGATTTGAGCGTCCAAGGTCGGCTGAGAGTGTTGAACTACATAAGATTGCGAGGAATTTTCGTGCGAGAGCAAGGCAATTCGACGAAGTCGTAGCAGCGCTACGTCCAGGAGAATTAACGCCGCTATCGCCGAAAATTACCACAAGATTGTGTAGCGACAACAGTCGAAGACGACCTACTTTAAGAAGCCTTTATACTGCTTCATCATTAACTGACTCTGCAACTGTTTTTCGAATTCGAGTGCGACCGAAACTACGATCAACATACCGGTCGCCGAGAAAGCGTTAACGAGCGAATCGCTGCCGAGAACCGCGGCGAATATGACCGACGGGACAAGCGCGATAAACGCAAGGAATATAGCGCCGAAAAGCGTGAGCCGCTTGGATATGCGCGAGAGATATTCGGTCGTCGGCTTGCCCGGACGTATTCCGTTGATAAAGCCGCCGTACTGCTGTATATTGCGCGAAATATCTTCGGGGTTAAACTCTATCGACGCGTAGAAATACGAGAAGAAGAGTATGAGCAGCGCTACGAGTATCGCATATATCCAACTGCCCGCGCCCAGCCATGTCGACCACCAAATATAGAAACTACTTGTAGGTGCGACGAGCTGTGCTATCATTTGCGGGAAAGTGATGAGCGCCGTAGCGAAGATTATCGGCATGACGCCGCTGGCATTGAGCTTGATCGGAATGAAAGTGCTTTGTCCGCCGTACTGCTTTCTGCCTTTTATCTGTTTGGCATACTGCACGGGTACCCGGCGTTCGGAGTTATCGACAAAAACGATGAGCATGAATACCGCGACTACCATGATGACAAAGCCCAAAAGCTGCCATATAGCCATTTCGTCGCCGCCCACTGCGCTCTGAATAGAACCGACGATAGCCTGTCCCGCGGACGAGATGATACCGACAAAGATCAAAAGGCTTATACCGTTACCGATGCCGTAGTCGGTGATACGCTCGCCCAACCACATCGTAAGCATCGAACCCATTATCATGAGTACCGCTACAAACATGCAAATGAGCCACTCTTGATTCATCGGTCCGAATACCGTCGACGAAATAGCGCCGGCGCGTTGGAACGATATGGTTACGCCCACCGCTTGCGCAAGCGCAAGTATAAGGGTTATATAACGCGTGATCTGCGTTATTTTCCGCTTTCCTTCGTCGCCCTGCTTTTGGTATTCCTGAAGGCGCGGGATCGCTACTGTAAGCAGTTGCAAAATAATCGACGCATTGATATACGGCGTTATACCGATAGCAAACAGTGCGCCGTTTTGGAGCGCGCTTCCCGTAATACCGTTCAAAAGCCCCAAAAGTCCGTCCGCACCGGAATTGCTTTGATACGTCACCGCATCAATGCCCGGAATGGGGACCCAGCACCCAAGCCTATAAATAAAGAGAAGCGCAAGCGTGATCAGAATCTTTTTGCGCACATCTTTATTTTTGAAAGCGTTTTTTAGCGTTTCAAACATTTAAATGACCTCGACCGTGCCGCCCGCTTTTTCGATCTTTTCTTTTGCGGACGCCGTAAACTTAGCCGCTTTGACGGTAAGCTTTTTGGTGATCTCGCCGTCGCCCAAGACCTTAAGTCCGTATGCTTCGACTTTTTTGACTACGCCCGCCTCGACAAGGAGTTTAAGATCGACAACGGTGCCGTCGTCGAACATATTGAGCTTGTCGATGTTGATGACGGAAAATTCCTTTTGGAATTTATTGTTGAACCCGCGCTTGGGAAGTCTGCGCATAAGCGTGATCTGTCCGCCCTCGAATCCGGGACGAACGCCGCCGCCGCTGCGCGCCCACTGACCTTTGTGACCCTTACCGGACGTCTTTCCCAGACCGGAGCCTATACCGCGACCCAAACGTTTGGCTTTGGTATGAGAGCCGTCTGCCGGCATAAGTGCATGCATTTTCATAATTAAGCCTCCACTACGGTCACAAGGTGACTGACCGTTCTTATCATGCCGCGCATAGCGGGAGTATCTTCCACCGTTACGGTCTGATGGAGCTTTTTAAGCCCCAATGCTTCTACCGTGCGCTGCTGTTTTACCAAACGTCCCGCCGTGCTTTTGACAAGCGTTACGTTAAGCTTTTTATTTTCGGTTTGTTCAGCTTTCTTTGCCATATTATTCTCCTAATTGATACACGTTCATGCCCGACTTTACAGTAGGATACGAGCAAGACGGTGCATTTAGATTACGTTAGCGTTTTTGAGCGACAATGCTTGCGCGACATTTCCTTATCGCCATTCAAGAGTGCGGAGATACAAGTTGCATGTACGCGCTCGACACTGTTGCTAAACCGTCAACCGAGAGTGCGAAGATGCGAGTTAGACGAACAGCCGGCGACAAGGCGCGACGGGAGTTTAGTTAGTCCTAAACGACCGAGCGCCGAGGAGCACGCAGTTTGTCTAACGACGCATATACGCGCTCGATTAAAGTATTTCGTCGACCGTCTTCCCTCTTAACGCCGCAACCTGATCCAAATTGCGCAAGCTTTCCAATGCTTTCATGGTAGCCTTGACCACGTTAATGGGGTTGCGCGAACCGTAGCATTTCGTAGTAATGTTGTTAACGCCGCAAAGCTCCAACACCGCACGTACGCTTCCGCCCGCTATAACGCCTTTACCTTCGGGCGCGGGACGGAGAAGTACCTTGCTGCAAGAAAACTCGCCGACCGTTTCGTGCGGGATCGCAGTGCCGTTGAGCGCGATCTTTTTCATATCGCGGCGCGCGGACTGCTCCGCTTTTTTGATAGCCTCGGGAACTTCGGTGGCTTTGCCCATGCCGATACCCACTCTGCCCTTGCCGTCGCCGGCAACGACAAGCGCGGCAAACGAGCTGTTACGACCGCCTTTAACGACTTTGCTGACTCTTCTCGTGGTGACGAGCTTGGTTTTGATACCGTCGTCGACAACGTCTTTTTCTCTTTTCTTTCTGAAATCTTCGCGTGCCATAGTTTACTCCCAAAATTTAAGACCCGCAGCTCTTGCCGCGTCGGCGAGAGCTTTGACTCTGCCGGTGTAAAGGTATCCGCCGCGATCGAAAACAACTTCGGTAATACCTTGAGCCTGCGCCTTTTTGGCGACGTCGCCGCCGACGAACTCGGCTTGCTGAGTTTTGGTTTTGCCTTTGATGTCGGCGCCTTTTACAAGCGTCGAACTGCTGCAAAGGGTCACACCCTTAACGTCGTCGATGAGCTGAACATAGATATGGCTTGTCGAACGGTAAACCGCAAGGCGCGGACGCGCAGCGGTACCTTTTAATTCATGACGCAAACGCGCGTGGCGTTTCATGCGGATTTTGTTTTTATCGATCTTCTTAATCATTTGCCACTCTCCTATTTCTTGCCCGCGGTCTTGGCCTCTTTACGGAGGACAACTTCGTTGCTGTAATGCAAGCCGTAGCCGTGATACGGTTCGACCGGACGCTTGGATTTGATCTGAGCCGCGACCGAGCCGACCATTTCTTTATCGATACCGCTGACTACGATCGTGAGCGGGTCGGAACACGTAATGGTTATGCCCGCGGGGATCGTGTATTCCACCGGCTTGGAGTATCCGATGTTCATGACGAGCTTGTTGCCTGTAACGGCGCATTTGTAACCGACACCCGCAACTATGAGCGTTTTGGTGAATGCATTCTGAACGCCGTGTACCATGTTTGCTATAAGCTGGCGGTACAAACCATGATATGCACGGGTCTGCTTATTATCGTTGCTACGCTCGACGTTCACAACGCCCGCGCCGATAACGACATTTATGTCCGCGCACTTGATTTCCTGTTTAAGCTCGCCGAGCTTGCCTTTGACGGTGACGATACCGTTCTCGTAAGTAACGGTCACGCCCGCCGGCACGTCGATATGTTTTCTGCCTATTCTCGACATTGTAGCCTCCTACCATACATAGGCGAGCACTTCGCCGCCTATTTTGTTTTCGCGCGCCTTCTTGTCGGTCATGACGCCGCGCGAAGTGGATATTATCGCTATTCCGTATCCGCCGAGAACCTTGGGAAGATCTTCGCAACCGCAATATACGCGAAGACCGGGCTTGGAAATGCGCTTAAGATTGGTAATGGCGTTTTGTTTGCCGCTGTATTTGAGTACGACCTTGATGTTGTTGTGGCCCTGCTCTTCGACTATCTCGCCGGACGTCACAAAACCTTCGGCGACAAGTATGTCGACAATGGACTTTTTCATCTTGGACGCAGGTATCGAAACGGTCTCGTGCTTAGCCGTAATAGCATTGCGAATTCTCGTGAGCAAATCCGCGATAGGATCTGTTGTAACCATAACTTAATACCTCCTTACCAGCTCGACTTCTTTACGCCGGGGATCTCTCCCTTGTACGCAAGTTCGCGAAAGCAAATTCTGCAAATACCGTACTTTTTGAGAACGGAGTGCGGACGACCGCAAAGACTGCAACGCGTGTATGCGCGCGTCGAGTATTTAGGCGTTCTTTGCTGTTTATTTATCATCGCTTTTTTAGCCATAATGTTCTCCTTAATTCTTGAACGGCATGCCGAGCTTAGTCAGCAGCAGCTTTGCTTCTTCGTCGGTCGCCGCAGTCGTGACTACGTCTACGTCGAAACCGCGGATCTTTTCGATAAGCTCGTACGAAATTTCGGGGAATATGGTCTGATCCTTGATGCCGAGCGCATAGTTGCCTCTGCCGTCGAAGGATTTGCCCGAAATGCCGCGAAAGTCGCGAACGCGCGGGAGCGCTATCGAAACAAGCCGATCCAAAAACTCGTAAGCCATTTCGCCGCGGAGCGTGACCTTTATAGCGATCGACTGCCCTTCGCGGAGTTTGAAGTTACTGACGGACTTTTTGGCTTTTACAAGCACGCTCTTTTGTCCGGCTATAGCTTCCAATTCCGCCTGCGCGAGCTGAATGCTCTTGGAGTTGTCTTTGATGTCGCCCAAACGCATATTCAATACGATCTTTTCGATCTTGGGGACCTCGTTGACGTTCTTGTATCCGCGCTCTTTCATGAGCTGCGGGACGATCTCCGCTTTGTAACGTTTTTTAAGACGGTACCTGTCGGGATTTGTCGATTTTACGGGTTTGCCGACTTTTGCGGTCGCAACACCTTGTGCCTTGTCCTTGGCTTTGGTTGCTTTTTCTGCCATTACCGTTTACTCCTTACTCTGTTTTACCGTCCGAAGTCGCTTCGACGGGAACTTGATTATCTTCCGCTTTGGTCGCGGTTTTTTTAGCCGGCGCTTTCTTTGCCGCAGGCTTCTTTTCCGCGCCGTCGTCCTTCTTGGCTTTGCTCGCGGTTTTCTTGGCTTTCTTATCGGCCTTATCCGCTTTGAGCGAAACGTCGAGGCTTGCGCCGCACTTGGCGCATACGCGCGCGTTCTTGTTATCTATGACTTGGTGACGAGCGCGAACGCTCTTGCCGCAGGACGGGCAAATTATTTGCACGTTGCTACTGTCGAGCGGAGCTTCCACTTTCTTTCTGCCGCCCTGTTCGGTCGCCGACCGCGCTTTGATATGATGAGTCGCGATATTGACGCCTTCCACAAGCACTTTGCCGGTCGAGGGTTCGGTAGCAAGCACTTTGCCGGTCTTGCCCTTGTCTTTACCGGTCAAAACTTTGACATTATCGCCTTTTCTGACATTGAGATTGTTCATACCGGTTCCTCCGTTACAGTACTTCCGGCGCCAAAGATATAATCTTTGTGAAGTCGCGGTCACGCAATTCGCGCGCTATCGGCCCGAATATACGGGTGCCGCGCGGTTGCTTTTGATTGTCTATTATAACTGCCGCATTATCGTCGAAACGAATATGCGAGCCGTCCGGACGGTTGATGCCTTGATGCGTACGCACGATAACGGCCTTAACGACGTCGCCTTTTTTGACGGTGCCGCCGGGCTGAGCGGATTTTACGGACGCGGTGATGATATCGCCGATGTTTCCGCTCTTACGGATCGAGCCGCCCATGACCTGTATACACATTATTTCTTTCGCGCCGGTATTGTCGGCGACTTTCAGATATGATTGGGGTTGTATCATGATTACTCATGTTCTCCTTGTTTGATAGAGCAGTTACCCGTATCCCCGGGCATCGCCACTCTTTATATGGAACGTAGTGTTCTCTGTTACGGTTTTTCGAACCTGTATCGCAAAACTGTTTCGCCGTTAATTCATGCAAAATCTCAGTCGCAAGAACGTAAGTCCGTAAGTTCGGTACGCGACCGCCGCACGATGAACTCGTAGTTCGTATTGCGACGCATGCTTTTGTCTCGAAGCGCGGAGAGCCGCGTCAGGTGCGCAACAGTTGGTGCGGCGGCGACGGGCGCGTAGTTCGACCTACGTAACCAAGCCGCCGAGCCAAGCGTAGCGCGCATCACGCGAGCTATACGCGTTTTGGTTATTTGGCTTTTTCAATGATCTTGCTTACCCGCCAGCACTTGTCTTTGGATATGGGACGGGTCTCGGTGATCTCCACTCTGTCGCCGATGCCGCACTCGTTGTTTTCGTCGTGGGCTTTGAATTTTTTGGTGCGCGTGACCGTCTTTTTATAAAGCGGATGTTTATATTTTTCGACGATCGAAACGACGACCGTTTTATCCATTTTATCGGAAACGACGATGCCTTCGCGCGTCTTTCTGTCGTTACGCTCTTCCATTACTTGGCCTCCTTGGCGGCGCGGATCTCGCGCTCTCTTATAACCGTCTTTACGCGCGCGATGTCGCGTCTGACATTCTGGATCTGCAAGGGATTGGCAAGCTGTCCCGTCGCGTTGGAAAACCTGAGGTTAAACAACTCCGTTTTGAGCGACGCGAGCTTTTCCTGTAATTCGTCGTCTCTTAACTCGTGAACTTTCTCTTTCATTATTCAACCTCCTTTGCCGTTTCGTTTACAGGCGCCGTATCGTCCTCGTAACCGGGTTCACCCTTCTTTGCGATCTTGCAGCGAACGGGGAGCTTGTACGACGCAAGGCGGAGCGCCTCTCTTGCAACCGCTTCGGCAACGCCCGCCATTTCGAACATTACCGTTCCCGGTTTAACTACCGCCGCCCAATATTCCGGAGCGCCTTTACCGCTACCCATACGGGTGTCTGCGGGCTTTTTGGAATACGGTTTGTGCGGGAAAATGTCTATCCAAACTTTACCGCCGCGCTTGGTGTAACGAGTCATAGCGACACGAGCCGCCTCTATCTGGTTGGATGTGATCCTACCCGGATCCTCGCTGACAAGCGCGAACTCGCCGTATGATATCTTATTGCCGCGAGTAGCTTTGCCTTTCATTCTGCCGCGCTGAACTCTGCGGTGCTTGACTTTGTTGGGACTTAACATTATTCGCCCTCCTTGAATTCGCCGGCATTTTGCGCGGGCTTGGCTGCGGCGAGAACGTCGCCTTTGTAGATCCAAACCTTAACGCCGAGAACACCGAACGTTGTACGCGCGATGCAGTAACCGTAATCGATGTCCGCACGCAGCGTTTGAAGAGGTATCGAGCCTTCCTGATAATGCTCGGCACGCGCGATCTCCGCGCCGTCGAGACGACCGCCGACCTGAACTTTAACGCCCTTCGCGCCGGCATGCATCGCTTTGGACATTGCCTGCTTCATGGTACGGCGGAAGAATGCACGCTTTTCGAGCTGAGCCGCTATACTTTCCGCAAGAAGTTTGGCGTTGAGATCGGGATGCTTTACCTCGATGATGTTGACATATATCTTTTTGCCGTCGACAAGCTTTTCGAGATTCTTTTTAAGCTCGTCTATACCGACGTGCTTTTGCCCGATTATCTTGCCGGGGAACTGCGCATGGATGGAAACCTGCACCTTTCCTTGCGGACGCTCGATAACGACCTTACTGATGCCGCAGGATTTGTATTTATTCTCGATGTGTTCGCGGATCTTGCGATCTTCGAGTATGAACGCGGCAAATTCGTTTTTGCCCGCATACCACTGCGAATTCCACTTTTCGATAATGCCGACGCGCAAACCGTGGGGATTGACTTTCTGACCCATGATTATTTGTCCTCCTTGGTGTCGAGAATAACGGTGATGTGGCTGGTGCGCTTCAAGATGTGATGCGCTCTGCCCTTGCTGACGGGTTGGTAACGCTTGAGTGTGGGTCCGATGTCCGCAAACGCTTCCGCTACATACAAATCGTCGACCGAAAGTCCCTTATTGTGTTCGGCATTGGCAGCGGCCGAATTCAATACTTTGAATATCTGCTCGCTTGCCGCTTTGGGAGTCGCTTGGAGAATAGCCATGGCTTCCGTGACCGATCTGCCGCGAATGAGCGCAAGCACGATCCTCACCTTATCGGGCGAGATGCGTACGTGCTTAGCTACGGCAAACGGACGTTTTTCGCGCAATTCTTCTACTCTTGCGGCTTTTTCTTTCATTCTTGTTGCCATACTTGATCTCCTTATCTACCTTTGGTCTTGCTTTCGCCTGCATGACCCAAGAAGGTACGGGTAGGCGCGAATTCGCCCAGTTTGTGTCCGACCATATCGGTCGTAACGTATACCGGAACAAACTTTTTGCCGTTGTGTACGGCAAACGTAAGACCTATGAATTGAGGGAATATAGTGGAAGCGCGCGACCACGTCTTGATGGGACGTTTGTCCGCCGTCGCTACCATCGCCTCTGCTTTTTTCATAAGCTTGGCGTCAACATAATAACCTTTTTTTGTCGATCTTGACATACCTTAAACGCTCCTTAATTTACGCGCTTGACAATGAACTTGTCGGAAGCCTTGTGCTTGGATCTCGTCTTCTTACCGAGCGTCGGCTTGCCCCAAGGCGATACCGGACTGGGTCTGCCGATCGGGCTCTTTCCTTCGCCGCCGCCGTGAGGGTGATCGCAGGGGTTCATGACTACACCGCGAACGGTGGGTTTGACGCCCATGTGACGTTTACGACCTGCTTTGCCGAGACTGACAAGCTCGTGATCGAGATTTCCGACCTGACCTATCGTCGCTTTGCAACGTTGAAGAACCATACGCATTTCGCCGGAAGGAAGTCTGAGCGTCGCGTACTTACCTTCTTTAGCCATAAGCTGTGCCGCAGCGCCCGCGACTCTCGCCATTTGACCGCCTCTTCCCGGCAGCATTTCGATGTTATGCACCATCGTACCTACGGGAATGAACGCGAGCGGCAAGCAGTTGCCGGCTTTGATGTCCGCGGTTTCGCCGGAAATCACGGTGTCGCCTTTCTGAAGTCCGAGCGGGGCGAGAATGTATCTCTTTTCGCCGTCGGCATAGTTCAAAAGTGCGATGAACGCGGTGCGGTTGGGATCGTATTCGACGGTCGCGACCTTGGCGGGAATGTTGTCCTTGTCGCGCTTGAAGTCGATAACGCGGTACTTTTGACGGTTGCCGCCGCCGATATGGCGAACGGTTATCTTACCGGAAAAGTTGCGTCCGCCCTTGCGGCTCTGTTCTTTCAATAAGGGCTTATACGGCTTGTCGCCGGTGAGTTCCGGCGCCGCTATAACGGTTTTGAACCGTGTGCCTGGCGTAATGGGTTTATATCTCTTAATAGCCATTTTTTTACTCCTAATTACGAAAGCGTCTCGAAGAACGGTATCGCTTTGGACGACTGGTCGAGCGTGACGTACGCTTTTTTGCCTTTGGACGTATAGCCGCCCGTTCTCCCCTGACGTTTGTACTTTCCGCGAACGTTGACTATGTTCACCGATTCGACTTTGACGTCGAATGCCTGTTCGACAGCCGCTTTGACCTGAACCTTATCGGCGCGCGGGTCTACCATGAACACATAGCGTTTGGCGTTGACGCCGTCGTTGGATTTTTCGGTCAATACCGGACGAATGATTATATCGTGTGCATTCATTATTTCGCCGCGACCTCCTTTGAAGTGTATTTCGTTTCGATCGCTTTGATCGCGTCTACCGTCGTGAGCATTACCGTATTGGCAACTACGTCGTATACGCTGAGCAGGTCGCTGTTTGCCAAACGTACGTTGGGGATATTGTTCGCCGCGCGCATGGCGTTATCGCTGCCGTTGGGGAGAACCAAAAGCGCACGGCTCTCGATCTTGAGCGCGGCAAGCACTTTAGCCATTTCCTTGGTCTTGGGCGCGATATCGAGTTTATCCAAAACCACGAGATTGCCGTCCGAAAGTTTAGCGGAGAGCGCGCTCGTAATAGCGGTTATGCGCATGACCTTGGTTATCTTCTTGCGGAACGAACGCGGCTTCGGCGCGAACACCACACCGCCGCCTTTCCATTGCGGTGCGCGGATAGAGCCCTGACGCGCGTTGCCCGTGCCTTTCTGGCGCCACGGCTTTTTGCCGCCGCCCGTGACTTCGGTGCGCGTAAGAGTGCTTTTCGTTCCTTGGCGCGCATTTGCCATTTGCGCCACTACTACCTGATGAATGACCGACTCTCTGTATTCGGCTCCGAATACGGTATCGTCGAGTTCCATTGTGCCGGCAGAGCTGCCGTCCTGTTTATATATCTTGATTGTAGGCATTTCCGTTTAATCTCCTCGACCTTATTTGACCGTCTCTTTAACGGTAACAAGTCCGCCTTTCGGTCCGGGAACGCCGCCGCGGATAAGTAATACGCCGCGCGCTTTGTCCACTTTAACGACTTTAAGGTTCTGAATGGTCACGTTCTCGTGTCCGTACTGACCGGGCATCTTGAGATTCTTGATGCGGCGTGACGGATTGGAGTTGGCGCCGGTCGAACCGACTTCACGGTGAACGGGACCCGTACCGTGAGTCATTTTAAGACGGTGATGGTTCCAGCGTTTTATAACGCCCGTAAAACCGCGGCCTTTTGTAACGCCGCTGACGTCGACCATGTCGCCCTCGTCGAACATAGTGCAATCTATAACTTTGCCCACTTCGTAAGACGCCGCGTCCTCATAGCGGAACTCACGCAGATAACGCGCGGGCTTTGCCTTTGCCTTTTTGTAAAGACCGGCTTCGGGCTTGTTGAGTTTACCTTCTTTGATTTCTTCGAATGCGCAAACCACCGCATCGTAACCGTTATGTTCGACGGTGCGGAGATCGACGACGGTCATGGGACCGCACTGCACGACCGTAACCGGAATAGCTATGTCGTTTTCACCGAATATCTGCGTCATGCCGAGCTTTTTGCCTAATATCGCTTTCTTCATGGTCGGCTCCTTTACAGCTTAATCTTGATGTCGACGCCGGCGGGAAGATCCAATCTCATAAGAGAATCGACCGTCTTGCCCGACGGACTGTAAATATCGATCAAACGCGAATATGTTCTGAGCTCGAACTGTTCGCGCGAATCTTTGTGCTTGTGTACGGAGCGTAATATCGTCACAACTTCTTTCTGCGTAGGCAGCGGAATCGGTCCGCATACCTTGGAGCCCGTCTGCTTCGCCGCATCTACGATCCGTTGCGCCGAACTATCGACCAACTCGTGATCGTAAGCTCTCAACTTGATTCTGATTTTCTGACTGGACATATGTTTCTCCTTGTGTCCACCCGACGCTACGACCCCAAGATATAGTGGGGTTTCACGCGCTCGGGCGTGCCGTTTTGTGCGAAAATTTTTCGGGGCTTCTCGGCCCCGTTTTTCCGTCACAAAAATCACCACGCATATTGCGCAGCTTGTCCATTATACCCCATATCTTCTTGCGTGTCAACTGTTTTAACATGTCTTTTGCAATTTTTTCTTAAAAGATTTTATGATTATATTATATAATGAAACGAACGGATTGCGTGTCTTTATGCTAAGCGCCCGGAACCGTTTTAGCCCGCTTAAACGTCGCTTGCGAACGAAAACGATAAACAGCAGTACCCTATATTATATATATAATGAAACACACAGTAATGATGTCGGCATTGCATTGCTATAAAGCCGATGTTACGCGATCTCGATATGCGAAGTTTTTTGCGGTATTATACAGGACTGACGACGTAACAGTCGATTGGGTATAATAGAAAGGATCGATTTATTAAATCCGACCATGTTCCGAATAAATCGAATCGAATTAACGGTGCAAAAAATAAACATATACTCGGAATTTTGCTCGGCGTATCCGATTTACTGCTCGATATATGTCGCAGTCTGCATTCGTTTTACTCGCAGCCGGCAAAAGGAAAATTATGATTTTGCTATATAATCACGACTACTACAGTCGATCGAAATTTAAATTTAATTTTAAATAAAAATATTATAAAAAATTTAATTTATTTAATATCAAAAACGATTTAAATCAATTTAATTTATTATTTTTGTTTACAAAATATTTGATTTTATTTAAAAATCCGTCGTAAAACACATTTATTATATGAAAATCGTGCTTTTTCGGCTGAATTATTATTTATTATATTGCTTTAATAATAAATTGAATCCATAAAAATAATAATTTTATTTTTTTTCGAAGAAATTTATCGAATTTTATAATATATTTTTTCGACAATGACAAATTATAATGACGACGCTCGATAATATTATCGAGCGCTTTTCGGATCGACCTATACGTCGGGGCGGAAATCGAATGAACGCAAGTCGTAAAAGATCCGTCTGCAAGAACCGGCAATAGAGTTCGCCTCGAATAGGCTCGTATATATCTCGCACACGGCAAACCGATTCGCAATTTTACATTAATGAACTTTTGTCGTATACAAATGAAAAGAATATTTTTTAAAATTGAATATATGTCGATTCGAATCGATAGTATCGGTACATATTAAAATTTTTATCTGCAAATAAAAAACCGAACTTTAAAAATTCGGCTCTTTATTATTGCGAAAAAAACGCGAAAATAATTTATTCTTTGATCGTTTATCGATCCCGATTTTTCAACTCGTTTTATGTTTCTGCAATGATGTAATAAATTTGGTATATTCCCCTGAGCGATCCAACGCTCCATAGGCTACGCGAACGCTTGCGCTAACTTTATTCGTAATTAGCAGGATCACCAAATTTGTCGTCCGCAGCCAAATGCTGCGCGTAGTTTTTCTTGCTTCTTACTTCGATAGAAATACCGAACAAAACAATCCGGTCTGCGACCAAAGCAAGCAGGCAAAAATACTCCTCCGATAAAAGATCGGTCTATTAGTTCGTTGTGCCGGTCTTTTTGCTCTGAGTCTTATTCGAATTGCAATTTTTGGTCGTGTTGCTGTTCGAAACGGACTGAGACTTTTTCGACGAGCATGCGCTTGTCTTGTTAGTCGTCTTTTTCGTGGTAGCCATTTTTTCTTCCTCCTATTGATTTCCGAACAAAGCTGCTGCCCGTCGGTAATTATAGTTTGTCTCGCAGCAAGCAAAATATACTTCTTTACTCGATGCCGATCTCAGTTGCACATATTTTACGATTAGTCGTAAGGTACCGATAACAATTGCTATTAATTGATTTGCACGACACAACAGGCTTTTCCGGCATTCTATATGTTTTTGGCAATAGAATATGGCCGATCGCCTATATCGACGCTCGACAATTATTAGATTTTTCTTGATTTACTAAACCGACGGTTTAGCGGCACGTGAGGGCATCCGAAATCTTTTCTCTTTCTTGCGGTTTTTCAAATGAAGCCGCCGTATTTTTCCGTAATGGAATTTTGCCGGAGTCGATAACTCGCTCGATCTGAAACATCGCACACATTAAAAATCATTTTATCGCAGCTCAGAAAAACTTTTTCTTTCGCCGCCGAACGATTTCCGCACGCCGAGAAAATTCGCAGAAATCATGATTTACTAAACCGACGGTTTAGCGACACGTGAGGGTATCCGAGATCTTTTCTCATTCTTGCGATTTTTCGAATGAGACCGTCGCTAAAAAGCAGATCCGAGTCATTTGAACAAACAAGCTTACCGATAATACTTTCATTCGTATGTCGCATCAAATTTTTATATGAGCGATTCTTTACATTTACAGTAACAAAAACTCGAATGGGCAATAGCGTCATATTAAACATATTTTATTGCAAGACGATAAAAACTCCAAATCGAGTTTACAGACACATGATACCGCGAAAAACGTTTTGGACGCATGATTCGGTCCTAAGTCTACATCGATAACGATAAAGATGAAACAGATCGCTCCCGGCGAATGCCGGCATTCCCTTTATTCAAATTCTTTAACGGCATAAATTATTCTTTTATAAATATAGATGACAGTGCTATGCCGGTTCACCGCATAACAAAAATTAAACTTCGGAGTAAGCGCCGAACATTCCATACTATATATGGGATACTTAATATTTTTATTATACTAAATAATGATCGTAAGCTATATTAATATGTAAATATATTTATAAATTGCAAAACAGATTATTTAACAATAATGACGCATTTTTACAAAAAACCGCAAATTGAGTTCGTAAAAATTAAAAAATATCATATAATTATATACGCTATGCCGTAATTTGCTCAAATTTAGCCTCAGACGGGAGATCGTATGCAATCGACTGTTTTCCCGAAAAACTTATTTTCGTGTCATACAAAGCAAAAAAATCCGGCGTTTTTTCCGAAAACACGCGAATTTTTCCTTGATTTTTATTTTTTTACGCACAATCTCTTTTATTAAGTTATGTTTTAATATCTATTTATTTCAGATTAAATAGCGAACAAGACCGAGAACGCTGAGAAACGCATATTTGGTTTTCTTCGATGACGGTACCGGTTGCGGGACGATATTATCGTCATGGATATACTCGTTATTTTTCCCGACGCGAAGGCTGTCGCGTATAAAAGTTCGCTCGATATACTCGTTTAGCACGGTATTAAATTCCGGCGAATCTATTATTACCACGCTTTCGGTATCTATATGCGCACTGCGTTCGTCCATATTAAACGAGCCGATCACGCTGTATCTCTTATCAAAAGAAAACAGTTTCGCATGTAATTGATTTTTCTGTTGAAACTCAAGCAATGTGATTGAGTCGGTAAGATAGTCATCGCGATTATAATAATAATCGGCATATGCCACGTTTCGCGTATTATATAAAGAATTTGTTATAAGCAGAAATTTTTCGTTTTTTTCCGCTAAACTACGCAGTTTGGATTTTTTTTCGCCTTGCAATAGGGTATACGGCGTTACGATAATGGATTCTTCGGCGCCGTCCATAAGGTTATACATAGCCTGCAAAATGATCGGCGACTTCTTCTTTTTGGAAATCGGATTGGTAAGAAAGGTGATCTTGTCCGCCGCAATACCCTGTTTTTCATAATCGATGTCCGAATCGGAAAATTCACAGGCGAAATAATATTGTTCGTATTGCTCGAGATAATGCTTTTTAGAGGAATGATCGCGCCTTTTCGATTTGTATCGCTCGACGCAGCCGCTCGATAGCATTTGTTCATAATACTCGGACGCCTGCCCGACACTGCCGTTTTCCCCGCTGTTTGTTATCATAACTTCCATATCGAAATTACTTAAGTATGCGCCGGTCCCCATATTGACTCCGCCGACTATCATCTTACTGCCGTCGACTATCAATACCTTATCATGCATCAACGTCATTAACGCAGACGGATTCCAAAAATTAAATGTGTTAAAATAATAAAGCTCGATATTGTTATGATTTTGTATTATATTGCCGAGATTTGTCAATTCTCCGCTCAGCTTGCCAAGTTTGCCGTCTACAAGTATTCTTACGCGCACTCCGCGGTCGGCGGCACGGATCAACGCCGTGTAATAATACTCCGTAAACTTCCCTTCGTAATTATCGAATACCATATGGTCTATAGTCGCCTTTGCGTCTTCGACCAATTTAAGCCGACGGCAAAACGATTGCTCGCTCGTCGGCATCAATAATGCTCGTTCTTTGACATTCTCGTCGGCATCGATCTGTTCGCGTGTCGCCGTAAACGCCGCACGAGTTATCGATTTGTTTTGTTCCGGCGAAACCTCGGCAATGATCGCATACGGAGTCATTGCCGCCAATGCATACCAAATTATTGCGGCAAACAAATAACAGACGATCGTAGTCACTACAAACATAGGGCGTAGCCGCGTCTCATACAAAGATATTGCCTTTTTTCGATGCAACGGTTTCATAAGATATATTGTATCACCGTACAACAAAAAATGCCACTGTTTTTATGGATAATTATAAAATTCGGATATAAAATTTCGACGTGTTTAAAATTGACCGTAACGGGCGA
The DNA here is from genome assembly GCA_910588315.1 of uncultured Christensenellaceae bacterium. Classification (GTDB taxonomy): domain Bacteria; phylum Bacillota; class Clostridia; order Christensenellales; family Pumilibacteraceae; genus Anaerocaecibacter. The sequence continues at coordinate 8,237 of CAJUQF010000005.1, read as the reverse complement.
TAATCGCTTTTACGGAGGTTAAATATGAATCCTTTTAACGAAAAACCATACAAAATAGAAAAATGTCTGAACGATTGGCGAAAACTTTATCCCATCGCCTACAACAAAAACGAAACCGACGCCTATACTAAAGTTCGCACTATATTACTGAACGGCGCGGAATTCGAAGAATCCTGGTTTATGCACCAGCTCGCGCGCCACACCGCGGACAATAATTTACGCCGAGACGTCGCGTATCTTCGCAGACTCGAACAGCAGCAGCAAAAACGCATTTCGTTTTTCAAGCCCAAAGACGAAACCGTACTCGAAACGACGATTTCGTACGAGCAACTTGCCGTCGATCTCACAGCCACACTCGCACAAATAGAAAAAAACAAATATGTAAAAGCCGCGCTCGATTTTGCTTTGCTCGAAGATTTCGATCATCTCTACCGTTTCAGCGATCTTTTGGAAATGGAACAGGGTATACACGGCGAAAAACTTGTCGGCAGCTATACCGAGATAATGCCGGGTCGTCCGACTATCTCGGAACACAGACATCCGTTTGACGACGTGCGCCGTCCGGTCACTCCCGCCGCGCCCGTATCGACAAAGCTCCACACTATGATTATCACCGCCGCCGAGCAGCAAACAATGAATTTTTATATGAATCTCGGCACGTTCTATCCGTCGTCCGATATAGGCCGCAAGCTTTTTCTCGAAATCGGCATGATAGAAGAACAGCACGTCACTCAATACGAATCCCTTATGGATCCTACTACAACCTGGCTCGAATGTCTTTTGATGCACGAATACTGCGAATGTTATCTGTATTACTCCGCGATGAACGAAGAAACCGACCAAGCCGCGAAAAAGATATGGACGCTGCACTTCGAGCAAGAACTCGCTCATCTTCATTACGCCGCCGATCTTCTCAAAAAGTACGAAGGAAAGGAATGGGCGCAGGTTATTCCGGACGCCGAATTTCCTACTCTTCTCGCTTTTAACGAAAACTGCGAAAAAAACAAGCACTATATTCGCAATATCTTGAAGAATACCGTTAACAACACTTCGATTCTCGAAGAATATACGGATATCACCAATGTGCCCGATGATTACGAATACTTTAAATATAATCAAACCGTCAATAAAGTCCCGTCTGCGGTTGCAAGCCATAAAGTTATCGACAACTATATTACGGAATTCGGCGAAGATTACCGCTTTACGGTGGCGGAACACCCCGTAAAAGCTCTCAGGAATCGCCGCGAGGACAATATCGACGTCGGCAGAAAGAAACAATAACTCTCAAATAGAAAGAACGCCGTTTATTTCGGCGTTCTTTTTTGTTTCACGTGGAACATTTTTCTTTTTAGTCTCTGTTATGTTTCACGTGGAACATTTTCTCCGAGTCGATCGATTTGTTTCACGTGGAACATCAGGTTTTATAGTGTTCTTCGAGGTATGCAAGCATATTTTCGATTCGCGCCAGGTCGTCCGGGGTATAGTAATCGATAAATATTCTTCCTTTTCTGTCATTGCCGAGCAGGGATACTTTGGTGCCGAGTGTTCGCTGCATTCTGACGATCATATCCTTAAGCTCCAAACTTTGGGATTGCGGCTCAGTCTTTTTCTTGGGATTTATAGTGTTTTTAACGAGTTTTTCGAAATCTCTAACACTCATTTTATCATCGCGAGCTTTTTGCGCGAGTTCCCATTGCAGTTTTTCATCCGCAACAACTACCAAGCACCGAGCATGTCCTGCGGACAAGTGTCCGCTTTCCACCATTTTTTGCACAGCCTCCGACAGATCCATCAGACGCAGCAAGTTTGCAACGGTAGGGCGGGCTTTTCCTATACGCTCTGCGGCTTCTTCCTGCGTATAGCCGTAATCGTCCATGAGCTTTTTTATTGCGCGCGCAACTTCCATCGGGTTCAGATCTTCACGCTGTATGTTCTCTATCAAAGACAGCTCATCTATCTGTACTTGCGTACATTCGCGAATGCAGGCCGGCACAGACACAAGTCCTGCGGCGGTCGCGGCTCTGTACCGCCTTTCGCCGGCAATGATCATATATTTTCCGTCCGATTTAGGCGTCACTATCAAAGGCGTAATAACGCCGTGCGTTTTAATGCTTTCTATTAACGCGGCAAGCGCTTCGTCGTCAAACTGTTTGCGCGGCTGGTCTACATTCGGTTCTATTTCGGAAAGTAACAATTCCGACGAGTCGACCGTATTTATTACCGATTCTTCTTCGATATCGCTGAGTAACGCGCCGAGACCTCTGCCCAGACCGCCTTTTCTGATAGGTGCCATTTTATCACTCCGTTTGTTTTTTTCTATTATAAACGGCGCGACTCAAAAAGTCAAGCGTTACCGACCGTCGAACTATCGGTAAACTCAATTTTACGGCAAATATTCTTTTTTTTAATGAGCCTGCATCGTGTTTGCCGGCATATCTTTTTTATATCCTTACACTTGACAAAATATTTAAATTGGTATATAATACTTGGAAATCAGCAAATCGGGAGATCTTCTTGGATATCACCAGCCCTATAACTCTATGGAAAGACTATGATGTTACGGCTTTGCCTTTTAATGCGTCCGCTCTTTCTCAAAAATCCGAAAACGAAATAACCGTCAAAGAATATTATTTCGACGGTTATACTACCGTTGACGGCAGAGTACGCGCTTATATCAAGATTTCGGAAAATCCCGACCACCGCGGAACGGTCCTTTATCTTTGCGGTTCGGACGGCAGCGTTGATGACAAAATCGTTAAAAAGATTTTCGATCTCGGTTACACAGTCGCCGCACTCGATTATTTGGGTTTTTCTCAATCCGCCGCGCACTACACGTTTTACCCGCAGTCTCTTTCTTACTGTAATTTACGCGGCGAAACATCGTTTTCCATAGAGAACAACGACAAGCTCAGTAATTGGTATATATGGACTTGCATATCGCGCCGTGCGGTCAAATTTATAGAAACTCTATATCCTAACGACAAATTATTCGCGCTCGGCATCGGACTTGGCGGCAGTACAGTATATAAACTTTCTGCTTTCGACGACGGACTGACTGCGTGTGCCACTCTTTTAAACGTAATACCGAACGTAAGCGGCGAGGGAAATGCTATTATCAATTATCATGCTTCTCTTGATAACAGTGCTTACGCTCCGATCACGCAAATTCCTTTGTTTATGGCGGTTGCCTCAAACGACGGTGACGGTTCTTTGGATAATATGTCGGAACTTGTCGCAAATACCGAATCGATAAGACGGTTCAGAATAGTGGAGCGTGCTTTTGCTTCCGGTATTTTTTCCGTTTTAAGCGAGCTTGATCGCTTTTTCTCGGATTGCATATCGTCCGATCTTGTCATGCCGTGGCCGGAAATAACCGCCTCCAATTCGGACGGAAGTTTATATTTTAATATAGATATTCATCGTCCGGAAAACACTGCGGACTTGGAAATAGATGCACAGTTAAAGCTGTTTGTATCATTTTGTATAGAGAAAGCTCCTTACAGAAATTGGATGTGCTTACCCACAATAAGTTTGGGAAAAGATAAATACATTGCCAATATAAACGTCTGTCAGGGTGATAAACCGATCCATGCTTTCGCAAATCTTGTATACTCTGACGGAAACGTAAAATCTTCGACGGTGCTCGGAATAATTCCAAAAAATCTCGGCGTCAAGGCTCGTGTAGGCGTCAGTCACAGAAAAATTTACGATAGCAGTATGGGCGTAGACGGTTGGACTACAAGAAAAGGCGGATCCATAAAGCTTGTTACCGGACCATACGATATCGAAGGCGTTACAAGCGATGATAATACAATCATAACATTTAAGCCTGGCGATCCGTTGTTTAAAGTTTCTGCCGATACTCTTTTGCAACTTATGTTGTGCGGAAATCCGCAACAGATTACAATTTCGGTAAACGACGGAAAAAATTCTTACAACTGCGGTCTCACTCTGACAAATTCCGACGACTGGCATAAATTCTCTCTTTCTCCTATTAATTTCAAAGGTACTAACGGTACTCTTGCCGATTGGTCCGAAATTCTTTTGTTGGAGATTTCTTCGCAAGAACAACTTATCGTCGGTTCCGTTTTGTGGGTATAGAAACAAATGACAAACGATATTTCTTCGGGTGAAAATTTACTTAAACCAAAAGAAAGTTCATTTATTTCGCCCTCCTTATATACCGTAATATTTCTTTTGATCGCGTTTGTCACTTTCTTTTTCTTCTTTGCTTTCGTCCCGATAATAGGGGATAGCATGGAAAATACTATTTACGACAAACATTACTGTCTTGTGCAGCGCAGAAGTTTTTCAGTCGAGCGCGGCGATATTATTACCGTAAACACATCCAATACAAGTACCGAACATATAATCATCAAACGTGTCGTTGCTACAGACGGCGACCGATTGATCTTTATGGAATCCGAAAACGGTATTTATGTCGATCTATATATTTGCAAAGCCGGAAAAAATAGTTTCGAACCGATAAAAGAACCTTATATAAAAGAACGTATGTTAAAAAAAGCAGGCGTTTACGACAAAATTTTTATATTAAAATATAACGATTTAATAACCGAAATTCCCGCTCTCGATCATTCCATTGCAAATTATACGATTACTGTTCCGGAAAACTGCGTATACGTTTTAGGCGATAATCGCAACAACTCACGCGACAGCCGATACTACGGCGCTTTGAATAAAAGCAGAATCACATCGAAGATACTTGCGATCTTATAAAGATTTATAATTATATAATAATTTTTGGAGACAAAATGTCTTTTTCCATACAAAACTCGCTCGGTCGGGAAATACTCATATCATTTTTGAAAGATCGTTTCGGCGATAACACGACAATAGATAAGTTCGACGCTCTCACTGAGTTATATAATGAAGTAAACTCTTGCATAAACATATCGGCGATCCGGCAAATCGATGATATTTACATCAAACACTATCTCGACAGCATTTATCCTTACGAATATTTCTCCGGGACCTGCTGCGACGTCGGATGCGGCGGCGGATTTCCGAGTTTACCGCTGTCGATCGTGACTGGAAAACACTTCGACGCAGTCGAAAGCGTCGGTAAAAAGCTTACGCTCATTAAACGCGCCAACTCCGAACTCAAGCTTTCCAACATCTTTCCTATTCATTCTCGCGCCGAAGAATTGATATCTCGCGGAAATAGTTACGACACAGTGACAGCCCGCGCAGTAGCCGACCTCGGTAAAACGCTTAAATATTGCGCACCTCTTACAAAACAAGGTGGAAAAATAGTTCTATTTAAAACTCAAAACGACGAACAGGTAAATAACGAGATCCTAGTCCGATTTGAAATAAAAACTCAAAATGCATTTGATTACACATTACCTGGAACAGACATCAAACGACGATTATTCGTTTTTATCAAGTCTTAGTGTTGTGTTTATATATAATTTTTATAGTAGATATATATAGTAAGATGTGTAAAAATGTTCAAAACTAAATTTTATACAATATATGGTGTAAAAAGACCGCATAAGTGGATACAATTAGTGTTTGGAAAAGAACAAAAAAGTGCATTGAAATTTAATATCTATGTAGAAAAAAGTGTATAAAAACGCGCGGAGATGAATGACAACCAAAGAAGTATCAAAAAAATAAAAATTTATAGACATAACGTAGATAACTTATGAACAATAATGAACAAAAAGGAATAATAGTAGCGCTGGCGACTCCTTACGGAAAGTCGGCAGTGGCGATAATCAGGGTAAGCGGCAAAGGAAGTATAGAATTAGTCGACGGTTTTCTGTCGCGTTCGGTAAAAATCGGAAAAATGTGTTATCGAACGTTCTTTGCAAACAATTTCAAAGAAAATTTGCTTGCGGTCGGGTTTAAAGCGCCACATTCGTTTACCGGAGAAGATTCGGTAGAATTATATCCGCATGGGAACATGACAATTTGCGACGGAATTATAAAAACGTTGATAAGCGGCGGAGCAAGACTGGCAGAACGCGGAGAATTTACGAGCAGGGCATTTATAAACGGAAAACTCGATCTAATGCAATGCGAAGCGCTTGCGGATATAATAGATGCACAGACTTCGGAACAGCTGATTTATGGAAACAAACGGTATGACGGCGGGTTCGGAGAGCTCGGAAAAGCGGAAGAACTGCTAAAGAAAGCACTGAGTACAGTCGAAGCCGTATTGCATTACAGCGACGAGCTTGAAGAAAACGAGATAGAAATCGGATTGATAGAAGACGTGGAAACGGCTATAGACAAAGCAATTACGGTATTGAAACACGAAGAAAACGGATTTGCCGGCGGAAAAATAATTAACGACGGTTTCAAAGTAGCGCTTATAGGCGAGCCGAACGTAGGAAAATCCACACTTTTAAACGCTTTGACGGAAAGCGACAGAGCAATAGTGACACCTATCGCAGGCACGACGCGCGATACCGTAGAAGGGTTTTATATTTATAACGGAAAAAAGTTTATAGTCACCGATACGGCAGGATTGAACAGTAATACCGACGATGTCGTGGAAAAGATCGGTATCGAGCGCGCCATGAAAGCGGCAAACGATGCCGATGCGGTAATAATAGTAAAGACCGAAAAAGAGAAAATTATCCCGAAATTGGAAATAATGGCGAAGAAAATAGAAATAATCAATAAATGCGATGAAAAAACGGACGTCGGAATCGAATATAAAAAAGCAGAAAGCGACGGAAAACTCGAAATAAGCGCAAAATCCGGCATAAATATTACGGCGCTTAAGCAAAAATTATACGATATATGCCCCAAAGACCATGGTGCGATATGCAATCACAGACAATACGGCTGTGTAATTAAGTGTCTCGACAGTCTTTATGCCGCAAAAAAAGAATCGGAGAAGAAAGAGAGCTTGGAGATCGTTGCGGCATTGTTATACGAAGCGTATTCGGCAATAGAGGAATTATACGGAGAAAAAGCCGACGAAAATGTGATCTCCGCCGTGTTTGAACGATTTTGTGTAGGTAAATAATCATGAAAAATAAAATTGAAAGAAAAAACAAAAAAAATTCGGCGCCTAAACAAACAAATAAGACTGTCGCGGTAAACAAAAAGGCTGTCTTTGATTATTTCTTTGTCGAGACATTCGAGGCGGGGATATCGCTTGAAGGATCCGAAGTAAAGTCTGTCAAAAACGGCGACGTTTCGCTCAGAGACAGTTTTTGTCATATGGAAAACGGCGGGCTGGAATTGAAAAATTGTCAAATAAGCCCGTATGCTAACGTAGGAGCGTTTGCGCCCGATCCGCGTCGGTCGAGAAGGTTGCTGCTGCACAAAACGCAAATACGACGGTTGGCAGATAAAGCCGCGGAAAAAGGCTTCACCATAGTACCGGTGAAAATGTATTTTAAAGGACGATTTGTAAAAGTAGAGATCGCTTTGGCAAAAGGAAAGAAAAATTACGAGAAAAAACAAGTAATTAAAGACCGCGATATATCGAGAACGGCAGCACGCGAAATAAACAGCTATAAATAAAGTTTTGCTTGTAAATTTAAACGTATTTATTGTGCAGCAGTATAACAAATTAATAGTTTACAGTTCGGATTGAAAACCAAGCGATACGCAGTCCATCAAGTAATATAACGGCGTTTTAAGCCACAAACAAGTACAAGTAAGACATATACAGTGGGAGAAAAGTCGATATATTTTAAAATTTCTGTATATACACTCAAATCACTGCATCGAATCGGATTCTGCTATGAGCGCAATCAGTGGCAAAAGAGCCGAAAAGACGCAGCAAAACAGTGTCGTACCGGGGTTTTCATCGGGTAAAAATCAAAAAAATAAATAAAATTCCGAGAGAAACCGCGATTTAGCGGTTTTTTCGATTGTAAAGCATTATTCGATAAAAAAAATATTAGAAAAAACGTTTTTGGGATGGCGTTAAATTTATGTTATACAGTATTGCGGCGGAAAGACATTGCAAGCCTGCATAATATACAAGACATGCTCCACGCAACACCTAATTTATAGAAGATCTTGGACCGAGCAATCGAAATATTTTGCAAGCAGTTCCAATGTTTCCGGCTTGGGTCGCCTTTTTCCCTGTTCGTAAGATCTTATACATCTAACTGATATCCCGGTCGATTGCGCCAATTGTTCTTGCGTGATATCTTTTTTTATCCTTTGTATTTTCAATCCTTTCATAACTATTCCTTTTTAAGTCGATATTGCATAAAATTGTAGCATTTTGCTACAATACTAAC
>CAJUQF010000004.1:19992-51225 GCA_910588315.1 uncultured Christensenellaceae bacterium | reverse complement strand
CTCCGACGCCGCGCGTATACCCTCGTAGATAAGTCCTTCGCGCCACGGCTCTTCTATCCATTCCCACGTGGTGTTGTAAACGTTGCGATCGTCTTTCGGCTTCATTACCTTCGCCGCATACTCGCTCGTATTGCCGAGCGTTTTGCGCTCGCCCGCTGCGACGCGGTCGAAGTTATCGAAACTCTTGGACATGTCGAACATGTCGAACATAAAGTTGACTGTATGCACGGAGTATTGCTTATAAAGTCCCGACCAAAAACCGTCGTTCAGTTTGACTTCGTTTGCCGTGAACTTTTCGATCTCGTTGAATTCGTAGTTTCTCATTTTGATACCCAATGTGTAAGTAGTTTTTTTGCCTGTTATTTTCGATGTGACTTCTATAGTAAAACCGTCAGCGCTCTCCGCGATCTTGATATCGTCGCCGTCATTCCATGCCGAACAAGTAATATCTTTTATCTCGGGTTTTTTATCCGCGAGATACACGTAATCCGTTTTGTTCGGACGGAACTCGCCGAGCGCCGTGCCGCCCACCGAAATGCCGGTAAGCATTCCGTCGTGCAAGTTCGTCATATCCCAGCGCGCTTCGAGATAGCGTTCGACAAGCATGTTTTCGCTGTCGGTGAGCGCTCTGTCGAAAAACAGCAGCTCGCCGATATCGCCGATAAAGCTGTCGTCTGCGCCGCCCAACGTTATCGCCGTTCCGGCGTGATCCGCGGGAATAGGCGCGCCCATAAACTCGGCGGCGGTAACGCCGTTGTGATACATGGCGGCGCGCGATCCGTCTTTCCTTGCACCCACTATCATGGGAACGTTCTCGTTAAGCTCGATATTGCTCTGTGGATAGCTCAGTCCGCCGTTGTCGCCGCGCACGCACCAGCCGTAATTGAGCTTGCCGCGTTCGATATTGAAAAACCAGTTATGATCGAACGGCGAACCCGCTACGCGCGAGAATATCTCGCCGTGTTCGGGCAGGCTCGACGCATTCGCGACCATATACACCGTCATGTTTTCGACGAACTTGTTTTCGCTGTTTTCTATCGTCAGAAAGCTGTTCGCGGCGAAACGGTATGCCGGATAGCCGTTTATATTGCCGGACTCGACAAACTGCGGTCTGCGCGTTTCGTCGGTCTGTACGGCGTTGCCGCCGGAACCGGCGTTTTGTATAACGGATATTTTATCGCCGTCGTTTGCGGTCTCTTCCAAAGCGTCGAGATGAAAATACAATCCGCTTATCGACGAAATATCCGGCGCCTCTACCCGCGCGGAATACTCGAGTGTCGAACTTTGCCGTTCGGCGCGATTTTCCGCGACGGCGCCTTCCGGAACGGCGGTAAGCAAAGCGCCTGCGCCGACGACCGCCGCGAGAGCAAGCCCCGCCGCTCGACCGGTCATTTTATTAGACTTAAAATATTTTTTCATAAATTACTCTCCGTCACTTGAATTTTTTTAATAATGTGTTACAATATCGGTATGAAGTATCTCGTTATCGACACCGAACATATGATAGTTCATTCGCAATCGGGTATTGCGTACAACAAAGCGCACATACACGAACGAAGAACAATGAATTTGAGCGAACTTATGCTCGTCACCGACGGCGAAATGTATATACGCCATCTCGAGGACTATCATCTCGTCAAGAACGACATACTGTTTTTGCCGCAGGGCATCGAGCATTACGGCACGCAGCCTACCGACTGTCAACTGCATTGGCATCATTTTTTTCTGCCGCCCAACAGCCGCATTATCGATGAAGCGGATACCCCCCAGACGAAAAATACGCTTGTTCTGCCCATGCAATTCAACCTGAAAAAGCCGGAGACTGCGGCGCTTATAAGCTATCAGCTCGAACAGTACCTGTGGACGGACGCGGATACTCAGACCGTTCGCTCCGCGCTGATGACCGCGCTCATCGGCGAGATCGCGCTCGCCTATCAAATGCAGTCGCGCGAATTCCATCACAAGCGACTCAATTCGATAATAAGCTATATCGACAACAACTTCCAGCATCACCCGATGGAGATATCCGATCTTGCCGACCATTTCGGTTACAACAAACGCTATATATGCACGCTGTTCAAAAAGTATCTCGGGATCACACCACTGCAATACATCATCAATGCCAAAATGAAAGAAGCGCGGCAAATGCTGCTTAACAGCTCGGACACCGTCGAGTCCATTGCGATAAGTCTCAAGTACGATAATCCGCAATACTTCATGCGCCAGTTTAAACAGCACTTCGGCATGACGCCGTCGGACATGCGCAAACAATACGCAAACTCGCTCGAACTGCATTTGAGTACGCACGACGACGAATAGATCGAAATCGATCCGCAAAGCCGCACAGCCTTGCGGATCTTTTTTGTCTACTGCTATAATAGAAAATTCAATGTTCGATTCTCGGCAATCCGAGTTTGCAGCGGCGATACGACCGCGATACGATCACGCCGTATTACTGTTTCTTCTTCTTTTTCACGAAGTAGAATGCAAGTCCGCCGGCTATAGCCGCAAGCGCGACGCCGCCTACCGTCAAGCCTACTATAAGTCCGACGTTGCTGTCCTCGTCGCCGCCGTTATTGCCGGTGTTGCCGGGTTTACCGGGGTCTACGGGCGCGCCCGCTTTCCACACCGCGTACAGAGTGACGTCATCCTGCATGGCTATACTGCCGCCGTCGGTATACACGACTTCTCCGTCCGCGCTCGTAGCCCAACCTTGGAACGTGTGACCCGATTTGGCGAACGCGTTTGTCTTAAGCGTCGCGGTAGAGAATGCAGTCGCGACCTGCGCGCTCATCTCTCCAGTACCGCCGTTGGCGTTAAACGTCACAGTGAAATTGCCGATCACCCAAGTCGCATAAAGCGTAACGTCGTTGCCTTCGCCTATGCCGTTTATCGTCGCGCCGTCGGTATAGACAGCTATGCCGTCCACCGTGAGCGCCCAGCCGCCGAACGTATAACCGTGGCGTGCAAACGCGTTAGCCGTAAGATCGGCGTCCGTACCGAACGTGTGATCGAGCGTATCCATTTCGCCCGTGCCGCCGTTGGCGTCGAACGTTACAACATAGCTCTTAGCCGTCCACTGCGCGTAAAGCGTGACGTCTGCGCTCGGCGATATGCTCGCCTTGTCTGCGTAAGCCGTGCCTTTGCCGTCGGCTTGGGTATTCCAACCGGCGAACGTGTAGCCGCTTCTGGAGAATGCGCCTTCCGTCAGGTTCGCCGTGTCGCCCGTCGGAATGATCTGCACTTCCATGTCGCCCCTGCCGCCGTTGGCGTCGAAGGTGATGTATTTCGATACGTTTTCCCACTGCGCGTAAAGTTCGGTATCGGCGTCGACCTGAATTTTAGCGCCTGCGGCATAATCCGTGCCTTCACCGTCCGCCTGAGTGTTCCAACCGATAAAGTTATGTCCGTCTTTAGTAAACGTGCAGTCTTCGACCGCGGTTTCGGTGTTTTTCTTGACTAGTCTCTCGATCGTCGAATCCTGTTCTTCACCGTTATTAGCATTGTAAGTTAGCGCATAACTCGGATATCCCGCACGCGCGGTACGCACGTCTTCCGTCGTTTTTGCCGCTTTCGCGTAAATTCTTATGTTATCGAATTCGGCGTCGATATAATTGGGATTTTCCTCGTACGTACATGCGCCCAAAGTAAAGTTACCGGTATTTATGAGATCGCGGAACATAGCGGCAAAATTTGGTTTATTTGTATTACCGTGACTTTTGAGCATACCGTCTTCATACACGGAAAATTCCTCGCCGCTAAGCACAAAAGTCAGGTTTATCCATTCATTGGCTGTAGGCGCATACTTATTACCGTCAAGCACCCACGAATCCGCCGATCCTTGCCATTCCAAGAAATCATATCTGTAGACAGCATTCATATTAGAGCCGTCGCGATCGCAATACGCCATAACCGTAAGATAGTTACCGCCGTTGGAACAAAGCTCGAAAATGCGTTTCCAATAATCGGTACTGTTGATCTTGATATCCAGACTTACCGTCATTTCGGTTACGCCTTTAAAGAAATTACGGTTATGTTCGCCGCTGTCATAGATTTGCGCAGAGGAATTACCGTTGAGTTTCATAACCCCGTCCGCATAATCGGGTGCATTCTTATATTGGCGTAAATTGTATCCGCGCACACTGTCTGTTGTTTCGCTACCGGCATCGAACGTATACTCGGCGATCTTAAAATCCGATATTTCGAAATCATATTCCGCTTTGATCGAGTCGTTATCGAGCGCGCCGGCGTAAACGCGAAAATCACTCATTTTACCGGTCCAGTCGCCGTGGTTATCTTCATATGCCGATTGTCCGAGATAAAAATGCGCGCCGGACTCATTAAATTGTGCCGGACTGAACGTCTCATCGATGTCTTTCGTAAAAACGCGTTCACCGTTTTCATATACGGTGAATTTATGCGCGGTACCGTCTATTACGTAAGCCATATGATACCAAGCGTCATAAACGGGTTTAACGGCAGTATCTCCGTCTATACCCTCAACAGGACCGATCCCCCACAAATACGAATCGCCGTGAAAACTCCCGCGCGAGTCGGAACGAAACGCAACGTTCGCCGTCGGAGCATGAATACCTATCTCGCCGGTATAGTCTCCTATATCGGACGGCACTTTAAACCAACCGGCAAGTGTGACGACGTTTTGATTTTCGAACATGTCGACGGGCAGGCTCAAATAATTTTCGTGATTGCCGCCCGGAAAATTCAATGCGTTCTTGCCTTTGACCGCGTTTGTTTCCACCGCAAGCCCGTTCGCTTCGGTCTTGTTGACGGTAGCGTCGACAAAGGTACTGCCGGGCGCGGTGTTCTTGCCGATAGTCGTAGTATCGGAAAAATCGAGCTTATACAATAGACTCGCGCTTAGCTGTGCGGGCTGATCGTCCTCCGCAAAAACTTCGCGCTCGTACATGAATTTCGGCGCAGCGAACGACGCACAGATCGCAGTTGCCGCCGCAACCGCGACGACCGTTGTTTTAAGTCTTTTACTTCTCATCATTTTTACCTCCGCAACATTTTCCTATATTGTTTTCTGTTTTTCGGGCGTATTTCTTCCCGATCATTAAATTTATTATAGCACCGAAAAACAATTCGCAAAATGAAAAAACGGGTATATTTAGTATACAAAAGTCACATTTTCTAAACGCCATCATGTCATTATAACGGAAACGATCGGAACCGCATTTGTATCGTAATTATTATATTCAAACATGTCGATATTTCTATTTATATATCGCAAAGCATTTATATCGTGCAATTCGTATGGAACGACGCCTCGGCGTTCCGTTTATTATCGTAAAGCATTTTCATTGTGTAATTCATAGGGCAGGCATATTCTTATATACCGCTCTTTTGTTTATTGATTATCCACAAGCGGAGCGCATGGGTCTGCGCACCCTACAAATTTCTCTCTGTTATTGTTTTACGTTATGCATTTATATTGCGTAATTCGTAGGGCAGGCAGACCCTTGCCTGCCGCTTCTTCGATTATTGCTTTGCCGCAAGCGGAGCGCATGGGTCTGCGCTCCCTACGAAGATCGATTCGATTGATATTTTTCGTTAATACATCGTTACGGTTATATCTCCTTTTATTTCTTTATCTACCGCAAAGCAATTTCATTGTGTAATTCGTAGGGCAGGCAGACCCTTGCCTGCCACAGCTCGGATTATTGCTCTGCCGTTACGGAGCGCATATGTCTAAAGTCCCGTACGAAGGTCGATTCTATTGCGGCGAAACGGTAAATTTCGCTGTTTACCATGCCGTTGTGCTTGCAAAAAATTTTGAAATATGCTATATTGATTATGCGAAACATTTACTATTCCCCAATCAGGCGTAAGGGGTTTTTAGTTCTAAAAAACATTTCAATATAACACAAATAGAATTTGGCAAAAATGCAAATTCCTTTTATGTGTGTATTGGAATGTGTCCCTTACTGCGTAGTAGATGTTTCGCGACAGTCGGAGTTTGCGTTTTTCGTGCGCTTGACTTCGGTTGGCGCACTTTTTTATTTTAGGAAGGTATAATTATGAAACGCAAAGCAATATTCATCGTTTTATCGCTCGTCTGTGCGGTTTTTTGCGTAATCGGGCTTGGCTCTTGCGGATTATTTGGAAACTCACATCACGAACATCAATGGTCATCGACTTGGAGTTATGATGATACATACCACTGGTATGCCTGCTCGGGCTGTTCTGAAAAATTGCATAAGTCCGAACACTCATTCAATAATGACATCTGCATAATATGCGATGCGAGAGATACAAGCATTCTCAAATACCGTCCTATCGATAATAATGCCCACTACGAAGTATACGGTGTTAAGCAAGATGACATTGTACAAATCGAAATCCCGTCGATCTATCTCGGCAAGCCTGTTACCCGTATCGCCGACAGCGCATTTTACAACAGCAAAGCCATGACTTCTATAACCATTCCCGATTCCGTAACCGAAATCGGCATTGCTGCTTTTGCATATACGGGACTACAACAAATTAGTCTACCGAACAGTATAACGAAAATCGAATCATCCGCATTTGAGAAATGCGAATCGATGCAGCAAATATCTTTACCGAACGGTTTAACGGAAATATCGTACGAGACATTCAGCGAGTGTACTTCGTTAGAACGCATATCGATTCCGGACAGCGTAAAAAGAATAGGATCACGTGCCTTTTACAATTGCCGTAATCTGCAAGAAATCGACATCCCCGATTCGATAACTGCTATTGAAGAATCGGCATTTGCACAATGCGCCAATCTGCATACCGTTATCATTCCCGACAGCGTGACGCAGATCGGCGACAGAGCATTCGCCGATACGAAAATTCGAACCGCGACGCTTTCGACATATGCAGCCGCGCGCATTCCGACAACATATCTGGAAACGGTTATGCTTACATCCGGTAAAGATATCGAAAGCAAAACGTTCTCCAACTGTCCGAATCTGTCATCGGTTACTTTACCCGACGAATTGCAAACCATTGGAAACAACGCATTTACATCATGTGCGGCGCTAACCGAAATCTCGTTGCCTGATACCGTTACCACAATCGGTGAATCCGCATTTCAAAGTTGTACCGCTCTCAAAAAAATCGATCTGTCCGCTCGGCTTGCAAAAATCGGAAACAACGCATTCAGCGATTGTGCCGCACTCGACGATTTTACGTTTCCAGAGACCGTAAGCGTCATAGGAAACAATGCGTTTGCCGATTGCACCGCTCTCACCGCAATCGCTTTACCGAACAATCTGGCCGATCTCGGCATTCATGCGTTTGCCCGTTGTACCGCTCTTAAAAGCATTTCCGTTCCCGACGGTATTACAAATTGGTTCGGCGTGACTTCCGGTTGTTCGAGCCTCACAAGTATTACACTCCCCGACAGTATCACGGGAATAGGTCTTGGCTCTTTCCGAGACTGCACCGCTCTCGAAGAAATTTCATTGCCGTTTCTCGGGGAAAACCGTGATGATTATACTCGTGGGAAATTATATTATTCGTTCAGCGAACGGTCTCAAGATTTTAATGCCGTCCCCGAATCATTGCACTCTGTTACGTTGACAAGCAGTACAGGACTCTCCGGCGACGCTTTCATTGGCGGCTCGCGATTGACCGATATCATACTGAACGAAGGGTTGACCTATATCGGTCAAGACGCATTTCGTAGTTGCCGCAACTTGGTCAGACTGTCAATTCCGAATAGCTTAGAGACAATCAAAGATACCATTACATCGGGACGTAACACTACGTTCGAAAACTGTTCCGAGTTACGTTACAATAGATATGACAACGCCGACTACCTCGGTAACGCCGACAACCCGTATGTTATACTTGTGCGGACATATAAAACAACCGCCACCACCAGAAAAATTCCCCGTGATACACGTACCATGCTGTACTATTCCCTAGAGGTACCGACTAAGTTGAAAACGGTAAGCATTTTCGACGGGGAATTGCCGGCGTATGCTTTCAAAGACTGTATGGCTTTACAAGAAATTAACTTGCCCGATACGCTGAAATCGATCGGTGATCATACATTTGACGGCTGCAGGAATCTCGATGAAATTACGATTCCCAAAAATGTAACGTCTATTGGATACGGTGCGTTCGGCGACTGTTGGAACTTGGTCACAGTCACGATTCCCGACAGCTTGACATTTTTGGGATCCGATGCCTTTTATAACTGTAGCAAGCTCACTTACAACAGGCAAAACGACATAAAGTATCTCGGCAACTCCGCCAACCCGTACGTCGTTTTAATGCGAGCGTCAACAGTTTTGAACCAATCGGTATCCGTTCCCGATACAACGAATATAATTTATCAGAACGCTTTTCTTAATTGCTCAAGCCTCGTTAATATCACTCTGCCCGAATCGGTCACGCAAATCGGATATGCGGCTTTCTCCGGTTGTACGAATTTAAAAACCGTCAACATTCCCGATAAAGTTACCATCATATACGAGCAAACTTTTCAGAACTGTAAAAATTTACAAAGCATTGTTTTACCGAGCGGTTTAACGGCAATCGGCACAGCCGCGTTTAAAAATTGTTCCGCATTGACGCGTCTGCATATTCCCGCTTCCGTCAACTATATCGCCGACAAAACGACTTCTCCCAATGTATATGAATTTATCAACGGATGTAACGCACTTGTCGAATTAACAGTAGACCCGAACAACAAAACATACATCGGTAAAGGTAATTGTATTATCGAATGGTCAACGAATCGGCTGTTATACGGTTGTATGGGCAGCGTCATTCCGGACGACGGCAGCGTAACTACTATTCGTTCATGTGCTTTCTATTGTTGCCCGATTACCGAAATAACTATTCCTAATAGCGTTACAACAATTGAGTACCTCGCGTTTTTTGGATGTAAAAATCTGACTTCCGTATTTATTTCCAAAAACGTCAAGTATATCGAACATAGCGCTTTCTTCATCGGCGATGGAAACGACGTTCTAACCCTATATTGCGAAGCAACCAACAAACCGCAAGGCTGGGCTGACCAATGGAACTTTAATAACACAGACTTTTCTACCGGTGAACATTTTTATTACAATGTCGTATGGGGATATAAAATTAATAATCTGTGATATTTTTGGGATACCGATACAAAACCAAAAGTAATATTCATTCTTAATCGGAAATCCCTTTCTCTAACTGCAACGTAAAACTTATTGCTTACCGTAAAGCAATTTCATTGCGTAATTCGTATGGCGGTCAGACCCTTGACTGCCGTTGCACGGATTATTGCTCTGCAACACACGGAGCGCAGGGGGGGGGCTAAAGCCCCCATACGGAATGTGGTTATGCTTTACAGCCCGCTGCCATCTCGACCGGAACGTTAGCGGAGCGGAGAGATCTCTTTGAAAAATGAAAAGTGCTGTCGATTTTTTTATTTTATGAGATTTCTCGACTTCGCTCGAAATGACACAATCGGACGGCGATCTATATTCTTAATTTACGGTAAGCAATTATATTGCATAATTCGTGGGGCGGTCATATTCTTATATACCGCTCTTTTTGTTTATTGTTTGCCATCGCGGAGCGCCGGGGCGTCGCTCCCTACGAAGGCCATTTCTGTAATTACTTTACGTTAAGAAATTTCATTGCGTAATTCGCATAACAGGCAGATTCTTATTTACCTGCCGTGAAGAATTTTCATTGTGTAATTCGTAGGGCAGGCAGACCCTTGCCTGCCGCTCTCTTGATTATTGCTTAACCACAGGCGGAGCGCAACGAGGTCTAAAGCTCCCTACGAACACCTTTCTGTTAGTGCTTTACGATATTCCATATACAAATATCCGTATACGTCAATTCTATTATTGCCTTACAGTAAGCAATTTCATTGCGAAATTTGTATGGCAGGCAGACCGTCTGACGCTCCATCGATACATACTATTTCAATTCGTATCCGGTTTTTTTCGACAAACCGTTTTGGCGATCGTAATTCTCTTTATTCTTAGCCAAGTATATCTCGAAAAGCTCGTCTGACGTCATGCCGCTGTCTATGCACATACCCAAAAAGAAATGCAACACGTCGACTATCTCTTCTTTGAGTTTGGCGTCGTCGATGTCGGTCGGGTTTTTCCACCATTTATATTTCGCTTCTTCCACGACCTCGCCGAGTTCGACCATAAGCGCAAGCGCCTTTTTGCAAACCCATTCGCCGCGCGAAAAATCAAGCCCGCGTTTTTCGCGTATGTAAGAATCCAGTCCTGCCTGCATGCGGAACAGAACGTCCAGCTTATCTTCTCTTTCGTTATCCATGAAATTCTCCTTTTATCCGTTGTAAACTTCATCTATGCGCGCAGGCGGTTTTTTGCCGGCATACGCAAAACACGCGTCCTGCTTGAATATCGCACGGGCAAGCTCGTTTATTTTTTCCGGCGTTATCGCGTTTATGCGCGAAATAAGCTCGTCGATATCGTAGTCGATACCGAGTATCACACGACGGCGCATGAGCGCGAGCATATAGTTCATCGGGTTTTCCTTGCCGAAAAGCGCCGTAACTTTAAGCTGCATTTTCGCCTTTTCGGTTTCTTCTTCGGTGACGCCGCGAGCGACAAGCTCGTCTATCTCGTTGCGTATCGCCTGTACCGCCGGCACTGTATTTGACACGTTGACGTTGGCGCATACAGTAAACACGCCGTTGGTCTTTCCCAGCCACGGCGACGTGTAAACGCTGTAAACGAGTCCCATTTTTTCGCGCAAGCGTTGGAACAGGCGCGAACTCATGCCGTTGCCGAGTATACAGTCGAGCGCAGACATTATCGGCGCGCGCTCGTCGCCTATGGAAAACGTCGGAAACGCGACCGAGATCTCGGACTGCTCGTAATCGCGTACGAACTCGCCGTAACCGCCGTTGAAGTTTTGCGACTGCAAAACGCGCGGTGCGGTCATGGGTGCGCTTACAAGATTTTTTAAATGTTTTTCCACAAGCGCATGCGCCGCGTCTTCCGTGATATTGCCGACGAACGCAACCACCGTGTTCGACGGCAGATAGTTATGCTTTTTGTATTCGAGAATATCCGCTTTGCCGAACCGAGAAACGTTTTCGCGACTGCCCAATATTTCCATACCGAGCGATCCGCCGCGGAACGCGGTACGATACAGCGTATCATAACATACGCCGTCAGGCTCGTCGTAACTCATGTTTATTTCTTCTATTATTACCTTGCGCTCGCGATCGAGTTCTTCGGCATTGAAAGTCGAGTTGCAGAATAAGTCGCCAAGCAGTTCGAAACAGTTCTCCACCTGCTCGTCTATGGACTTGAAGTAGAAACACGTGTATTCCTTGCCCGTAAAAGCATTGTACGCCGCGCCGGCTCTGTCAAACGCACCGACTATGTCGGCAGCAGAGCGCGTCGAAGTGCCTTTAAACTGCATATGTTCGATAAAATGCGATATACCGTTGTTTTCGGGTGTTTCATAGACGCTTCCCGCGCCCACCATTATTCCTGCCGTAACAGACCGCAATGCGTTATTGCGTTCGACTACAACCGTCAACCCGTTAGGATAAATTTTAACTGTCATTCTGTCTCCTTTGCAACGTTGTACAGATTTACACTACGTCGTCTGCGGATAATACTTCGCTGACCGGGCTTACTACAAGCCCTGCCGCAGCGACTGCTTTTAAAATGTCTTCGAGCGCGTTCACGGTCTCGTGCGTCGGGTGCATAAGTATCAGATCGCCGCCCTTGAGATTTTTAACGGCGCGTTTGCAGATGAGCGCGCTGTCGTGATCGCGCCAATCGATGGTATCGCGCGTCCACATGACCGTGCGGTAACCGAGCTGTTCGGCAACGGACAACGTCGCATCGCAGAACGCACCGGACGGCGGCGCGAACAAATTCATATCGATGCCGAGAATATCCTTGACCGCATCGTGCGCCGAACTTATCTCTTTGCGGTTATACGCCGCGTCGATCTTTTTATGGTCTTTGTGATAGTAACCGTGATTGCCTATCTCATGCCCGGCTGCATGCACCGCTTTCAGCGTATCGGGATTTTTAATCGCCCACGATCCGCCCACGAAAAACGTCGTTTTTGCATTGTACCTGTCCAGCAGCTCCAGCATGGGCGCGATGTACTCCGTACCCCAATACACGTTTATCATGAGCGACACTTTAGTCGCCGACTGCCCGACGTACAGCGGCTTTTTATCGACTTGCGTGTTTGCGTCCGCGCCGGTCGGCGTCACCGTCAAAAACAGCAACACCGCCACGGTCGCGCACATTACTATATTGCCCAAAACGATACGAAAAAATCTTGCTCTGCGCTTATTGCTCATAAAACACCCCGACCATATATATATTCACGATCGGGACGGTTTATTTATTACGTCGGCGTTTTTGACCGTAGCGCGTTATTTCGCGGCACTGCGTATGGGTATCCGATAAAACGATACGATAATGTTACGTTCGATATTATCCTGCGGCGCTTGCGTCCGCAACCTCTCTACGAATGAAATATCTCGCTTTCGCTCGGCGAAAGCGAGATATTTATTTTTCAATCGTTATCTGTCTTTTCGGGCTTGGCTTTGCGGTCCTTTCTGTCGCCCTTGTCGCCGCGGTCTCTGCGCGGACGGTCGCCGTGCGGGCGAGGTCCGCGCGGTCTGCGCTCCTCGCCGTCGTATGCACCTTCCGGCGCTTTCTCGATAGGCGTGCCGGTAAGCTTTTCGATAAGTTTAAGATCGATCTTGCCCTGTTTGGTGAAAGACACGACTTCGACTTTAACGGTGTCGCCTTCTTTAAGGACTTCGTTGACCGATTCGAGACGTTTGCCGACATACTTGCCGAGCTTTGCGATGTGTATCATGCCGTCTCTGCCGGGCGCAAGCTCGACGAACGCGCCGAGATCGTCGCGCACGGTTACTACCGGACCTTCGTACACATCGCCGATCTCGGGATCTTTGACGATGTTGAGAATGATCTCTTTGGCTTTTGCCGTCATTTCGGCATCGACGCCGGCTATGAACACTCTGCCGTCCTCTTCGATGTCGATCTTGACGCCGGTCTCGTCGACGATCTTGTTGATCGTCTTGCCGGACTTGCCGATGACGTCGCCGATCTTGTCGGGATCGATGTTGAACATAATGATCTTGGGCGCGTACTGCGAAAGCTCGGCTCTGGGCTTGTCCAAAACTTCGAGCATTTTGCCGAGAATATGCATTCTGCCGACGCGAGCCTGTTCGAGCGCGGTGCGAAGTATCTTCTCGTCGATACCTTTGATCTTGATATCCATTTGGATAGCCGTGATACCGTGTTCGGTACCCGCTACTTTAAAGTCCATATCGCCGAGGAAGTCCTCGAGTCCCTGTATATCGGAAAGGATCGCAAGACGATTTTTCGCTTCGTCCTTGATAAGTCCCATGGCGATACCTGCTACCGGCGCTTTGATGGGAACACCTGCGTCCATGAGCGACAGCGTGCTGCCGCAAACGCTCGCCTGCGACGTCGAACCGTTGGAAGAAAGTATCTCGGATACGACGCGAATGGTATACGGGAATTCGTCTTCGCTCGGGATCACCGGCTCGAGCGCGCGTTCTGCGAGCGCGCCGTGACCTATTTCTCTGCGACCGGGCGCGCGAAGCGGTTTTGCCTCGCCCGTCGAATACGGCGGCATGTTGTATTGGTGCATGTAGCGCTTGGTCTCTTCGTCGTCGAGATTGTCGAGCTTTTGCGCGTCGCCGGCGGTGCCGAGCGTGCAAATCGAAAGCGCCTGCGACTGACCGCGGGTAAACACCGCCGAACCGTGCGTGCGCGGCAATACGCCAACTTCGCACCAGATATCGCGGATATCCGTGGTCTTGCGACCGTCTGGACGCACGCCCTTATCCAAAATCTTTTCTCTGACCTTTTCCTTGGTCATGTAGTAAAGCGTGTCGCCTATTTCGCGCTCGCGACCTTCGAACTCCGTTGCGAAGTGTTCCATGACTTCGGCTTGAACGGCGTCCTGATTGGCTTGACGCTCGGTACGGTCGAACGTGTCTAACGCTTTATCGAGCTTTTTGTCTGCGTACTTGCGCACAGCCTTTTCGACGTCCTCGCCGATATGGTAAAGTTCCATTTCGAGCTTTTTCTTGCCCACTTTCTTGGCGATATCGTTAATGAACTTAACTTGCTTTTTGATCTCTTCATGAGCAAAGAGTATACCGCCGAGCATTTGCTCTTCCGAAACTTCCTGCGCGCCCGCTTCCACCATCATTATGGCGTCGGCGGTACCGGAGACGTACACGTGCATAGTGCTTTTCGCACGTTGCTCGTTGTCGGGATTTATGACATATTTGCCGTCCACACAGCCGACTACGACCGAACCTGTCGGACCCATGAACGGAATATCCGATATGGACAGTGCGATCGAGCTGCCGAGCATACCGAACACTTCAGGCGGGATATTGGTGTCAACGGACAACGCCGTCGCTACGACCGACACGTCGTTGAACAAGCCTTTCGGGAACAACGGACGAATGGGTCTGTCGATGAGACGGGACGTAAGTATCGCCTTGTCGCTGCCGCGGCCCTCGCGGCGTTTGAAGCTGCCGGGGATCTTGCCTATCGAGTAGAGCTTCTCTTCGAAGTCCACGCCGAGCGGAAAGTAATCCATGCCGGGACGGGGCGCGTCCGCCATAGTCACGTTGGTCATAACGACCGTGTCGCCGCAACGGATTATGCACGAGCCGTTGGCTTGTCCCGCATACTTACCCGTTTCGACGGTGACCGTGCGCCCGCCGATTTCTGTTTGGAAAACGTTACATTCCATTATTTATGATTCTCCTAATATTAAATGACTTGTTTCATATCCGGTCGCTATACAGACAGCGCCCGAGTCTCGACAAAACGGCATCGGACGTTTGTGTTCTGCCGATAAAAAGTAAGAGGCGCTTTAACTTATGCGCCTCCGTACTTGCCGATAATTACGCGTAACGACGCAGCGCGCTGTTTATGCGAACGCGTCCGGATTATTTACGCAATTCGAGTTTTGCAACCAAACTGCGGTATCTCTCGATGTCTATCTCTTTGAGATAGTTGAGCTGGCTGCGACGCGAACCTACCATCTGCAAAAGACCGCGACGGGAATGGTGGTCCTTTTTGTGCGTCTTGAGATGCTCGGTCAAGTGATTGATGCGCCACGTAAGCAACGCGATCTGCACTTCGGGACTACCCGTATCGCCTTCGTGAGTTGCGTATTTAGCGATGATCTCCGCTTTGATTTGTTTGTCCATTTTTATCCTCCGACAAATTTTATTCGCCTTTATCACAGTGATGCGTGGAGAGCGCATACCGAGAAAAAGGTACGGGCGCTTATTTGCCCACATACATTCTATCACAAGCCTTTATCCTTGTCAACCGTTTTCCACGACGTAAGTAAAATACGTTGACCGTGCAAAAAAAAGCAAATTACATATGCTTGACTTTGATTCGACATGAATGTATAATTAAAAAAAATTCACTGGAGCTTTTCGCCGTGAACGATACAACAGAACCGGAAACCGAACCGACAACACCCGACGCAACCGACGTAACGGCGGAAAGCGGATCGATATCCCCCGAGACGGTCTCACCAGTTAACACCGACACGGAACAGTCCGAAACGTCGGAAAATAAGACTGCGGTCGATCCGCTACCCAATAAACAAAAGCGATCTGTAAAAGAGTGGGTCAAGTATTTCGCGCACAGATATTTTATAGAAGCGTTTTCGGGCATGGCGCTCGGTCTGTTCTGCACGCTGATAATAGGCACTATCATAGCGCAGTTCGGCGCAATCGGCGACAACGCGTTCTGCAAGATACTGACGCAGATCGGCGGCATTGCGAAACTGCTGATGGGCGCCGGTATAGGCGTAGGTATCGCGCACAGTCTTAAAGCCGGCAAGCTTACGAGTTTTTCCGCCGCCGTTGCCGGAATGATCGGCGCGAATATAACAAATATTTTCGCGATGTCCGGTATACATATTTACGGCGCAAGCAAGGCGCCGTCCATAACGATCGGCGATCCCGTAGGCGCTTTCGTCGCGGCGGTTACGGCAATAGAAATTACGCGGCACGTCGAGGGCAAAACTCCCGTCGATATAATCATTGTACCGCTTTGCGCCATATCTTGCGGCACGCTCGGCGCGATCGCGCTCGGTATTCCTTTCGGTATGCTGTTTGCGGTATTCGGCAAAGGCGTATCTATGGCTATAGGATGGGAACCGGTATCGTTCGGCATACTTATCGCAGTCATCATGGGCTTACTTTTAACCCTGCCGACATCGAGTGCGGCGTTCGGAGTTATGATATTCAGCTCGTCGCTCATAAACACTCCTGCGCTTGTCTACAACGCGCAAATCGGCGCGGCGGCGGCTTGCGCCGGATGCTGTGCGCACATGGTCGGATTTGCCGTAGCGAGCTTTCGCGAGAACCGCTGGGGCGGACTTGTTTCGCAAGGGCTCGGCACGAGCATGCTGCAAATACCCAATCTCGGTAAAAACCCGAAGATACTTATCCCCGCAGTGGCGGCGTCCGCCGTGGCAGGTCCCCTCGCCTCTGCCGCGTTTAAAATCATGTGCGACGCGACGGGTTCCGGCATGGGCACGGCAGGACTCGTCGGAGTGATAAACACATTCACGGTTTCTATCGATGCGGGCAAACCGTGGTGGTACGTCTTGATAGCCGTACTCGTATGTTACATAATAGTCCCCGCGCTCGTAGCCTTCGGCGTGAGCGAACTCATGCGTAAAAAGAATTGGATCAAGTCCGGCGATATGAAGTTGAATTGATTTTGACGTCTAATAAAGATAGCTTTACAATTATAGGAAATTTTCTATCCTGTGAACAAACAAAGCATTATATTAAACGGTACAACTTCGTGTTCGAACATATATGTGACGCATGCAACAATAAATTTTAAATATAATACCAAAAAGGATACCGAGCAAATTCGGTATCCTTTTTGGTATAAGGCATTATTAAATATATTACTCATTTTTTAAATCTTCTATCGTTTTTGTCGTATATGTTAAAATAAGTTGTTCTTCTTTAGTAACATATGTACTGTATTTAAAGTAAGTCATATAAAAATCCGATCCGTCATATTGAATTTCTATACGATAAGAACTTGATTTAAAACATAGCTTTAGAGGATCGGTATTTGTAGCATCATCGGATATGGTAGTCCCTGCTTTTAATGTTCCCTGCTTATTTGCAGTTTCATAATAAACAGGTTTTAGGCGTAAATACGGATCGCTACCTAACGTAACGATTTCGAACTGCAATCCTATAAACGTATATTTACTGCCTTCGAATTCTTGTGGAAATAAGAACAATGCCGAGGCTTTTCCGCTATCAATGATTTGATTGACATAATCAAACAAAGGTCCACTTGTAATACTTCCAATATCCTGCCAATCGGATCCGGACGGTTTATCTTTCCACTGCGCGGTAAAAGTCACGTTAGCATTCGGCATGGTGTACTCCGCGCCTGCGGCATACGTTTTCGATCCGTCGTTCCAACCCGCAAAAGTTTTATCGCCGTTTGCAAAACCGGTAGATGCGGCAAGGTTAAACTTTACTCCCGCGGATTTTTCGCTCTCCGTAGGCAATGTTCCAGTACCGCCGTTGAGATCATAAGTCACGGTGTATGTTACGGATGGATCGACACTGCCGATGCCGTAAACAAAGCTTTGTCCGTTATACTCAAGCGTTATATTAAGCGTATTATTTATGAAAGTGCCGCTAAACCCTTCGTCGTCGCCGTCTGCAAATAGAACAGTAATATCATTTCCGGTTATAGAGATTGCGATACTGACCTCGGTGACGTTATCATCTTCGCCGTATATGTACAGAACACCTAAATTTGTATCGAAAAATAAATTTATATTACTGCTATAACCGTTGTCAAATCCGGAATAAGCATTCAAATATTGAGCTACAAATACTGTGTCGGCGGTAAGATTA
Organism: uncultured Christensenellaceae bacterium; assembly: GCA_910588315.1. GTDB lineage: Bacteria > Bacillota > Clostridia > Christensenellales > Pumilibacteraceae > Anaerocaecibacter. The sequence continues at coordinate 33,272 of CAJUQF010000004.1, read as the reverse complement.
TACTTATCGCTATCAATCGGATCGGAGTCCCCGCCTTCTACAGCCCATCCGATAAACATATAAAAATCATCTGCGGTGAACATATAATTTTTCAATGTATATGCGCCGGCTTTCACGTTGTTTTCAATTACGTCATTACCCATGCCGTGCCCGCCGGCTTTGTAAATAACGGTATATTGTGCGGGAACGTCTTTTTCCCATGTTGCGGCGATTCTTATATTCTTGGTACCAACCGTAAACTCTTCGCCGGGGTTCTTTATAACTACGGTAGTCCAAATCGCTTGCCCCATATCCGAATCGAACCCGTCGTATTCCTGCACGGTCCAGCCGATAAATTTATATCCGTTAAGAGTAAACGGGTTTTGCGGCAGAATTATCTTCTCTCCTTGAGCCTTATTCGGCATAGTCGGGATCTCGCCTACGGCGTCTCTGTTCTCGCTGTATTTAGTCGATTTTATAAACTCGACTGTATAGCTCGAAACAGCTTCTTGCCATTGCGCCGTGAACGTCACATTTTTCGTCGGCATGTATCTGTCGCCCGATTGATATACGGTCTCCCCGTCGCTCCAACCGGCAAAAGTTTTACCGGCACACGACAAACCGTCTGAGGAAGGCAATGTTTGCCACATACCGGTTGCAAAAATAGAATCTACGGTGCCGCTACCTTCACCCGCCGCGAAAGTAAGCTTCCAAGCATATCGTGCGCTTAAATTCAAATTGCCCGTAACGGCGCTGTCAAACTCGTACTCTAAGCCCGTCTCGTCGTCGCGCCAATACATAAAATGCTTGCCGTCAGGATGAACTGGATCTTGGGGTTTTGCTACCTTTTTACCCGCTTCGACTTTTTGCGTTTGCACATCGCCGCCGAGATTATCGTCAAACGTTACGGTGTATTCGGTACCCGCGGGCGGAACATAACCGCCTTCTGCCGAAAACTCGCCGTTTTCTATCAATTTATCGTCCGAGTCGCAAAGCGAAAGCTTAGTCATGTCCGCTTTGATAACAATATAGTAAGATATTGTCTTTATCTCTATTTCATAATACAATGCGTCATCACCGTATATATCGGGTCTGTATGTATTGCCAGTCAAAATCATCTTTGACGACTTGACCGTACTTTCATTCGCTAATGTGTAAAATACTTTATTGTTATCCGAATCGACATACACTTCGGTCAATACAAGTCCATCGAAAACAACGCCGTTTATCTCTTTTCTCGGCAACGCGCAATGACCGGTAAATTTCGTACCGGTGATCGCCTCGGGCGCAGTATCTTTCCATAATGCTTTTAATACGAGCTTTTCGCCGGAATTTGCAAAATACAAACTGCCTGCGCTATACTTATTGGTATCTCCGTTGATTCCCCATGCCAGGAAAGCTTTGCCCGTAGGAGCAACGAACGTACACTTGGGCAATTTGAATTTATATTTACCGAGAGACTCGCTGTAAGTAAACGCATCATCAGAAACCACGGGCGCATCGCCCGTACCGCCGTTTGCGTCGAACTGCAAAGTGGGCAAGACTTTTTCCGGTTCTTCGAATTTACCGAACCTGTATACTTCCCCCGCAAAATCTATCGTTATATAAACGATACCGTTTTCGTAAGTGCCGTTAAAAGTTTGACCGCCTACCGACACCGTGAGATTTTTACCATCGAGAGTAAACGTCAAATTCGCCGTACGCTCATTATCGCTCGAATCGACATACAGCAATTCACCTTTGTTCGTAGAGAAATTCAATACCAATATACCGTTTTCATCGAGCGCGGGCGCGACATATTCTTCTGTCCACTGCGCCGTAAACGTTACCGCTTTATCGGGCATGGTGTACTCTGCGCCGGCGGCATACGTTTTCGATCCGTCGTTCCAGCCTGCAAACAATTTGTCGCCGTTGGTTATTCCGGTCGCAGACGCAAGATCGAACTTAGCGCCGGCGGCCTTTTCGCTCTCGGTAGGCGTAGTACCCGTACCGCCGTTAAGATCGTACGTCACGGTATAAGTAGCGGTTACGGGCGGTTGCCCGTTATCGGTCCACTGCGCCGTAAACGTTACCGCTTTATCGGGCATGGTGTACTCTGCGCCGGCGGCATACGTTTTCGATCCGTCGTTCCAGCCTGCAAACAATTTGTCGCCGTTGGTTATTCCGGTCGCCGACGCGAGGTTGAATTTCGCCCCGGCGGCTTTTTTGCTTTCGGTAGGCGTAGTACCCGTTCCGCCGTTAAGATCGTACGTCACGGCATAAGTAGCTGGATCGGACGGTCCGGCAGGTTCGTTCGACGTTTCCTCACCGCAGGCGACAAAAACGAAACATGTTGCTATCATAATGACAGTCGTCAGTATGATTCCGAGTTTTTTCTTCATGATGTTTCTCCTTTTTGATTTTTTCGTACTACAAACAGCGGGCAGATCGCGCCGTTGCGATTGACTTTACCCGCAAATATAGGTTTATTCAATTACGAATCGACAACGGTCTATTCCGCTATCTCGTACGTATAAGTAAAGCTTTTCTGATCCTGAGACAGTGTCACGGTTACTCTGTATTTCGTATTCCTGTACCATTTGACAAACGTATAACTGTTGCCGTTTACGGTCGCAATCACACTGCCCTCGCCCCATTCCGGCATCATTATATCGGCGCCGCCGTCTTCACCGACTTTTATATTGAGCTTGCCGTACACATACACTATAGAACCCGTGATATGTATATTCAACTCACTTCCGTCGGAGGCTTTTATCCCGGTCATATATTTCTCGGGCGTAGACTTTCTGACGGTAAACGTATTGCCGTCGAACGTAATATAGAAATCGTAATACTTTCCGTCGGTATCGAGGAAATTGTAAATTACCTTGGAATTGTAACCTACAATGTGCAATTTCGCCGGCTTGCCGTTAAACGTTACATCGGCGTCGCCGACCATACCTTCGTAATTTTCCGGCTGAAGCGCGTCGGGATCGCACACGAGCGTATACTTTCCGTCCTCGCTCGTAAACGTTATATTGCCGCCGTCGATCTTTGTGAACGTGCGCTCGTAGCTGCCTATACGCATAACGATGGTACCGTTTTCGATAGTGCCGCCGACATAGTTGTAATTGTTGCCGCCGGGCGCATCCGTATCGAACTCGTAGAATGATATTTTATTGCCGTTTATCGCGTACATCCATACGGTCGAAGACTGATATACCGCCCTGCCGTCGAGTTCGAGAATGTCCGCACCGCTGACATATCTGCCTTTCTCGGCGCCGCTTTCGATATACAGATGCTTACAGTAAACTTCCCAAGAACCTGCCTTAAAGCACTCGAGCGCAACGGTTATATCTTTCACTTTGAATCTGAACGCAATGTTACCGGAAGTAACGCGTTCGCCCATCGTAGGCGCTTTATCGCCGAGAAGTTCGACGAACAACGCCGGATCTTCGCTGAAGATATTGCATTCATAGAACGCATAACTTCCGATCTTGGCAAGATTTTCACCAAGTTTGACATAATGCAACGAATAACAGCTGCTGAACGCATACTCGCCGAGACTGACGATTTTCGGAAGTTCTACGGGACTATCGGCAACGGTAACGGCGTCGCCGTCGGCAGTAACACCGCCGCTTGTCGTGAGCTTGTCGCAACCGGCAAAAGCCGCTTCGCCGATATGCGTCACGTTAGTAAACGTCACGGATACGAGTTCCGAGCAGTTTTCGAATGCGCCGTCGCCTATCTTTGTCACGTTGTTCAGGTCGATACTGCGCAAATAATCTACGCCCAAAAATACATTCGCGTCTATCTCGACTACTTCATCAGGTAGAACCAGATCGAGCAAGCCTTCGGAATCATCCTGTTTGTTGTAGCGAATGAGTACGCCGTTTTCTATTTCGAATTCCGGAACGAAAAGGATCTCTTCGCTGCCCTTTATCTTATTTACATAAGGACTGCCCGCCCACGCCGTTTTATATGCTTCTTGGCTGCCTTCAGGCACAACGATAATAAAATCTCCGGCGGGCCAACGGAACGGATTGTTCGCATCGGACCAGTCTATGTTGATCGGAGTATCCGAAAGGAAGATAACGCGGCGCAGCGTATAGTTGTTTTCGAACGCGCGCACCCCGATAGACGTTACGGTTTTCGGGATCGTCACAGAATACAGCGATACGGAAGTTTTGGTATAGTCGAATGCACGATCGCCGATGGCGGTTATAGTCTTATCGTCTTGTGTTTCTGGTATTTCGACGACCGCAGACTTTCCGCGATACTCGACAAGAACGCCGGAAGGATCGACGATAAGCCCCGTTGTATTGATGACGAACGTGCCGATTGTCTTGTCGACCACAAACAATATAGTCGCACCCTTTTCAAACGTTCCGTCGCTGTTTTGAATATACGGGACGAAATCCACGTTGTTATCCTGTATCTTTATTTCGCCGGTATACGAAGTTTTGTCGGCGGCGTAATACTCCGCCATACCGTAACCGTCGAGCATGAGTTTAGCGCCGTCATCGGATTCGTAATTACCGTACAAAGCTTGATCGAACACAATATATACGGGATAGACCTGTTGCTCGGACGCTCTCACTGTAGACAGCACGAACTTCATTTCCGCGCCGCCGTCAGGTACGAATACCCACTCGCCGCGATAACTCGCGTAATTTTCGGTACCGTGGTACACGCCCTCTTCCACACTTTCGACTACGGGTTTACCGTCTGTGCCGATTTCGAGATCGCCGTCAGTACCGAGCTTGTAAGTCGTAAGTTTCGCTCCGCCGTAACCGTTGAGATTGAGCAGATAATTGCCGTAGAGATAGCCGTTGCCGTACTCGAAGAACGAACCGCTCTCGTAACCGAGCATCCGACATCTGCCGTCGAACTCGGTCCCGGTCACTTCTGTTTTTTCTATGACAAACGTGGTTTCGTACTTGGGCGGATTTGTCACGGTTTCATCGTTAGCGTCGGACGCAAGCGTGTACGTGTAAAGATAATCTTTATACTCGGCGTCGTATTCGTATTTACCGCTCGAACGCACGACGATCGAGTCGCCGAGCATCTCTGTCACCGTTGCGAATCCGAACCCGTCGAGCGAGAGTATGTACGGCGTATCCTGACGCAGACCGTTATCATACTGCAAATACATACCCTGTATCCCGTCGGAAACGGTATATGTATAATCACCGTTTATCCTGCCGGTAAATTCGCCGTTGTCGTAATCCTCGAGATAAAAAGTGAATTCGTTCATACCGGATACGGTATTGCTGCCCGACGCCAAAAAGCCGAGTTTATTCTCTTTTCCGTCGCGCACGAGTATCGCCGCGCCCAAGCCCTTTTCCATGAGCGGCATGTACACGTAAACTTTTTCGGGATTGCCCGTCCGCTTATCGACGTAAAGTCTCGCCCACTGGGCGTAAAGAGTAACGTTGCCGTCGAGCGTGAGCGTATCGCCGGTATTATACTGTCCCGGCAGTTTTTCCGACGGCGACACTATGCCGTCCGCGCTGTCGGACCAGCCGATAAACATGTAGTTATCTCCGTGCGGGCGGAAAAGCGCGCCGTCTTTGACGGTGAACTGCGCACCGCCGTCGCCGCGTTCCGTCGCTATCATGGAATCATGCGGATACATGCCGAGATTGTAATCGTACGTCAGAGTGTACGCGCCGGCCTCCGGCGAAGAGAATTTTGCATAATATGTAGTATTCTTGTTGGGCATGCGCGTCGGGATAACGGCAGGCTCGCCAGAAAAATCGGATTTGAGATACCATCCGTCAAAGTCGTATCCCGTCTTTTTCGGATCGGCAGGCGCAACGACCATGCTGCCGCCGACGCCTTTTATCGGTGCGATCTCGCTGCCGCCGTCCGTCACGAATGTCATCGTGTACGTTTTGGCGGGATCCTGCTCGTCTCCGCCGCAAGCTACGGCAAAGACGCCGACTGCCGCAAACACGGCAACCGCCAGAAGCATATACAGCGCTCTTTTGATTTTTTTCATACTGTCACCTGCCTTGCAACGCACAATTAAATGCCCGCAAACTAAAAAATTGTCGAACGACAAAGCGCTTACCGCGGCGCCGTTGCCGATTCAACAAAGTAATTGGTTTATTTTAACATTATATAATGGAACTTGTCAAGTATATTTACGGGCATTTCGAGTCCGTAATCCTCTACATTGCATCCGAAAGGACGCATTATTTTAAATAAATTAGGTATTATACCACGGAGCAAGCTCCGGGCCCGCACGCTTCGCGCACAAGTTCCGCACCATAAGGCGGAACACACCGAATTTGGCGTCAGCAGCCAAATGCTGCGTGAAGCTTTGCTTGCTTTTCTCCCTTCGATAGAATATCGAGCAAAAACAATCCAATCTGTGATTGTACAAGCGGGCAAAAATACTCCTCGAATAACGCCTTTGCGGCGCGTGAACGGCTGCAAAATAATTGCCTTTTGCATACCGTTGGTGTATAATATTTCCATAAAATATATTTTACGTATGAAGGAGAATAAACTCATGGCAAAAATGAAAGTTGTTTTGGCATACTCCGGCGGACTCGATACGACGATAATCATACCGTGGTTGAAAGAGAATTACGATTGCGAAGTCATCGCCGTTGCCGCCGACGTCGGTCAGGGCGAAGAACTCGAACCGTTACACGAAAAAGCCAAAAAGAGCGGCGCGGAAAAGTTATACATAGAAAATCTCCGAGACGAGTTTGTCAAAGACTGCATTTTCCCCACCCTTAAAGCAGGCGCGGTCTACGAAGGCAAATATTTGCTCGGCACGTCGTTTGCGCGTCCGGTCATCGCCAAGCGTCTCGTAGAGATCGCAAAAAAAGAAAAAGCGGACGCCATATGCCACGGCTGCACAGGTAAAGGCAACGATCAAGTGCGTTTCGAGCTGTCTATAAAAGCGCTCGCACCCGATATGAAGATCATAGCGCCCTGGCGCATTTGGGATATCAAATCCCGCGACGAAGAGATCGATTATGCGGTAGCGCACGGGCTTGACGTACCCGTAACAAAAAAACACAACTACTCCATGGATAGAAATCTTTGGCATCTTTCGCACGAAGGCAGCGACCTCGAAGATCCGGAGAACGAACCCAAAGACGAGATGTTGCTCATCAGCAAACCCATTAAAGACACGCCGGATACGCCCGAATACGTTACCATAGATTGGGTCAAAGGCGAACCCGTCGCAGTCAACGGCAAAAAGCTCGCGCCCGTCGCCTTGATAGAACGGCTCAACGAAATAGGCGCCAAGCACGGGGTCGGCGTCGACGATATGGTGGAAAACCGCCTTGTGGGAATGAAGTCGCGCGGAGTTTACGAAAATCCCGCCGGTTCTATCCTTTACGCCGCGCATAAAAATCTCGAAGAGATAACGCTCGATCGCGACACGGCGCACTTCAAGGAGCATATCGCGCTCAAATTCGCGGAGCTTGTCTATGACGGCAAGTGGTATACCCCGCTTCGCGAAGCGCTGTCCGCTTTCGTAGACAGCACGCAGGAATTTGTCACAGGCACGACTCGCGTCAAACTGTTCAAAGGCAAGATCACGCCCGCGGGCATGACGTCGCCCTATTCTCTTTACGACGAAGAGATAGCGACGTTCGGCGAGGACGAAGTTTACGACCAAAAAGATTCCGCGGGATTTATCAATCTTTTCGGCTTACCCATGAAAGTCCGCGCCAAAATGCTCGAGAAAAACGAAAAGAGCAAGAAATAATCTTTAAACCGCCGGGCGGCAGGCTCACCGCCGAAAACAAGGCCGCGCTTTAAAACGAGCGCGGCTTTAACTATCTACCCACACACTACTGCATATCTTAAAAAATATCTCGAAACCCGTAGCGGTGTAATACAGGAGTGAGACATGAAACTTTGGTCAGGTCGATTTACAGCAGAACTCGATAAAATAGCCGAACAGTTCAACGATTCGTTGCCGTTCGATCGCGAGATGTACCGTCAGGACATCACCGGCTCGATCGCGCACTGCAAGATGCTCGCGCATTGCTGTATAATACCGGACGCCGACGCGCAAAACATAGTCGGCGCACTCGAAAAAATACTCGAGGACATCGAAAGCGGCGCGCTCGAGATAGAAAACGCGGAAGACATTCATTCGTTTGTCGAGAACGAATTGGTAAAACGCATCGGTGATCCTGGCAGAAAATTACACACCGCACGCAGTCGCAACGATCAGGTCGCAACAGATACGCGGCTGTACGTTCGCGACTGTATCGACAAGACGGTAATGCTTTTGCGCGCGCTTGTAAGTACTCTCGCAGATATTGCCGAACGTGAAAAATCGACGGCAATGCCGGCATATACGCACATGCAGAAAGCGCAGCCCACGACTCTCGGACATTATTTCGCCGCATACGCAAACATGTTTTTGCGCGACGGCGAAAGGCTCAAAGACTGCCGCAAGCGCGTAAACGTTCTGCCGCTCGGCAGCGGAGCTTGCGCGTCGACGACCTTCCCCATCGACAGAGACTACACGGCAAAACTCTTGGGATTCGACGGCGTTACGCAAAACTCTCTCGACGGTGTGAGCGATCGTGATTTCGCCATCGAATATCTGTCGTGCGCGACGCAGATCATGCTGCATTTGTCGCGCATAAACGAAGAATTCGTTTATTGGTCTGGCGAAGAATTCGGTTTTTTGATATTGCCCGATGAGTACAGTACGGGTTCGTCTATCATGCCGCAAAAGAAAAATCCCGACGTCAACGAGCTTTTGCGCGGCAAGTGCGGCAGGGTCGTCGGCGATCTCACCGGTATGATAACCGTCATGAAAGGACTTCCGCTCGCCTACAACAAAGACATGCAAGAGGACAAAGAACCGATATTCGATGCGGATAAAACACTCGAACTGTCGTTGCGCGTTTTCTCGGCGTTTCTCGAAAAGGTCTCTTTCGATCGGGCGAAGTTGGAACGCGCGGCGGCAGGCGGGCACTCATGCGCCACGGAGTGCGCGGATTATCTCGCCGCACACGGCATACCGTTCCGCACGGCGCACGAGATCACGGGCAAGATCGTATTGTATTGCGTAAACAATAATAAAACATTGCAACAACTGTCGTTGGAAGAATTCAGATCTTTCTCACCCGTTTTCGATACAGACATACTGACCGCCGTTCTCCCGTCAAGCGCCATCGCGCGGCGCAGCGTAAAAGGCGGTTGCGCCGAAACCGAACTGTTGCGTCAGATAAAAGAACTGCGACAAGCCGTAAAAAAACTTTAAGCGCATAGGTCCGACGATCACGATCGACATACAAATAAAAACACGACGAAATGACCGCATACGTTCCGTCGTGTTTATATTTCATGATTTTTTATCCGCACTTTAAAACCCGCAAAGTACGGCAGCAGAGTTTTTTTACGCGCAATCATAATATTCGCGCTGGAGCGATACATAGTTGGAAAACAGCGAAACGATTTCCTTGTTACCGGTATCGCAAAAGTTCATGCCGAACAGCTTGCTTATCGCCGAAGTCGCATCGGAACTTTCGAAAAGCCTGCGTAAATTCTTCTCGACCGAACTTTCCGTACACTTACATTCATCGGCGACGCGCTTGTATATACTTGCGATGGTTGCCGTCGGATCGTCGGTATAATATTCGACACACAAACAAAACTGATCGAAACCTTTAAGCGAAGTACGAAATCCGTTCCGCACCATGGTGACTATAATAAAATCGCGTCTTTTCATACATGTCTCCTTTTATCTTTCTCGGCGTTTATGGTCTTGCGATCGGGAAACTTTACGTAAAACTATTTTAAACGATAGAAGTCTACCCGCTCAAAAAAGAGAGTAATGGTATTAAAACGCATTTTTCGGCAAATGTCAACACCTTTTCTTGTAGAAAATTTGTGGATTGTTGTGTATTTTTATACACCGCAATATACTGTTGCGGAGACTGCCGCAATACCCTAATATGTTGTATACAAAAGAAAAGCGGCGCCGATTGTCGACACCGCGATAATAAAGTTATGTCCGCAACTCAATGCGGAATAATTCCTTATTTAAATCGTTGTAGCACGGATAAGGGAACGAAACGGCTCATCTTAACGAAAACGCTTGCGAGCGGCTTCCTTCTTCTTTTTCCTCTTGACGGAGGGCTTTTCGTAGTATTCCTTTTTGCGCATATCGCCCAAAATATTGTCCTTTTGGCACTTGCGTTTAAAACGTTTGAGCGCGCTGTCGAGAGATTCGTTTTCACCGACACGGATAACTGCCATTATTCACACCTCCTTCGTTCCGAGAACTCCGATTTGCTTCAAGCTTGAATATTATATTATATTTTCACGTCGCTGTCAACTGTTTTGTACCGATCAAAACAGTTATTTGATGACGATCTCTATATCGTAATTCACCGAAACATTATTCAAATCGAACGTGCTTTCGAAATAATCGGGGTCGTAGCGATAGAACTGCCTGCCTATAAACAACGGATCGCAGCCGAGCGACAGCGCGTCGAAAAACGCTCTGTCGATTTCCGATTCTATTTTTTCGGCGAATCCGTTTTTCAATGCCGCCGTAGCCTTTAAACTGTTTGCCGCGCCGATTTCGTTGAACTTATCGCCGGTCGGTTCTATATACGCCTTGACTTTTACCGTCGCCTTGCCGCGTCCGGACGTCTTTACGGAAGAATGCTTTTTTATCAATCTGCCCGACAGTCCTTCGATCGTCTTGCCGTTAAACTCTATATCGGCGGTTATCGTGCCCTTTTCTATCGGCGAGCTGACCCATGCGACGCCGCGTGCCGAATCGCGTTCCAATATACCACGTCTGCCGTCTTTACCGTAAAGCGCAAGCCGTTCGACTTTCATACCGATCTGCTTGCTATCTCCGCCGGAACCCGACTCGCCGCTTTTGCCGCCCCCGCTTTCTTCACCGCTACTGCCGTCGGAATCTCCGCCGGAACCGCCGTCGGGCTGTTCTTCTATCATTTCCACAACGGGGATAAACGTACTTTCGGACGCGCTGCCGAGATCGGACAAAAATCCGAGCAGAGTGTTGGTCGCAACGTGCGCGCGTTTTGCGCCGTACGCTATGAAATCGGCGTCGGTCGCGCCCGTTTTCTTCATGAACTCCGTTATATCCGAAACGAAATCCTCGGCTTTGTCTTTCGCCGCCGACACATACACGTCTGCGGTAACGTCCGTCACCGTCATCAACGATCCGAGTATTTCCGGTTTGACGTCGCTGCCGATCACAACCATCGAGCAGTGACCGAGTTCCGCGCGACGACCGAGCGCGGTGTTAAGCATTTCCACCGCTTCCGTCAAGCTCCCGCTCTCTACCGTCACAGTATCTTTGGAAGTCGTTCCCTGAGACTCCGTAGGCATAACGTACTGCGCGGTCAGCGATACTTTTTCGCCGCAGTCTATACCGAGTATTTCCACTATGACCCTGCTGTTCACTTCCTTGCTCCGCATGGCAGTCGTAGGCATAAACGCTATGAAGAACGCAAAAATAAACAACAGTATTTTATATATCAACAGTTTTTTTTCTACGGTCAGTTTAAGTTTCATTTTAAAAGTCTCTGCCTTTTTCTTGAAATAAGCGCGCATATAAGCGCAAGCACGGGTATCGCCAGCGTTATTATCGGAACCGTAACAGAGCATGCGAGCGACGTGACGACCGTCGAAAATATAGTAGGATCGATGAGCGCAAACACCTGTACGGCATATACGGCGACGCTCGTGCATAACGAAATTATCACATGCGTGTTTTTGCCTATAACAAACGATATGCACCGGCAAGTCGAATAAAAGAACAGCGCCGCTTCTATAAATACGGAAACGCTCCATAGTATCGACGAAAACATGTCGAGTCTGCCGTACATATTACCTACGGTGAATTGCAATATGTTTGAAAGATTCGTGGTACTGTCCACAAGCGACGGAACGTTTCCGAACGCCGCGGACAATACCAATGCGAAAAATACGGCGACGGCAGACCCGATCGTGCCAGACGCAACGGCAAAAATGCCTGTACGCTTTTTCGTCTTGGTTCTGCCGATAAAAAGTACCAGCGGCGTAAAATCTCCTATCCACGATCCGTAATGCACCAATCCGTCGGAAAAATCTCCAGGATCTCGCACTGCGGGAAAAATGTTTGCAAGATCGAATCCGGTCATGACGACTATCGATACGAGAATAAACAGACATAGCACTATGAGCGGCACCAACAGCTCGTTCAGTCTGCATAACGCACGCAGAGTATGTGTACCCGCCGCCGCCAAAAACACCAACAGCACTATTACCATGAGCGACGTGTCGAAATCGGTAAACACGTTCGTTCCGTAAAATGCGAGAATTTCGGCGACCGAGATATTCAGTTTGAAAAACAAAAATATGCCGATCACCGACACGATTATCTTCGCCCCGACCTTTCCAGTCACACTTGTTATCAACTCGAAAAAATCGACGTTTGCGAGCCGCATTGTAACGAGCGTTATCGCAAGCGTTATAAGGTCGAACGCGCAAAACACCGAGACTATGATGTATGCGTCCCGTCCCGTAGACTGTATAAGAAAGATCGGCAGCAAAAACATCTTTGTCGCAAGCGAGAGAATAAATATGATCGCTACGAGCTGTTTGCCTGTCGCCTGCTTCTGTTCGCCGGTATTTGTCGTACCGGCGTCTTGAATGCTTTCCGATCGAGCGACGGGTTCTGCGGCGATATTCGTTTGTTCGGCTTGTTTAATCATATGTAAGACGCGATCGCGGCGATTTGGCGCTCGCATTTGTCATTTCGACCTGAGCGCAAGCGGGGCGGAGCAATCTTCATAGGTGTTGCCGCGGATCAGCTTTGTCTCGTCGGATTTATATTGGGTATGCTTTTCGGGCGTTTTTTCATCGACGGGAACGGTCCGCGTTCTATGGCGTCTTTGAGATCGATATATACGAGCGGCGTGACCGGCGCAAGATACGGTGCGTCGTACGCGTTTAGCGAACAAATATAATGCAGCGTAAACAGTACGGCGAGGATCAGTCCGAACAAACCGCACAGTCCGCCTATAAGCGTATACCCGAGCCGCAGAATACTCATAGGTCCTATAAGTCCGGGTACCGTAAACAGTGCGATCGAGCTGAGCGCGGTTATCATGACCGCAGGCGAGCTTATTATACCGGCATTCACCGCCGTTTCACCCAATACAAGAGCGCCGACTATACTCATCGCCATACCGACGGCACGCGGCATACGCACGCTCGCCTCGCGTATTATCTCGAACAGTAGCAGTACGAACAACGTTTCGGCAAGCGGCGACAGCGGCAAACCCTTAATCGCGGTCATAAGC
>CAJUQF010000004.1:0-19982 GCA_910588315.1 uncultured Christensenellaceae bacterium | reverse complement strand
CATAAGCGTTATCATGAACCGTACGGGTATAAGCGTATAATGAAAATTTTGCAACGCGACATACATTGCCGGCAAGAGCGTGGCAAACAGTATCCCGACATAGCGCAGTAGTCTGACGAACGTGCTGTATGTCGAACGCTGGTAATAATCTTCGCCCGCCTGAAATTCTTCTATCAGAACGAACGGGACCGTAACGACCATTGGCGAACCGTCGACTATTATTGCGACTCTGCCTTCGAGCATCTTAGCGGCAACTACGTCCGGTTTTTCGCTTATGCCCGATTGAGTAAACAGCGACAGCGGTTTTTCTTCGATGTACGGAACAAGATAATGACTGTCGACGATGCCGTCGATATCTATTTTTTTCAAACGCTGTTTTATCTTTTTCACGACGTCGGGATTTGCCACCGACGAGATATAACAGACCGCGACATTGGTTTTTGTTTTACGCCCTATCTCCATTCGATCGATAGCAAAATCGGGAGTTTTGAGCCTTCGTTCGAGCAAAGAAAGATTGGTTTTTAGATCTTCTATAAACCCTTCGCGCGGTCCGTGCATTACGGTCTCAGTGGGCGGCTCGGTTATGCCGCGCGTAGTGTACGAGCGCGCATTGATAACCACATAGCGTTCCTCGCCTTCGATACAAAGCAGCATGTCGCCCGACAGCAATCTGTTCACACAGTCGCCGGCATCCGTCGAAATGGAAACATCATACTCGAAAAGCGCATACCGTGCAAACTCTTCCAGCGTTCCGAGTGAATGCGCGCAGTTTTCCAATGCGTATATGACCGCGCGCGCGGTCTGCGCATCCGATAAGTCGGGATGGACTATCAATGCGCCGGACGTCTTTCCGCACTTGAATTCATGCGATACGACGTTGTCGGGCGTCGCGAATTTATTGAGAATAAGCTCGGCTTCCTTCATGCCGTTAGTGTGCGGATTGCAATGACAATTTATGCGAGCAAAATCGCGGCACAGCATTACGCTCCGCCGCGATCGATATCTCGTTTACATTTGATTTTTTATATGTCGTTACTCTCCAAAGTTTTTCCCACGGAAAGTACGGTACGCTCGTCGAACTTGTCGCCTATTATCTGTATGCCGACCGGCATACCGTCGCAACGTCCGAACGGCACGCTCACGGCGGGAAGTCCCGCAAGACTTATCGGAGATGTGAATATATCGTTGTTGTGATTTTTATCGGGATCGCGCATACTGCCGAGTTCGGACGCAACGGTCGGACATGTAGGACTTAAGATAACGGCGCATTCTTTCAACGCCGCATCAAACTCCGAACATATCTTGGCGCGAACTTTACATGCCTTTATGTAAATATCATCGTAATTATCGCCCGTCACAACAATATTTCCCATGACTATGCGCCGCTTGACCTCCGCGCCGAGCGCGTTTATGTTAAGATCGGAAAAAGTCTCGGAAAAAGTCCGAGCGACTTCCGCCGACGAGATCACGTGATATGCGGCGAGCGCCGCACGCACAGACGGCAATTTGATCCTTACGATCTCCGCGCCCGATTTTTTCAAAACGTCGAGCGCACGCAAATACGATCTTTCCACGCCGGACTCGAGCCGCTGAGAGAGAAACTCGTCCGCTATGCCTATTTTCAATCCGCTCCCGTCGGTCTCGACTTTGGTCTCTTCGCCGCGCACAGCGCCGAATATACGCGCCAAAGTATCGCAGTCCTGCGCAAAAATACCGTATGTGTCGAGCGACGGCGCAAGTCCGATCAATCCGTTGCGACCGCTGCTTAAAAACGTGGGTTTCAGCCCCACGACGCCGCAATACGCCGCCGGTTGACGCACAGACCCGCCCGTATCGCTGCCTATGGCAAAATCGACCTGACGGGCGGCAACGCTGTTCGCCGCACCGCCCGAGCTGCCGCCCGGTACTCTTAGTTTATCCAGCGCGTTAAGCACCGGACCGAAAGCCGAATACTCGTTGGTACTGCCCATGGCAAACTCGTCCATATTCGTTTTACCTACGACCGCCGCGCCGGCATTTACAAGCTTTTCAACTATCTCGGCGTCACGTTCCGGCACGCACGAAAAAGCTTTCGACGCGCACGTCGTTTCGACTCCCGCAACCGCGATATTATCTTTCACGGAAAAAGTCATACCGTAAAGCGGCAAGTCATATCCGGATCTTTTGGCGGCGCTCGCGTTAAATGCGTCTTGTTCCGCACGCCCGCCGCATACCGTGATAAAATTATTCAATTCTTCGTATCGCTCTATGCGTTCGAGACTTGCATGCACATTATATACAGCCGGATCGTCTCCGTTTTTTTCGGCATTATTTTTCTCGCTCATAGTTTCGTTTTTTCCGCAGCTTCGGATGAATACGCAAAAAACGGCTCGACATTATCCGTATCGACGTCGGACATAATACGAAACGAGCGCATTTGCTCGCGCAAATTTTCGAGCATATCGACGCTTTCTCTTTCGGAAAGATCGAGTCCGGCGGCTCGTGCCGAATCGAGTATTTCATTCAAAGTCAAACCGTTTTTCATAATCACTTGGCAAATTTCAATCGCACGGCGCATCAACCGTTACCGTAAACGATACCGTTCCGTGCCGTTGTGATTTATTTTACAACTCGGCGCTTTTACTGTCAATCGAATTTGCGATTTATCGGTTAAAAATATAATAAATTAACGATTAACTATTGACTTTATCTTCCGCAAGCATTATAATATAAAGGTTGCGGTGTGTATTTGTTCGACACTATTCGGACAAGCATACATTGAACGTACATAAGTTACAATGTTATAATCACTCTGGAGGTTTTTAATAATGGTAAAGATGACAATCGACGGCAATACCGCTGCCTCGCACGTAGCGTATGCCTTCTCGGAAGTTGCGGCGATTTACCCCATTACGCCCTCTTCGCCCATGGCGGAGTACGCGGACGAATGGGCTACCGCCGGACGCAAAAACATGTTCGGGCAAGAACTCCGCATAGCGGAAATGCAGTCCGAAGGCGGCGCGGCAGGCGCCGTTCACGGGTCGCTCTGTGCGGGTGCGCTCACCACGACGTACACCGCGTCGCAGGGCTTGCTCCTTATGATCCCCAACATGTACAAGATTTCCGGCGAACTGTTGCCGACGGTTTTTCACGTAAGCGCACGCGCGCTCGCGGCACACGCGCTTAACATTTTCGGCGATCATTCGGACGTCATGGCTTGCCGTCAAACGGGTTTTGCGATGCTTGCCAGCAACTCCGTTCAGGAAGCGATGGACCTCGCGCTCGTCGCTCACCTTTCGACGCTTAAATCCAAAGTACCCTTCCTGCACTTCTTCGACGGGTTCCGTACCAGCCACGAAATAGACAAGATCGACGGCATCGAGTACGACGAGATCCGCAAGGTTGCGGAAAAAACGGGCTGCATGGAAGAGATACGCGAATTCAAGACCCGCGCGCTCAATCCCGATCACCCGCACCAGAAAGGCACCGCGCAGAATGCTGATATATATTTCCAAAACCGCGAGGCAGCAAATAAATACTATGACGCCACGCCCGACATCGTTCAGGCTATGATGGACGAAGTCAAAGCGATTACAGGCAGAGAGTATAAGCTCTTCCAGTATTACGGCGACAAGAAAGCCGAAAACGTCATTATCATGATGGGCTCGGGCTGCGAAGCCGCGGAAGAGACCATAGATTACCTTGCCAAACAGGGCAAAAAAGTCGGACTTTTGAAAGTGCGTCTGTACCGTCCTTTCTCGGTCAAACACTTTGTCGACGCTCTGCCGAAGTCCGTCAAACGCATCGCCGTTCTCGACCGCACGAAAGAACCGGGCAGTCTCGGCGAACCGCTTTATCTCGACGTTTGCACCGCGCTTGCCGAAACCGGTAAGACGGGCATTAAAGTCATCGGCGGCAGATACGGCTTGGGTTCCAAAGAGTTCAATCCGTCCATGGTCAACGCCGTGTACAAAAACCTTGCCGCGGCAACGCCCAAAAATCACTTCACGGTCGGTATCAACGACGACGTTACCAATACGTCGCTCGACTTCTCCGAGTTTGTCAACGCTTCCCCCGAAGGCACTATCCGCTGCAAGTTCTACGGACTCGGCAGCGACGGCACGGTCGGCGCGAACAAAAACTCCATCAAGATCATCGGCGACCACACCGACAAGTATGCTCAGGGCTACTTCTTCTACGACTCCAAAAAGTCTGGCGGTCTCACGATATCCCACCTTCGTTTCGGCGACGTACCCATAAAGTCGACATATCTCATCGATCAAGCCGACTTCGTCGCGTGCCACAACCCGTCCTATGTCACACATTACAATATGGTAGATGACATCAGAGAAGGCGGCGTGTTCCTTTTGAACTGCCACTGGACGCCCGAACAGCTCGACCACGAACTTCCCGCCGCGATGAAACAGACGATCGCCAAAAAGCATATCAAGCTCTACACGATCGACGCGCTTAAAATAGTCAACGAGATCGGCGCGCGCAAAGGCGTAAACACAGTTTGCCAAGCCGCGTTCTTCAAGCTTGCCAACATTATCCCCTACGAGACCGCCGAAAGCTATATGAAACAGATGATCAAAAAGGCGTACGGCAAAAAGGGCGACGACGTCGTCAACATGAACTACGCATGCGTAGATAACGCCATCGCGGGTCTCGTCGAAGTCAAAGTTCCCGCGGCATGGGCTAACGCTACGACCGGTGCGGTCGCTGCGGAAGTCGGCGGCGACGACTACTTCAAGAACGTCATCAATCCCATACTTCGTCAGGAAGGCGACAAACTGCCCGTATCGGCATTCGCGCCCGACGGCTCGGTACCGAGCGGCACGACCAAGTACGAAAAACGCGGCGTAGCCCCCACCGTGCCCGTATGGATCTCCGAAAACTGCATTCAGTGCAATCAATGCTCGCTTGTCTGCCCGCACGCTTGCTTGCGCCCCGTACTTACGACGGACGCTCAGGACAAAGCCGCGCCTAAGACATACGTGACAGTAAAAGCAAGCACTCAGCTTAAAGATACGGGCTATAACTACCGCATGCAGCTCTCCCCGCTCGATTGCACGGGCTGCGGATCGTGTGCAAACGTCTGCCCGACCAAACCCGACAAGAAAGCGCTCGTTATGAAACCGCTCGACGAAGTCGTCGACGCGGAAAGCAAAAACCACGCTTACGCCGAATCGATACCGTTTGCGGATGTGTCGGAAAAGGTCAAGATCGACACCGTCAAAGGCAGCCAATTCAAACAACCTTTGTTCGAGTTCTCCGGCGCGTGCGCAGGCTGCGGCGAGACCCCGTACATCAAACTCATCACTCAGCTTTTCGGCGATCGCATGGTCATCGCCAATGCGACGGGTTGCTCGTCCATCTACGGCGGCTCCGCTCCCACCTGCCCTTATACCAAGAACGCGGAAGGCAAAGGTCCGGCTTGGGCAAACAGCTTGTTCGAGGACAATGCCGAGTACGGTTACGGAATGCACCTTGCATACAAAGCCAGACGCGAAGCGCTTAAAGATAAAGTTGCGGCGCTTGCCGCTGCCGGTTGCGATAAATGCGCCGCGGCTTGCAACGCTTGGATAGAAAACATGGACGACGCCGAAGGCAGCAAGAAAGCGTCGGCAGAACTTGTCAAAGTTCTCGAAAGCGCGCCTCACGACGTGTCCGCAGAACAAGCCACGCTTATTAAAGATATACTTGCCGAGAAAGACTGTCTCGTCAAGAAGTCCATATGGATATTCGGCGGCGACGGCTGGGCTTACGATATCGGCTACGGCGGCTTGGATCACGTGCTTGCAAGCGGCGAGGACGTAAACGTGCTCGTTGTCGACACCGAGGTATACAGCAACACCGGCGGTCAGTCGAGTAAGTCCACCCCTACCGGCTCGGTAGCCAAATTCGCCGCAGGCGGCAAACGCACCAAGAAGAAAGATCTCGGCGCAATGGCTATGACATACGGCTATGTCTACGTCGCACAGGTCGCTATGGGCGCGGACAAGAACCAAGTAATCAAAGCGATCGCGGAAGCCGAAGCTTACCACGGACCGTCGCTCATCATCGCCTACGCGACTTGTATCAACCACGGTATCGATATGAGCAAAGGCATGGCGGAAGAGGATAAAGCCGTCAAAGCCGGATATTGGCAGCTCTATCGTTTCAATCCCGAACTTGCCGACAAGGGCGAGAATCCGTTCATTCTCGATTCCAAAGATCCTACGGGCAACTATCAAGAGTTCATCGCAGGCGAAACGCGCTATAAATCGCTCGCAAAAGCCAAACCCGAGATCGCACAGCAGCTCTTCGAACGCGCTGAGCAGGAAGCGAAAGACCGTTTGGACGGCTACAAAAAGCGCGCGGGCAAATAAATAATTACCCTGCCGCAAGAAATATAACGTAATCGGAAACACAAAACCCGTCGAGCTTTTGGCTTGACGGGTTTTGCTTTATCCATGATCGTACGGGCATAGAAACCACCGAAACAAAACAAACGAATTTTTCTAAATACCAAAATCTTTTCGTTTACTCAAATTGTAATATATAACATGATTTTGCACATTTATCGCACTTTGAATTGCGTAATGGTCGCGTCAATATGGCGATTGGCTGTTCCGCAATTTGCCCCCCTATTTCTCGAAATCGCAATCAGGTTCGTGATCGTCAACCACGCCGATCGCTTGCAAATAAGCATAAATAATAGTCGAACCGACAAATTTCATACCGCGCTTTTGCAGATCTTTTGATATCGTATCGGAAAGCGGAGTGGTCGGACGCATTACTCCGTCTCTATGTATGATTTGTTTGCCGCCGGTAAAACTCCAAATATAATCAGAAAATGAACGGTATTCATCTTGAATTTTCATAAATATCCCGGCGTTGTTTATAGCCGCTTTAATCTTTAAACGATTGCGTATTATTCCCGTGTTTCGAGCAAGTTCGTCCTGTTTTGCCTGCGAGTATTTTGCTATTTTTTTATAATCGAAATCATCGAAGGCTATACGAAACGCCTCGCGCTTGTTAAGAACACACTCCCATGAAAGTCCGGCTTGAAAACTCTCCAATAAAAGCATTTCAAAAAGATAGTCGTCATCATAGCTCGGTTTGCCCCACTCATTGTCGTGATATGCCACATATACCGGATTTTTGGGATTTGCCCATCGACATCTTTTGTGTTCGACCATAATTATATCTCCGAATATCTTATATCTTGCAAATATTATACCATGATCGGATCGTAAAGTAAAATAAACAAGCACGCCGACTTGTTTACAAGATACGGCGCGCTATATTTACCTGTACAAACTATCTTATTTGTCCGACCGACCGAAATTGTTTTTGTGTTTATGCGTCGGACCGTTAGAATGAGTTCGCGCATTTTCATCCGATTTATGGGCATGCGCGGATCGCTCCGACCGCGATTTTTCGGGCTTTGGGTCCTCTATTATTTCGACGTCGTTAACTTCCACTATCGGACCCTGCTTCTTTTTCTTTTTCGGCGATTCTTCCCGTTCGACGACACGGCTATGACGCGCAGAGCCGAAAGGATTCAAGTTTATGCCGAAAAGACCGCCGAGCAAATCGCTTATCGGGTCTCCGAATATATCGTCGAAAAGCGACGCAAACGGGTCTCCGCCCGGTCCGTATCCGGTATCGTAATCGTCATCATAACCGTACGGATGTGTCAAATAAACATTGCACGGATCGATTATTTTAGTTTCGATATTTTCTTTTTTACCGTCGTCGCGCTTATCGTTTTCATCGACGACTGCGATAGTTTTTATCTCATAACCGCAGCGCACGCACTTACTCTTATTACCGATGTCGTAGCCGCACTTAGGACAAATCATATTCTGCCTCTTTCAGCCTATCGAAAAATTTTACATTCATATTATACAACTCGATCGTTAGACTTGTCAACTTTTTTGTCAGTAGACAATATAGAATGCCATAAGATTTACCATTATATTTTGTGTCCGCTCTCGCGCTTTATGACGAAAATTACGGCTGACGGGGTGTTTTACGAAACGTTTACGGCGTTGCGACAGCCAGCATAACAGCGTTTTGCATGACCTATAATATTTCCGATAAATGCCGCTCGACAAACCCGACGAAATATGATATAATACGTTAGATGAAAAAGATCGTTCCCGTAATCTCGCTGTGTCTTGCCGTAATCACTGCGATACTGTCCGTGCTTGCGCTCATCGCGGTCGTCGCATCGACGTACGTGGCATTTGCAAAACTCGCAGCCGTACCGACTGCGATAGTTTGTTTCGTGTTTTCCGCCGTATTTGCGGCGTTCGCCTTTTTATTCAGAAAAGATATTTTATGCCGTATCGCACTGTTCATAGACGTCGGCGCGTTCGTACTTTCGGTCATATCCGTTTGCATTTGGCTGTTTGCGTTATAAAACGCGATCATGTTCTGAGAACAACCGGATATTTAACGCAAAGAAAAAGCAACGGTCCCGAAAAGAACCGCTGCTTTTTTGTTTTGATATAATTATAATTCTGCGAAATATTTGATAGTGCGAACCATCTGGCTGGTGTACGAATTCTCGTTGTCGTACCAGGAAACGACCTGAACTTGATAAAGATCGTCGCCGACCTTGCTGACCATGGTCTGGGTCGCGTCGAACAAGCTGCCGTAACGCATACCGATGACGTCGGACGAAACGATGGGATCTTCATTGTAGCCGAACGACTCGGAAGCGGCTTTCTTCATGGCGGCGTTAATGCCTTCCTTGCTGACATCCTTGCCCTTTACGACAGCCGTAAGGATCGTTGTGGACCCGGTGGGTACGGGTACGCGCTGAGCGGAACCGATGAGCTTGCCGTTAAGTTCGGGAATAACAAGACCGATAGCCTTTGCCGCGCCGGTCGAGTTGGGAACGATGTTTGCGGCGCCGGCACGGGCTCTGCGCATATCGCCTTTGCGGTGCGGTCCGTCGAGGATCATCTGATCGCCCGTATAAGCATGGATCGTACTCATAATACCGGACTGAATGGGCGCGTAATCGTTAAGCGCTTTCGCCATGGGCGCAAGGCAGTTGGTCGTGCAGCTCGCCGCGGAAATAACTTTGTCTTCCTTGGTAAGGGTCTTTTCGTTGACGCTGAAAACGACCGTTTTGAGATCGTTGCCCGCAGGCGCGGAAATTACGACTTTCTTTGCGCCGGCGTTGATGTGCGCCATGGATTTCTCTTTCGAGCAGTAGAAACCGGTGCATTCGAGTACAACGTCTACACCGAGCTTGCCCCAAGGCAGATCCTGCGCTTTGGGCATAGCGTAAATGGTTATTTCCTTTCCGTCGACTGTGATCGAACCGGGAACTTTAACGGTCTTGCCGTCCTCTTCGAAAACGGGCTCTTTGGACGCTACGGTATGAACGCCTTCGCCGATCTTTCCGCAGTATCCGCCCTGAGCGGTGTCGTACTTGAGAAGATTCGCGAGCATCGCAGGGCTGGTAAGATCGTTGATAGCGACTATCTCGTAGCCCTTAGCGCCGAACATCTGACGGAACGCAAGACGACCTATACGTCCGAAACCATTGATTGCAACTTTTACGTTTGCCATAAAAACCTCCGAAATTGTTTTTATTTATTTTTCGTTTATTATTGTATCACCTTTCGGTGATTACGTCAAGTATTTAATGCCTTCAAGCGATAAATAACGGCTATTCCTGCGCGTCGGTTTCGTTTGTATCCGGCGTATCGTCGGGTTCGCCGACGGTCTGCTCCGACAGAAGTATCCTGCCCTTGCGCTCGGTCATATATGCGACGAGTTCGTTAAACTTATCCTCGCCGAGCGTGTTCTTGACGAGAAACGCGCGGTCTTTGCTTACATACGCGAACAATCCGGTCTTGCGGCGCTTGATCCTGATTATATCGGCAAAAGCATAAATATTCTCGCCGTCTACCGTAATGCCGTGTTTATCTATCAAAACGTCATGCGGCTCTTCCGAAGTCTCGATCGCGCTGATCGCGTAATTTTTTGGCGCGATCAGCAAAAACAATGCGCACAACGCGAGAATGCCGGACAGCACCAATAGCACGATACCGAGTACGTACATGAGTTTTTGCGGATCGAGAACGACGGCGACGATACCTATCGCAAGTCCTACGGCGGCGACTGCGGCATACAGCGCGAAATAAAACCACATTATGCGCTTGTTTTCCGCGCGAAAATCTCCGTCGGTAATGTTGTATTTAAGTTCGAACATTTTATTTCCTTAAGATATATAAATTTGAAAATTATTTGAGATTTTCCGGATTGAGTCCCAAAAGTTCTTTAATAACGAATCTGCCGTTGTCGCGTATAAGCACGCCGTCGAAGTATATCTTTCCGCCGCCGACTTCCGGAGTCTGACGCAAGACCAGATCCCAATGCACCGCGGATATATTGCCGTTATAAGCGTCGTCGTAACAGCACCCCGGAGTAAAGTGTATGGATCCGGCTATCTTCTCATCGAAAAGTATGTCGCAGATCGCGTCGGTTATATACGGATTGACCCCGATAGCGAACTCTCCTACGTATTTTGCGCCGTCGTCGGTATCGAAGATCGCCGCGCTCTTTTCGGGATTCGAGCTGTTTTGTTCGATTATCCTGCCGTCCTTGAACGTGAGCTTTACCCAATCGAATTTAGTACCGTTATACACAGTGGGCGTATTGTACGTTATCACGCCGTTTACCGAATTCTTTACCGGAGCGGTATAAACTTCTCCGTCGGGGATATTCATATTGCCGGCACACTTGACCGCAGGTATATCCTTTATGGAAAATGTCAGATCGGTGTCTTTTGCGACGAGCCGCACCTTATCCGTCTTGTCCATGAGTTTTACGAGCGCATCCATCGCCTTATCCATCTTGGAATAATCGAGATTGCACACATTGAAATAGTGGTCTTCGAACGCATCCGTAGACATACCCGCAAGCTGTGCCATGGACGGCGACGGATAACGCAATACTACCCAACGAGTCTTTTTTACTCGTATCTCGTGATGAACGGGATGAGAATATATACTCATGTAACTGTCCATACGATCGCTCGGCACGCAGGAGTTTTCGTAACTGTTGCAGGCGCCGCGCAATCCGATATAGCAATCCATATTGCTCATAACTTCGGCATCGAGCTTTGCCCATGTTTTTAATTGTGAATCGGTCGCGCCCTTCAATAGCGTCGAGCGTACGCGCGTATCAATGTTGGTGACATACGCCTCCGCGCCCGCTTCGTACACGGCGTTTATAAGCTCGGTAACGAGCGGATACGGGACGTCGAACGCCTCGATAAGCACCTTATCTCCCTTTTTTGCGGCTATCGAATAATTGACCAAATTATGCGCGAGTTTAACTATCCTTTCGTCTTTCATAGAATGATTATGACCTCCACGCATATTGTAATTTATTTTGAAAAAAAAGTCAATAAAACAGTAGTCAAATCACGGCAAATGTGCTACAATATATGTGCGGTGCGATAAGCCGCAAAACTACATATTGTAATTTTTTATTCGGAGGTATAATAATGCCGTTAGTAACTACCAAGGACATGTTCGCCAAAGCTTATGAGGGCGGATATGCGATCGGCGCATTCAACATCAACAACATGGAGACTATCCAGGGTATCGTGGAAGCCGGTAAGCTCGAAAATGCCCCGCTTATTCTTCAGGTCAGCTCGAGCGCGATCAAGTACGCGAATCCCGTTTATCTCAGAAAAATGGTAGAGGCCGCAGTCGAGGACAGCGGACTTCCCATCTGCCTTCATCTCGACCACGGCAGTTCGTACGATCTTTGCGTAGACTGCATCAAAAACGGATTCACATCCGTCATGATCGACGCGTCGTCACATCCGCTCGCCGAGAATATAAAGATCACTTCGCAAGTCGTTAAGTACGCTCACGACCACGGCGCCGTCGTCGAAGCCGAACTCGGTCGCCTTGCAGGCGTCGAGGACAATGTCAAAGTTTCAGAGTCCGACGCACTCTATACCGACCCCGAAGAAGCCTCGGAATTCGTCGCCAAGACCGGCGTCGATTCGCTCGCAATAGCCATCGGCACGAGCCACGGCGCATTCAAATTCAAAGGCGAAGCGAAACTTCGTTTCGACATCTTGGAAAAGGTTTCCGAACTTCTTCCCAAGTTCCCCATCGTTCTTCACGGCGCAAGTTCAGTTCTCCCCGACTATGTTAAAATGGTCAACGATTTCGGCGGCGCGATGCCCGGCGCAAAAGGCATTCCCGAAGAAATGCTCCGCAAAGCGTCGTCCATGGCGGTCTGCAAGATCAACGTCGACTCCGACCTTCGTCTTGCGTTCACTGCGGCGGTACGTAAGCACTTCGCGGAAAACCCCGCGCACTTCGACCCTCGTCAATATCTCGGCGACGGCAGAAACCTTGTTACCGAGTGCGTTCGCCACAAGCTCGTACACGTTCTCGGATGCGCAGGCAAAGCGTAATACGGCACGCGGCAATTCGATAAATACAGCATATCAAAAACTACCGTCTCTACACTTAGAGACGGTAGTTTTGTTTAACCGAATTTTTATTACGCGGCTATATCGTCATAGCGACGATAACGCCGAGAAACGAAAACAATAAGCCGATAGACGCACTTACGACGCCGACGATACCGAGCACGAGCGTCGCAACCGGTTTCGTACCGCCTTCGCGTTTAACTTTGGTAAAGACCTTTATCGACTTTATCCCGAGTATAAGCGAAGGAATAACCAGTCCGAGTCCTATCAGCATCACTATGACCATTCCGGCGATCGTACCCGCGCTTACGGCATATCCGTAATAATAGCCGTCGCCGTAAATATAATTTAGATCGTTTGAGATCTCGACCGCCGTCGAAACAATGGCTATTATGTATCCCACAAGAGCAAATATTGCACCTATAACGCCCATTATTGTAGCGGCAAGCGCAGGTTTAAATCCGAGCATCCGATCGACGTTGCCGGACCGATTTTGCGGCGGCACGGCAGGTTGCGCCGACTGCCGCGGCGGTTGCGGTTGCGGCGGCGGCTGCATACCGTATCCGAAGTTTTGCGGCGGTGGCGTATAAGACTGCCCTGCGCCGTTGTTATACGGCGCCGGACCGCCGACGTTATCATTACCGTCCGGAATACCTGGGAATATGGTTCCGGCGTTACGCCGACAATCTTCGCATAGTTCCTCGTTACCGGGAACTTGTCTGCCGCAATTTCTGCAATACATACTGATTTCCTCCTTGTTATTATCCGAAACGCAAAACGCTCGATCCGATTTAAGTTTGCGATTGCGTTAATTCGACACTATCATAGAATTATTCATAACGCCGTGCGGCTTCGAATACTATTTGCCGACGATAAGCGCGGTATTGTACAGATCGATATCGAACTTCTTTTTCATGGCGATACCTTCGATGATATCCATGTCGTAGAACTTGTTGTCGCGAATACCGACTATCCTGTTTCCTTTACCCTGCTTCAACAGTTTTACCGCATGCACGCCGAAACAGGTACCGAGATATCTGTCGCGGCACGACGGACTGCCGCCGCGCTGGACGTGTCCGAGTCTCGTGGATTTAACTACCATATCGGTACGCGCCGCAAGTTCTTTTTTAAGTTCGTCGGCGGAACCGGCGCCTTCGGCAAGTACGATTATGCCGCTGGTCTTGCCGTGTTCCATACCGCCGCCGAGCGTTGCGGCTATCTCTTCTATAGTCATTTTATGCTCGGGAACGATTATAACTTCGGCGCCGCCGCAAAGCCCTGTATATAATGCCAGATCGCCGCAGTTTCTGCCCATGACCTCGATTATGGATACGCGTTCGTGCGAACTCATGGTATCGCGGATCTTGTTGATCGCGTCGAGGATCGTATTGCAAGCAGTGTCGAATCCGAGCGTATAATCCGTATACGCAAGATCGTTGTCGATCGTGCCGGGTATGCCTATCGACGGAAAACCGCGATCGGTCATCGCTTTCGCACCCATAAACGACCCGTCGCCGCCTATAACAATAAGTCCTTCGACGCCGTGTGCGCGAAGATTTTTAATAGCGGTTTGCTGACCTTCCTCCGTCTTGAATTCCGGGCAGCGCGCAGTCTTTAAAATAGTGCCGCCGCGATGGATTATATCCGATACGCTGCGCATGCTCATGGGTACGAACAGATCGTCGATAAGCCCTTGAAGTCCGCGCTCGACGCCCATGACCTCCATACCGACGCCCAATCCGTAACGAACGACCGCTCGGATCGCCGCATTCATTCCCGGCGCGTCACCGCCGCTTGTAAGAACCGCTATTTTTTTCATGTTGACCTTCTCCGACATTTCGAAATGTTTTATATATTATAGCATATAACTATCGAAAAATAAAGATATTTGACAATATTTTAATGAAAATTTAATCGACGATATTATCTCTGTTCTCTTATTCTGTCGCTGCCGAGAACGGCGCAAAGTTCGCTTTTCGACAATGCGTTTATGGAGAACTTATCGCTCAGCCTGTACAGTTTGCCGTCGTCGTCGTTCTTGATATACACGTAATCTCTACCGGGGTATGCCGCAACGATCTCGCGTATCTCGTCGAGCAGCGTTTTGTCTTGCAACGAAAAATAACAACATACCTTTGCGGCAAAAGCATCGGCATCGTCGAACGGTTTGATGTCGTCGACATAAATGGACATACCGTTGTCGTTCTGCTTGATAACGCCGGTTACCGCGACGACGGTGTCCTTTACCCATAAGGGTTTCAGCCGCTCGAACGTCTTATTGAACGCCAGAAGCTCGACGGTGCCGTAAAGATCTTCAAGCACGGCGGTACCCATCGGATTGCCTTTTTTAGTCATCTTATTGACAGTGGCGGTCAACATGCCGCCGAGCGTTATCTTGCTGTCTACGGCGGGACAATCTTCCGATTCCGGATCGAGCATGGAAGTATTATAACCGTACTGTTTGAGCTTGTCTATATACGCCGACAGCGGGTGTCCCGAAAGGTATACGCCGGCAACCTCTTTTTCTTTTTTGTACTTTTCGTTCGGCGAATACTCGTCGACGTCGGGATACACGAACTCCGTTTTGATTTCCGGCGCAACGTCGAAAAACGATAACTGTCCGCTCATCTTGGCTATATTCTCTTTCGACACTTTGTCCAACACGCTCGGGAAAGCGGATATCAAGACCGCCCGTTTCATTCCGAAACAATCGAACGCGCCGGCAAATATCAACGACTCGACCATACGCCGATTGATAAGGCTCTTACCCGCATCGGCGATACTCATCCTTTGAACGAATTCCACAAAATCTTTGTACTCGCCGTTGCGTTCGCGCTCTTCGACTATCTTGTTTACAACGGCTACGCCGACGCCTTTTATCGCGCCCATGCCTATACGCACGCAGCCGTTTTCCACCGAATATTCCGCGCCGGACTTATTGATATTGGGCGGCAGAACGGTGATCTTGGCTTCTTTCAGATACGACAGATAATGCGTAAGCTCGTCGAGCTTGTTTATACGGTTATTCAAAACTGCGGTGAAATATTCGACGGGATAATAACATTTCAAGTAAGCGGTTTGGTACGTGACATGCGCGTAAGCCGCCGCATGCGATTTATTGAAACCGTAACTCGCGAACTTTATAAGCATGTCGTAAATTTCGTTAGCTACGTCGGCAGGCACGCCGTTGGCGACGGCGCCGGGTATCTTGTTCCCCGTTTTTTTGTCAACGCCGCCGTTTATGAACACCTTGCGTTCGGCTTCCATCGCCTCGAATTTTTTCTTGCTCATCATACGGCGTATATTGTCCGCGCCGCCCATCGAATAACCGCCGAGCGCGCGTACTACCGCCATTACCTGTTCCTGATAAACGATTATGCCGTAAGTAACGCCGAGTATCGATTTTAACAGCGGGTGCAGATATTTTATCTTATCGGGCGACTTCTTGTTCTTGATAAAATCCGGTATGGCGTCCATAGGACCCGGACGGTAAAGCGAGATACCGGCTATTACGTCTTCGAGACTGGACGGCTGAAGTTCGCGCATGAACCCTTTCATGCCGCCGGATTCGAGCTGGAACACCGCTTCCGTATTACCGCTGCCTATAAGCTCGTAGACCTTGGGATCGTCGTAACCGAGTTTTACGAAGTCTATGTCGACGCCGTGCTGCTGTTTTATATAATCGGTAGCTTTCTTAATGTCGGTAAGCGTAGTCAAGCCCAAAAAGTCCATTTTGAGCAATCCGAGTTCTTCGTCGACTATCATGTCGTACTGCGTGACTACGACGTCTTCGTTTGTGCGAGCAAGCGGCACGTGGTCCGCTATGGGATCGCGGCAGATAATAACGCCCGCCGCATGCATGCCTATCTGGCGCGGCATACCCTCTATCTTCTCTGCCATGTCGAGAACGCGTCGCGCCACGGGATCGTTCTCGTACAGCGCTATCATGTCCGGTACGCCGGGAATGGGTTTACCCTCCTTGTCAGTACCGCGGCCGAGAAGCTGCGCGATGTGCATTTTTTCCGAACCGCGCGGGATCATTTTGGTGATCGTGTTGACTTCGGCAAACGGCAGATCGAACACGCGTCCGACGTCCTTTATCGCAGCCTTTGTCGCCATAGTTCCGAATGTCGCTATCTGCGAAACATTGGGCGCGCCGTACTTACGCGTGACGTAATCTATTACTTCGCCTCTTCTGTCGACGCAAAAGTCTATATCGAAATCGGGATTGCTGACACGCTCGGGATTTAAGAATCTCTCGAATATGAGCGCATATTTGAGCGGGTCTATCTTGGTTATGCCGATAGCGTATGCTACTATACTTCCCGCGCCGCTGCCGCGTCCCAAGCCTACCGGTATACCTTGGCTTTCCGCATAGTTTATAAAGTCCCAAACTATCAAAAAGTAATCCACGAAATGGAGCCGCTCGACTATGCCGAGTTCGTACTCCGCACGCTCTTTTACTTCGTCGGTTATCTCGCCGTAACGCACTTTCAATCCGTCCCAAGTGAGTTTACGCAGATACTGCTCGCTCGTAAGCCCGTCCGGCGGCGTATAGGACGGCAAAAGCGGTTCCTTGCGGATAAAGTACGGATCGATCTTGTCCGCTATTTCAAGCGTGACGTCGAGCGCATTTTCGTACGGCAAAGCCTTATACATCTCGTCGTAATTTTTTACGTAAAACTCGTCCGTCGGGAAGTACTTATCGTCCGAGACGCTCTCGCCCGACATATCTTCTCCCGACGGAGAATCGTCGCCTTCGAGCGTGGAATGGAACGCTATAGCCATAAGCACCTTTTGCATTTTGGCATCGGCTTTTGTAAGATAGTGCGCGTCGTTTGTCGCGACGACCTTTACCCCGTTTTCTTCGGCGAGACGTATAAGATGCGGCAGGATCATTTTCTGCTCGGCGATATTATGGTTCTGTATCTCGATATAGAAATCTTCGCCGAAAACCGCTTTGAATTTTTTTATCCATTCGTCGGCTTTATCATAGTTTTTATGGAGAATAGCCTGCGGGATCACACCGGCGATACACGCCGACAGCACTATAAGTCCTTCGCTGTGCGCCTTGATAAGCTCGAAGTCGACGCGCGGTTTATAATACATGCCTTCGGTATAACCCTTGGACACTATCTTTATAAGATTATGATACCCGACTTCGTTTTTAGCCAGCAATACGAGATGATTGAGCTTGGGCGGTGCGCCGCTTATACCCTTTTCTTTGACGTGCATATCCGCCGTCATATAGACTTCGCACCCGATTATCGGCTTGACTTTGAACGGACGGCGCTCGCTCATAAAACGCAGGAAATCCGCGTCCTTGTCTGTATACTTGACCGCCGCCTTCAAAAATTCGATGGTACCGTACATGTTTCCGTGATCGGTCATCGCGATAGCCGGTATATTGAGTTCGTCGCAAAGTTTGAATATCTTGTCGGTACGAACTGCGCCGTCAAGCATGGAAAATTCGGTATGAACGTGTAAATGCGCAAAAGGTTTCATTATGGCTCCAAAATCATTATTACGGCAGATCCTATAACGTACCGCGATCCGTATCGACAGCGGCATAAGGTCTGCCTTTAACGTCTATGTAGATCATTGATCAAATCGCGTGGGATATATCCGATTAATCGATGTCCGCCGCGATCTCTATTATCTTATCGAATCTGTGTTTCAGTCCGGACTTGCTTATGTCGAGTTCGTATGCAAGCTCGGTCAGCGACGACTCCGGCGAATTCAACCGCGCGTCGGCAGCCTCCAAAAGTTTGGGAGACAGACTGTCCAGTCCGCGCCGAGTGCGTATGCGTTCTATAGCGTCGAGTACGTCGCCCGCCGCATTTGCTGTGCGCGTCATGTTTGCTATATCGCAATTCATTCTGCGATTGACCGCCTTTTTAACGGACAGCGCAACGACGGTATCGTTCAGTTTAAGAACGAACTTTCCGAGCTTCATGAGCGCAAGACAGTTGCATATATTTTCACTGTCCTTTGCATAAACAACGAACTTGTCCGCGCGTACCATTTTCCTAAATCTGATGTCCGTACTTTCGAGAAGAGCAATAAGCGAGTCGGCAAGATTTTCGCTCAGCACCGAAAACTCCAAGTGATAACCGCCTCCGCCCTTGTGTTCGTCCGACCCGTCCGTATCGCGCGCCGAGAAACTGCCGCAAGCCAAAAACGCACCGCGAATATATGCCGACGCATAAGCTTCGTCGGTGCTGTCGGCGACTTCGATCCCGTCGCCGTCCGCAGTGAACACGCCCATGAGTTTAAGCAATTGCGCACAATCCCGATACTCGAATACGCCTTTTTCCGACTTGGGACTTATCTTATACATGCGCAAGATCGCATCCGCGATATATGCTTTTACTTCATCGGATTGACAGTCGAGTTGCAGTGTCCATCCGCCGCCGCGCGAGATAGATAGCGTCATACAGGCACGCACGAAACCGGCGATAAGCGCGCTGCATTCTTCGCCTTTCAATCGTGATCTTATTATCTCGAGTTTGATATCGTGTCCGCTTATATTAGGCATCTTTCTCCGTGTGCGTTTCCTTTTGTTCGCGCGCCGAACGGAACGAGCGCGATCTGAACTCCGGCAGTCTGTTCCAATTTGCGATAAGACCGTACGGGATATTGTACTTTTTTATGAGCTTGTCCGCAAGCGGCATTTTCCCGACGCTCGCCGGTCTGTGCGCGTCAGACGAACAAATAAACTCGACGCCCGCATCGACCATGGCTTTTATCTCACGCTTTTTCAAACTCTTGTGTCTGCCGTTCAGTTCCACATACACGCCGCGCGAATGAGCGTATTTTGCGACTTCTACTACATCCGCCATGATCCCTCTGTTGGGGTGTCCTATAAAGTCTATCGGATATTCGTCTATAAGACGTTTGTACGCAGCGGTATTGCGCTCTATCAATTTCTTGCGCCCCGGTAAAAATTTGAATATTACGTTTCGCGCCCAAAACAACATATTTCCGAATAACGTAGGCATGCCTACCATGGCGTGATATCCGCCTTGAACTATCTGCAAGTCCGCCAACACGGTTTCGTCGCAATCGATGAGCGGCGCAAACTCGTTCGACTTGCCGCTGCGCGGATCGAGATTATTCTCCAATCCCGCATATATCTTTACGCCCGTCTCTTCTTCCGCCGCCGTACAATCCGATTTAAGCCGCTCGAACGCCTTTTTACCGGATATCCCGTAATAATGCGCATAACCGTGATCGGTGATCGCAAGCTCTTTAAGCCCGGCTGCCTTTGCCGCACGCGCGTTTTCGAGTACACTGCCGACCGCGTGCAACTTCTTGCCCCTGCGGCTGTACGTCGTATGCGTATGATAGTCGCCGAGATACGCCATTATTGAAAACCTCCGATGTATTTTATCTCTTCGCGCGCCTTTATATCGTTGTCCTCAAGCACGCGTCTCATTACCGAAATAAGTTCGGTCACATCGCGTGCCGTCGCGCCACCCGTATTGACTATTATATTGGCATGTATCGGCGAGATCATCGCGCCGCCGATGCG
>CAJUQF010000003.1:17731-52288 GCA_910588315.1 uncultured Christensenellaceae bacterium | reverse complement strand
TCGTTAGGCACTGCGTCTATTACCTCCGGTATGATTTTTTCCGAATTTATCGCCGATACTTTGAAGTCTGCTAAGCGTATCCCTGCGGGATCGGGTATATTTTCGAACGGCTCGATCTTGAAATGAGTTATCGTCTTGCCGGAAAGCACATTGCAAAGCTCGCCGGTCTCGTATGAATAAAGCGGTCCGTTATAGCTATTATCGTCGACCGACACGACCGTTTTTCCCGTGTCGTTGCACGTGATCGGGATCTCCGTCCAAGTTTCGGCAAAATCGGTTGAATAGTACAGCTTCGCGCTTGTTATTTCGGGATCGACGCTCTGCGTTTCGCCTATCTGTCGCCACAGCTCGAACTTGACTTTTAACGACTCGTATTTATCCACAGTAATTTTTATCTGCGGCGTCGCGATGTAATGTTTATCTCTACCGCCGTTGCAGCCGTTGACCGACGACAACTGCGCCGCACCGCCGTCGACGCTTATATAGCTTTGCAAAAATCCCGTGGTCGTGTTGTGGTCCCATTTGGACATATCGAAAAAGTTTACCGCAAAAAGATTGCCGCCGTACTCGTTGGGATCTTCGACTGTTATCGGCGCGTTGTTTATGGCAATGACTTTGAAATCGAGAACGCGTATCGCCGCTTGATCGACGTTTTGAGCGAACGGCTCGAATTTTAAATGTGTTATCACCGTGTCCGGTAAAGCGACATGCAAGTTTTCGGTCGCATAGTGATAAACAGGTCCATGATACCGCGCATCGGAATCCGCCGCCGCGATCTTACCGGTATCGGTACATGTTATCGGCAAAACGTTCCACGATTCGCCGTAATCACTCGAATAGTAAAGTTTCGCGCCCGTGATAGGCGGATCGGCATACACTTCGTCGTTAGCCTGCCGCCACAGATCAAACTGCACTTTCACTTCGGAATACTTACTTGTCGTTACTTTCATTTGCGGCGTCGTTAGATACGGCAATATGCCGCCGCAACTCGCGACGAGATTGTTTACCGCGGTCTTACCGTCTATACGCACGGCGTACTTGATAAATTCGCCGCAATTTGTCGTCCATTCAGTCATATTATTGAAATCTATACCGAAAAGCTTTGCGCCGTATCGCGTTATCTGTTCGGGCGCTACCGGTTCGGTCGCTTTGGCAGTCACTTTAAAATCTACCATGCGAATAGCCGACGGATCGGGTATCTGCGTGAACGGTTTGAACTTGAAATGCGTTATGATCTTTCCCGGACACAGCTTTGCAAGATCGCCCGTTGTATACGAATATAACGGACCGGAAAATCCCGACTCGCCGAGCAGCACGACAGTCTTGCCTGTGTCCGTACAAGTCACGTCTATCTCCGTCCAATTCTCGCAGAAATCGGTCGAATAAAACAGTTTGGCATTCGTAATATCGAGATCGAGCGAGTTTGCCGTGTTTGTTTGCTGCCAAAGTTCGAACGACACTTTTACTTCCGAATATTTGTCCGTCGTGATCTGCATCTCGGGAGTGGTCAGCGACGGCAGGACCGGTCTGCCACTGCACCCGTTTATGGTGCTTTTTTGCGCGGCGCCGCCGTCTATACTCAGCTCGTAAATCAAAAAATCGGTGGTCGTATCGCGACGCCAACCGGACATATCGTTGAAATCGACTTCGAACAATATGCCGTCGTACACTTCGACGTTCTCCGCTTTCGCGGTTGACAGCACGATACCCGATACTATCATAAGCGCCGAGATTATCGCCGCAACGATAATCAATACCGTCGATTTTCTTTTTAATATCGAAATACAGTCTTTCATACAAATCTCCCGTAAATTTCGCCGAAACGCCAATACCATACTACTCTTGACATTTCGAACAATATAGATGTATAATATACTAAACAATACGGTAAATCAATGTGTTTTCCGTAGCAATACATGTGGAATTTGAAAAATATGACCGATATCGAATATAAACATCTTTTCGAATGGCGCGAAAACTCGTTAAAAAAACGCAAACGATTATTTCAGGTACACCCAAATATGCTGTTTAATTGCAGTGTCGACGAGGACAAAATATATTTTTGTCCGACTTTCGGCTATCAGGACACAAAGCTGCTCGCAGTCGAATCCGCCGGAAAAACACTGCCCGATCCCGATTATTACGTTAAGCGTAACGGCTGTTATTACTACATCTTGGAATTTGTTTTATCCGGCAAAGGCTATCTGTACAGCGACGGACAGTACTATACGCTCGAAAAGAACAATGCGTACTTACTGCGTCCTAATTCCGATCACATTTATTTCTCCGACCAAAACGATCCGTACGAAAAAATATGGTTCAATTTCTATTGCGGGTCTATAGAACCGTTTTTACAAACATTGCAAAACGACCGCACCGTGTTCAAAAACGTGTCGTGCGCGGACAAGTTTCTCGAGCTTTACAATATGCTCTTGGAATGCAATACCCGCGATTACGGCAAAGATTACGGGCAAATATATTCACCGAGCAATTATAACGGCATATATTTGAATGTCGTTAAAACACTGTTTGACATTCTTTTCTGTTTGACAAACGATAATATCGAGCAAACGCCGCAATCGATAGAACATACCTTGAAAAACATACTCGATTCGAGTATATATCAAAAGATAAACCTTCAAGACATCGCGCGATCATTGCTCGTGACGCAGCAAACGCTAAACTATAAATTCAAAAAAGCGTACGGCATTACACCCTATCAATATTACTCCGATCT
This sequence comes from uncultured Christensenellaceae bacterium, assembly GCA_910588315.1. Taxonomy (GTDB): domain Bacteria; phylum Bacillota; class Clostridia; order Christensenellales; family Pumilibacteraceae; genus Anaerocaecibacter. The sequence continues at coordinate 49,551 of CAJUQF010000003.1, read as the reverse complement.
GAAAATAGAAGAATCGAAAAAGCTCCTGCTCTCCGGACTGTACAGTTTGGACAACATCTCCGAAAAGCTATGCTTCCCCGACGCGTTTTATTTTTCCAACGTATTCAAACAAAAAACCGGCATGCGCCCGTCTGCATTCGTTAAAGCGCACGGCAAGCCTGCTACGAATTTAAATTGACTATATACGCTTTTTACGCAATGTTTTAAGAACCACTTTTTTGAACGAATACGAATCATCGAAAAATTCTTTTTCCGATTTACTCATAACACCGTTCTTTGCTTTTTCGGCAAGTAACTCTACGGTGCATAGCAAATCCGCTACTTGGAATAATTTATAATCTACGGGTTTAACCTTTCTGAATTCGACATTTGCAAAAATCGCATTAAATACAGATGTTAATATTTTTGTCAACTCGATTTGTCCGTTATCATAGTATACGATCAAATTATCGAATTTCGAAATATATTCGTAATTATTTCTTAACGATTGAATAATTTGTTTCGATAATCTCAAAGTCATATCTACCACATCTTTACATTCTTGTTTGCCGATTTTTGCCACTATATATCGAAAATCGATTTTCCTGGAAAAATTATATATCATACCGAACAAACGCCTGCGATCTTCTATTCTATCGTAAATATAAATAGACTCTCTTCTTATCAGCGGTCCCATATGTATTGCATGAATAGGATATTTATAATTCGTCATGGCGGAATCAAGATGCTTTATTTCGGACGATATATCAACGCTTTGATCGTGTAAAACCATCGACACTATATAATACGGGGCATGTTTTTCGTATGCTCCGAAATCTCCGGACTCATCTATAAAAATACTAAGCGTTTTTACTGCCATTATTACCAAAAAAAATGGCGGGGAATTTCCCCGCCGATCGGTGGACCAGGGTCATAAGACCAGCCCCAAGCATCAAGTGCTTGATATATTTATTATACGCGAACAAGACCGAAATGTCAATGGATTTAAGTAAAAATTATTATGTACTTTATGCAAATTCCACTTCATTCATCCATGTATATCTCAAGCCGCAAAACTTTGATGTAATTTCAATACTGCGTTCTGTCGGCGATGAATTTGCGAGTTTCTTTGTTCAAATTGGAAAAACGTTCGGAAAAACCGCCGACACGCACGATTATAGTTTTTGCGAGTTCGTCGTCGTCGACGGCGGCGCAAAGTTTGGTTTTGTCTGTCAGGTTGATTTGAAGCTGACAACCGCCGTTATTCATATACGTAAGTATAAGCGCTTTGAGCGCCGCACGCGCATTGTCGCCTTTTACGAAACTCTCGGACAGCGTGATATTGACTATCCACGACCCAACGGCGCGCATGGGGTTTATCTTTGCCACGGAGTTAAGCAGCGCCGTCGGCGAGACTTTGTCCCGTCCCGTCACCGAGCCGCCGCTGTTGGCGACAGGCGCAAACGCGCGCCTGCCGTCGGGCGTGGCTTTTGTCATTCTGCCCGTCGGCATCGCCGTATTGAACATGATACACGCCGGCAGAAACTCGCCGTTACCTATTGCGGTTTTATGTTTTTCGAGTTCGGCGCAAGCCGTATCGAATATTTCCGCCGCGATAATATCTATCTCTGCATTGTCGTTACCGAAAAAGTCGAGCTTATCGAGCGCGCGAAGATACTTTTCGCCACCATTAAAATCATCGTCGATAAATCCTTTCACTTCCCCGTAAGAAAACAGCTTTTGCTCGAATACGAGCTTTTTGAGCGCGTAAAGCGAATCGACTGCATTGCCGAGCGCACAAAAATGTATTACGCTGAACGTGTACTTCGCGCCGCCGTCGTTGTATTCCTTCCCGCTTGCTCCGCACGACGGACACAATAACGATCTTATATACTGAGGACGGGTACGCATTGCCGTCATCTCGGCATTTACCTGATGGACGAGTTCTTTAAGATTGTTTCTTATCTCGTTCAAATATTCCCCGTACAATTTTTCGTAACTGTCATACTCGCGCGCCGATAATATATCGGACAGCACGTGCAAAAAATCCAATCCCGCGTCGACGGATCCGACATTGGATTTGCCGGAAACGAGCGTTTCCGAACAGCCGCCGTACGCGATACGCTTTATATCGTCGCGCTCCACGCCGCGCTTTGCCATTTCGCTTTCGTAACCGCGTCGATTGTAGAACGCCGGGCGCGCGCCGCGCGCCATTGCGTCGAAACACGCGTTCCAAAGCGACGCAGGAGTATTCTCGTCCACTTTGATCGAAAAATTAGGTCTGCTCGCCCCGTCAAACCCGTTGAGCGCAACGATGGCCGTTTCGGGATCAAGTCCCAGCGCCAAATTCCAAGCATTGTTATTTTCATACGCCTCGTACAGCTCGGAAAACAGTTTTTCTTCACCGCCGACGCGCTTATACTTCGACAGCATCAAATCTACATTCCCGAGACTGTCCATGCCGTCCAAAGCGAATACAAATACTATACGCACGAATGCGTCGAAAAAATCATCCACTCTGCCGCTCAAAAATTTTCGATACGCGCACGCAAGCCTTTTCGCTCTGTCGCCGGCGAACGATTCGAGATAAACCGCGATCCTCCGCACGTATCCGACCACCGCGCCGCCGAGAGAACGCATTTTTTCGCGAAACGCTCCGTCGCCTTCGAAACAGGAAAAATACTCCGGCAAAGCACATTCGAAAAAGTCGCTCGGTTCGGGGCAATAATGCGTAAAACCGCGACCGGAAAGCGCGTATCTATCCGCAATGCTGCTGCCTACTTCATGATACTTCCCGTACTTATCGAGCAGCGCCTTTTTCTCAGCACCGTCGAGCATACTTCTATTCAGCATCGCGCCGTCGAGCTCGACGGACGAAGAATAATGGTAATTGAGTATCCCGCGCACACGCCAAACACTGCACAAAGGATACAGTTCGCTGCCCGTATATTCCGGAAGCGGCGCATTATCCAAGTATGAAACGAGCGCGCCGAAAAAGCCGTCGTCGTGGGTCATAAAACCCGCGGTAAAGTAATCGCCGCAAGCGTTAAGTTTGTCTGCAATACCGTTCATAAAATTCCTTTACGTAGCCGAAACGTTCTTAAAATTCATGCGAACGAGCCGCACTGCGCGCTCGATCTTTTCTCGATCGATTTCTTCGAATTCGTAAACCGTCATTCCCAATCTTCTTCTTTTATCCGCTCCGAGTCTGTGATACGGCAAAAGCTCGACGGCGCGGACGTTCTTCGTTCGTGCGGCAAACTCGCCCAAACGCGCGAAATGTTCGTCGTCATCGTTGAAACCGCATATTACCGGACTTCTGAGCGTGATCGGAATGCCTGCCTCCGAGAACGATTGCAGACTGCGCATTACGACGTTTATATCCGCGCCGACCGTTTCGCGCAGTCTTTCGCCGTCGAAACTCTTGATGTCGAATAGCACGCCGTCAGTATAAGGCAATATCGTTTCGATACCGCTTAGTGGCGCGGCGCCGCTCGTTTCGATCGCAACGTTTATACCGCCGCGCTTTATAAGTTCCGCCGCGGCAGCAACGAACGCCGCATTATACAGCGGCTCTCCTCCCGTAAACGTCACACCGCCGCCCGACATATCGTAATAAGCTCTATCCTTTACTACTTCGGCATAAACCTGCTGCGCCGTCATAACGCGCCCGTATATCGCGCCGAGCGCGTCGGTTTGAATTTCGCGAGATATGCCTTCGGGGTTATGACACCACGGGCAGCGCAACGGACAGCCTTTCAAAAAAACGCACGTTCTTATCCCGGTACCGTCGTGTATGCAATAGCGCTGTATCTGAAAAACCGTTCCCGTCATCGCTTAATCTTCGCCGCTCTCGCCGTTCTCCTGCGGCTCGGACTGTGTTTTTTTCTTCTTTTTCGACCGCACGACGATTGCCGCCGCGACTGCCGCGCCTATCGCAAGCACGCCGCCGCCCACGCCGAGTCCTATTGCGAGCCCGTTACCGCCGTCGTCGCCTTTGCCGTCCGTATCGGGAACATCCGCTTTTTTCCACTTGGCATAAAGCTTGACGTCCGCCGTAAGCGGCGTATCGAAGTTATAAGCCTCGGTACAAGCTTCATCCGTATACCATCCGACAAACTCGTAACCGGTCTTGTCGAGCGGCTTGGGCGTAGCCGTCTGTCCGTTGTCGTACTCTACGGGATACTCCACGCCGTCCGACACAAACACGACTTTTACGGGTTCCTTTCTGTATTTCGCTATGACAGTAATGTTGTCGAAATACGTTTTGCCGTCGAGTTTTGCGACCGCATTTTCACCGACATACCAGCCGACGAATATATATCCGTCCACGTTCCGAGCCGTAGGCAAATTCGTATCCGTTCCGAACACGTGCGTTTTGACGTCGTAATCGGCGTCTGTTGCCGCCGAAGCGCCGAGCTGTTGTTTATACGATATAGAAAAACGTTCGGGCGCAAACACGGCAGTAAGCGTCAAGTCGCCCGTTATTTGCGTGCGAAAATCGAAAGCGTTATCGCCGTTATTCCACCCCGAAAACTTATATCCCAGTACGTCGGGCGCCGTTATGCTCTGTACGGTATCGCCGTACTCGACGCGCCGCGAATCGATCGTGTCGTCGCCGCTTTTGAACGTAACTGTAAAAGTCTTTTTTACGTATCTTGCAACGACCGTAATATCGTCGCAATACGTATCCGCCGCCAAGGTTTCGACGAGAGTATCTCCGACGAACCAGCCTACGAAATCGTATCCTGTTATATCTTTAGCCTGAGGCAACGGGCTTGACGCATCTACGGTGTATTCGCCTTGCGGATAATCTGCCGACGCGTCCACGGGCGCCGCGGAGCCGAGCTTGACCCAATAATCGATACTGTATTTGTTTGCGACCCATATCGCATTAAAACGCATGTTCGCCGTGACGGTTTTATCTGTAAAATCATAAGCGTCCGACTCGCCGTCAAGCGCCCAACCGCCGAAAGTGTAACCCGATCTTGTCGGGTCTTGCGGCGCGATAAGCGCGGCGCCGCCGTCAAACGTGACGGTGTTTTCGGTCGTTCCGTCGTTGAACGTGACGCTGTATTTATCTATGAACAAAGCATTCGCAAGCACGCATTCGCTGTGACCGGGATCGTCGCCGTATAACGACAAAGTAAGCGTCTTTGCGTTATTGCCGATATAAATCGACACACTCTTACCGCTCGTCGATTTATCTATACCGACGGTCTTGCCCGTCGTTATCTTTCCGTCCTTATCTTCTACCGTATAACGCAACTCGAGCGGTGCGCTGCAATTTTCGAGACCGCCGAAATCCGCCTTGCCGAATATTCCCTGCAACGTGTTGTGCGCTATATCCGAAACATCGAAGGTATAGCTCGTACCGGCTACAAAGAATATACCGTCCTCGGCGGCGATATTGCTATCGGTCGCGGCGGCGTAATATTCACATCTTCTGCCGTCGCGCATGTAAGTACGCGAAGTTTGCATGGGATACGGTTCGCCTGCGGTTTGTTCGCCGTACACGGAACAAAGCTTGTCGCCGCGATCGAAGAACATCGGGCATGCAAGATTTACAATGCCGTCGTTAAAAATGGTATCGGCAACTATACGAAGTTCGATATCCTTTGCGCCTTTCGGTATGGCGAAACCTATCTCCTTGGGCGCTTTCTTTGCGTCAAAACCGAGCGCAACGCACGTCCCTATCGAATCTATCTTACCCGACGTATAAACTTCCTTCCCGTCGATCCAAGCGTCGACGTGGTATCCGGAACCCAATGCCGCGTACGCAAGCGCGGAAAAGTACGAAAAGTCATCGTTTGTTAAATCCCATTTGAGCGACACGTAATTGTTTATATCCGCTTTGCTCTCGTCGCTTGCGGAATACGTTTCGTACGAAACGTTCTTTAAATGGATACTCATGCCGTCGTCATAAGAGATCGGATCGTCATACATCATGTATGCCAACTTATCGCCCTTGATATCCGCATCGAAAAGCACCCCGTCGTTAAATCCGTAAGAGAAACCGCCGATACCGGGATTTTGCGCACGGTCGTATATATATGCGGCGTGCGTATACCCGTCCGTTTCTTTCGACAGCTTTACGTCGAGAAACGCGCAAGCGCCGTTCTGAAAAGCGTATCCCGTTTCATCGCCGCCGCAAATCCTGAGCGTAAGCTTTTTCGCGCCCGCGACGTTTGCATGCATGGCGATCGGTTTATGACGTTCCGGAGTGTTGGCGGTATTAAAATCGATCCCCATTGCCGTCCAATTCCAATGAACTGTGTCCACAACTACATCGTCGGCGAGCACGCTGAATATAACGTTATTGACGCCTGCATCGTCCGACATCGCGACGTACAAGTCTACATAAGGAAATTCCGTAGAATATTCCGAAATATCGTAAACTATATCCTGATTACCGTAAACGCCGGGCATATGCGTACCGATACTGTTCTCCGTATACGTTGTGCCGCCGACTTTAAGCGGCTTGCCCTCGTTATGCTGATTTTTTCGCACCTCGCCCCAACCGCAAGTGGGAGTACCCTCCCAAGACAGTTCTTCGACGACGCGCACCTCGGTCTTTTCGGGCGCAGAGGGCGTTTCCGCATCCTCTGCTTTTGCCGGCGCACTGTCGACCGTAAACGCCGTTGCAACAAGCGCCGACGCCAATGCGGCTGTTGCAAACAACACGAGTTTTTTTGTTTTTTTCATGATTTTCTCCTATTATGGCTTATGTCGGGTTTAGAGTTTATCTCTATAGAGATACTCCGGTATCTGCGATAATGTTATTTTTACCGCCGCAAGCATCAATACGCGACGAGTTTGAGTATAACTTCCGGGCGTTTCCAAACGCCTTTCGTTACTTTTGTGCCGTATACTTTTTGACCGTTGATATTAACGTTTGTATCGTATGCGCTCCATGCGATACTTTCCGGTGTACCGCCGATTTTGCGCACAACGTTTGCGAACCGCGCCTGCGCGTCCTCGGTTATGAGCGCGACCTTTGACGCGCCTATATCGAGAATCCGCGTAGCTATGCGTATGCCGTCGACGTAATACGTAAACGTCCTGCCGACGCGTACGGCTTTTATCCTGTGTTCGGCGTAATAGTCGAAGTCGTCGGACATTTTGATCTTGGTCGTGACGTCGCTCGACTGCGTGCCGCGTCGCTCGTAAACGACTATATTGGAATAGTACGCATCGATATAAATCGCCGCAAAGTTGTTATCGTCGATATACGCCGCGAAACCGCCGGCTCTGGGGAAAGTCTCGTTAAGCCCGTTCCGTAATACACTAACGTCGAATTCGAACTCGTAATCGGTCGAAAGTCTGCCGCCGTACAGTCCAGTCCTGCCGTAACCGACCGCCGACTGTATATATACGTCGGGCGATACGTTTTCCGCGTCGATCTCGAGCTTGTCATAGCCCGTCACGGTCACGGTAACGTCCGTAAACTTTTCGCCCGCGCTCACGGTCTTTGTGTCGATAAGCGTGCGCGACGCGCCTTTAACGCCGTAGAACGAAAGCTTTACCGCCATAGCCTTATCCATGCCGTCGAGCGACAGGCGCAGTTTAACGCTGTCTCTTCCCGCCGTCGAAACGGACACGGTGCGCGTCACCGCGACTTCAAACGTTTTATCGGTAAGGTCGAGCGTGGCGCCGCCGACGTACCTTTCACCGTCGATAATAGCCTCGCCGTCGTCCGCGCCGTCCACTTCGAGCGCGCCCGAAAATTCCTGTGCCGATGTTACGGTAAAGCTCGTTTGTGTTTTAAGCGTACCGAAACGGTTGTAAGCTGTAACTTCCATTTCGTAATCGCCCGCGCCGAGTCCGCGCAAAACATTGCACATTGCGCCTTCTTCGTCGGCTATGAACGAATACACGACATCGCCGCTCGTCGTGAGTTTAAACAGATAATAGTCGGCATTATCCGCCGTATCTACGCTAAGCTCCACACGGTCCGCTCTTACGTCCGCGCTCACAGTAAACGAATCGGGCTTGCGCGTAACGAACGCCGCGTCCTGTGCTTCGGTGTCGATAAAATATATTATCTCTGCGCCGTAGCTGCCTTCTATAGTAAGCTCGAGTCCTTCTATAAGCTCGCTGCCTTTATATGTTTTGAACGGGATATAACCTTCTTCCGACCACACGTAATAATACTTGTCGGGTGAAATGCCGTCGAAGTTAAGCGTTATCGTATCGTCGACCGTACCGTCCGGATCGGGCTTGAATACTATCGCCGCGCCTTTGCCGGTATCGGGCAGGAAGTATTGCATGCCGTCCCAATTAATGCCGTCGGCACGCGGCAGAATGTGATGCAGATCGCCGTACTTGACAAGCTCGCGCATCCAATTCTTATATATCTTTATAGAGTTTACGAGCGACACGTACATCTCCGGCGACATGTCGGACGGCATGCTTATCATGGGACACGGCGAGCCGAAAAGCTGCGACCAAAATCTGTAATTGTCGTTTGGATACGGACCGTCGGGATTGTACATGTAGTCGTTCATCCAAAGCATCAACTGCATAGACGGGAAAATATAGCTCGCATCGTAAAAGCTGCGTCTGACATTGAGCGGATCGAACGCGTCTGTCGTCTGCACGCGCGTAGCTCTTTTCATACTCGCAAAATCCTTGTGCGTGCCGCCGCAGTTACAGTTTTCCCATTTAAAGTAATGCACCTCGGTACCGTCGTTGAGATCGGTCGGCACGGGGAAAAGCTCGTACATCTCGTCGAGCAGTTTGTACCAATTTACCGACGTCCAATACCCTACGTCCGCCCGCGTATCGATATGCGCGTGAGTATCCTTTGCGCAGTACCCGATCAAATATCCGAAATCCGTTCTCATGCCGTCGAGTCCGTTTTCCATAAAATAATTCTTAAGATACTTGCCGAGATATTCGTATGCGTCCGGATCTGCCAGGCAAACTTCGTCCCAAAACACATTGTCACCGCGTGCGAACCAATCGGGGTTGCCGTTAATTCCGGCTGCGGTCAGTGCGTCCGAGTGCGTGGAACTGCCGTTGCCCGCCTGCATATATATCGTGAAGTTCATGCCGAGCGAATGTACATAGTTGGACGAATACGACATAGCGCTCTGCCATTTTTCATGTACGCCGCGCCAATCGCCTATATCTTTCCACCAATACGTGTCTATCGTTATCTCTTCCACACCCATTTGCGAAAGTTGGTGTACGCCCGCGTAAAACTTGGCGTCGCTCATACGCCACGACCGACGTTCCTGATCCAATAACTCCCAAAGGTTGAAACTGAACGACGGCAGATCGTCGTCAAGTCTGTTGACCTCCGGCATACTGAACGCGAACAGCCACTTTTTTAGCTGATTCGATCCGTCGTCTATACTGCCCGAATACGCGTCGATAAAAGTTTCGGGAATGAGATACTTTTCGCCTGCCGGTATTACGGTTTTGAATCTCGGACGAAGTCCGGCTTTTACGTACGCACCGTCCGTCGTACCGTAAACGTGCGCACGGCAGTCCGACCATACTACGCCGATATTCAATCCTTCCGTTCCGGCATGCAACGACGTCCACGGCATGTATCCGGCATCTATCTGCATACCGTTGTTGTAATCGGTAGAGCAGAACACTTCCATATCATAGCCTTCAGTCACCGTATCGAGCCGATACCCGTAAGCGGTTTGATACATCGCGCCTTTATACGCATACGACACGGTAAGGTCTTTGCTCTTCGGTTTGGACAAAGACACTGTCAGACTGTCCGCCGTATCGACGTACATGCCCATGCCGCTGTTATTGACAAGCTGCATGGAATGCGAAACCGGACCGTAAAAATTCGAATATGCCGACCACAGCGAAATAAGTTTATACTTGCCGCCGGCAGCAGTGTATTCGAGCGTATACGTCATATATTTGCCGACATAGTCGTTGCCGAACACGTCTATCTTTTTCGACGTAAAGTCACGTTCGTCGTAAGTGCATTTGACGAACTTCCAATCGAGTTTTACGGTCTCGCCCGTTTCACCGCCTGCACGCACCTCGTCAGGAAACCGTATAAACGACGCGCCGTCAAGCCACTTATGTCCGCCGACACGCGTTATGTCATTGACGATAATGCCGTTTACGGCAGGAGTAAACACTACGCGCGTCGACGCGGTAGACATCTCGTAAGTCTTTGCGTCTTGCAAAGGCTCGGCGATAAAGATATTCTTTTCGGCATACAGTTCACCCGCCTGCACGCGCACGACGTTCTTGCCGTAGCCGTCTACGGTTATCGCTTTTTCGAACGCGCCCATTCCGTCGGCGGTTGCAACTCCTACGCTCTTGCCGTTAACGAAAATTTCCGCGTTATTGTTTTTTCCGAGCAGCATGCCGGACAGCTTGAACCCGTTCGATCCCGACATAACGACCGACTGGTCGTCTATCGGACTATCGAGAACAAGCGTGTCGGTCAGATCTTTTGCCGAACGTGCGACCACCGGATCCACCCACGCGGCAAAGTCGCATTCGTAACTTCCTTCACCGTTGTCGACCATGAGCTTAAGATCGCTGACGCCCGTTATATCGACGACGATAAGCTTGGCGTCGTCGCTGACGCGCATCAGATTGGATGCATACAGCCGTTTGCCGTCGCCTTCCACGTAGAACTTGACGCTGCCTGCGGTACCGTTGTTCTCGACGTCGCGGCTGACTCCTATTTTCGCAGAAAACACCGTATATCCGAGTCCCGCGGGGACGCTCGCCGATACGTAAGCGTACTTACTCGGATCGGAAAACGCATGCATGGAAATGCCGCGAGAGTACGTCGTGCCGTTTATTTCTATGGGATAGCCCATAACGTCCTTATCGACGTTGACAGTTCCCCAACCGCTCGCAGACCCCGACCACTCGAGATCGGCGACGCGCTCCACAGCGCCGTACGACGTGGATATAAACGCCGCATCGCCGAAAACACCCACTACGCCGTCCCTGCCGTTCACCGACAGCGTGATCGTCTTTGCGTTATCGCCGAAGTACCAGGAAAGCGCATACGGCGAGTTGTCGCGATTTATCGAAGGCGACGTGTAAGTCTTGTTTGTCCCGTCGGCATATTCGACGTACACGCCGTACGTTGCCGAACCCGCATAACCTTCCAATGCGCCGATAGTAGCCGTCAGCGTATTCACATCACCCGACACGGGAAAAGTGACGGCGCCGCCCGACACTATGGAGATACCGCCGGAAACGTTATATTTTTCGCCGCCCGTCGCGATCGAAAGCGGCCCGCCGAACGGCGAAAAGTTATATCCGTAAGAGTATCCGCTGTCTTTAGGCAGGGTTTCCGACAACGCCGTAAAATCGGAGCCGACGAGTTTCAGATCGACAAGCTCGGCGCATGCCGTTTCGAGTTTGTTTTTTGCGATAAGTCTTATCTCGACTTCCGCCGCGTCTTTGGGAAGCGCCGCGGATATTCGCACGGGTACGCCGCCTGCATTGACAGGCGTTACTTCCGTTGCAGCAAGAATTTTCGTTCCATCGGCGTAAATCTCGACGTATGCGCCGCCGCCTGCCGCCATGACCGCAAGTCCGTCTATGTGCTTAGCGCCGAGCGCGGATATATCGTATTTGACGAAAGAGTAATTTTCGGAAGCAGGCGCTTTAAGATAATCGGTATGATCGCCCGGCTTAAAATTCAAACCGAGTCCGTGAGAAAAAGAAAACGCATCGCCTTTTATCTCGTAATCGAGCGCCGAGCCGTCCGCTTTCTTGTTTATACCCGGTTTGCCGTCGCCGATTGAAAACTCTTTTATCTTCAATTCGGAAACATACACGCTGTCGCTGCCCAGAGTATTCATAAACACGGGACCGCCGATGACTGTCATATCGTTCGTTATGCCGTCGCCACCGTCGCCTATATTAAAGCGAATGCGCGCACCGTCTTCCACATTGAGTATTAACCGATACGGCTTCATATAGTCGTAAAGCACGGGCGTCGAAACGGTACGTAAAGTTTTACCGCTGCCGTCCAGCACGTCGGCTTTTATCGTAATCGAACCGCTTTGCAATCCGGACGCTATACCCTCGTCTATACCGACGTCGGCGGCGAAAAACTTATATTCACCGTCGATGACCGTATCGAATCGCGCTATGCTGTTTACGCAAAAACCGTAAGCGTACGACTTATCCGCGATCTTAAGCCCGTCGCCGTAAAAGTTGGCATTGCGCGAAAGCGGCGCGGGCCAGCCGCCGAGCGTCACGTTTTCCGTGAGCATGGATACGGCATTGGGCGAACTTTCATACAGGCATGCGCAGCCAAACGTGACAGTCGTCCCCGCTTTGCCGTACACGTCTATCGTTATCTTCTTAACTTCTTTTACAGACGTTTCGAACGTTTTCTGGAATCCGTCGACGCCGAGCGTCGCATCTGATTTCTTAACGCCGTCCGAACAGAACACGAACCGCGCGCTGCCCGAGCTTGCTCTGTCCACGCCGTATTCGGTCGTGAATATATCGAATTCGTGCGTACTGCCGATAGGTATGATAACGATCACCGGCGAACTTTCGGAAACGGTTTTGAACGAAATGCCGTTTTTGTATTTTTTGATATTGTTGACGGGACCGAGCGCGAGCGCGCCGCCGTTTGCCGCATTCTTATTCTCCGATACTTTTACTTCACCGGACGCCGATGCGACCGTGTACGGCAATTCCGTGATAAGCGTATATGCCGCGGCGTCGGCAGTCACGCCCTCCGCTTGCGGCTTCCTTTCCGAATAGTCTATAAACGCCATGCAAAGCGCCGCGATAATTATCGCGACCGCAGCAAAAAGCGCATAACACGTTCTTTTCAATCCGGTCATTTCAATTCTCCTTCGTCGCGAAAATGCGATATGTCGACGGGTCGAACAAATCGAACCCGACGCCGTTGCCGTTGTATACGCACGTACCGTCCGTACCGTCGCCGAACGCCGCGGCAAGCCTTAACGTACTTGCGCTCGTAATGCACATATAGCCTTTTTCGGTGTAACTGTCGGTCGTGTTGTAACGCGACAAATAATCGTATGGAACAAACAGTTCCGCCTCGCCGCCCGATACGACCGCGCGCGGAGTGCAATACATAACATAAAGCGTCGGATCGTAGAACCCGTGCGAATTGCCGTACGAACTTTCTATTCTGCCGTCGCGATATACCGTTATGCGATAATCGTATACGTACGGCTTACCGAGTCCGTGATCTATCGTGCTTATAACTAACGACACACTGTTCTTATCCGCGAAATTCAATCTGCCGTAAAGTCCGATTTCGCCGCGATAAAGTTTTACGAACGATTGTCCGCCGATAACTTCCGCGTGAGCGCCGGCATAAACGTCGTCGGTAAATTCGCCGTCGATACGTACTTCGGTTTGATTTTTCGTCGACGCGAAAAGCTTGTTGTCTTTATCGATCCGAACATAGCTTGCAGGACTTTCGCTGTCGGCGTAAATACCGGCATAGTGCAGATTGTTCCACACGACGCTGCCGCGGCTGTTCTCGCCCGCAAGCCGCACGGTCACGCCGAGCGTGTCGTTCTTGCTCGGAACAAACCCGTCCGGCGCCGCGAAGAACGAATACGGCACAAACATTTCGACCACATAGCTGTTTGCCGTCTTTTCTATATCCAGCGATACTGAAGTAAGATCGGTTATTCTATCCGCCCAATCCTTATACTTGCCGCGATAAACGGCGACCGAGCGATCGAACCAGATCTGAAAACAATAATCGTATACGCTTGCATACTGTCCGAACACTTCGTAACCGTCATCCGGCACGCCTTCCATGCCGCCGAGTTCATATGAGCTGTCGCGAGTGCTTACGTAAAACGCTATGGCATCCTTTGCGGTGAACTGTTTTACTTCGCCCGTAAACGCCACGCGCAAGCCGTTCTCGTCGCGGTAAAGCTTAGTTTGCAAGCCATCGGCATCGCCTTTAGGCGCGATATCGAGCGTCGCTGCGCGGTCCCAATAGCTCTCGGACAGCACGCCGTCCACCGACGGATCGGCAGGCTCGCCTATAATATCCACGATCTCTTTCTGCGTCAATATTCGTCCGTCAGTCATCAGCACGGCGTAAGTATCGGGATACAGCGGATCGCAAAATGCACCGTGAGAATATCCGTCCCAATCCTTGTTGCCGTCATCGCCCCACTCGAGCGACTCGTGATAGTTTTCGCTTACTCGCCATATCCCGAAGGTGATACCGAGCCGCGTATCGGCGTTAACGCCTTTTGCCGTCGTGTATTCGTCGAACATGGCGTACGGCACATACAGCTCGGCAAAATATCCGTCGTCCTCGTCGGTGTTGTCGTTGGGCGTGGTATGTTTTCCGTAAGTCGTCGCGACGGCGGGAACGACCGATATCGCATCGAATCCGATGTACGCTCGACCGTTGCCTCTCATCACCGCCAACGCGCCGTTCGACTGTACCCAGAATTGCAAACACGCAGTATTGGGATTGCGCGTCCGCTCTCCGGCATTGAGACAAACTTCCACTCTGTCGAAATCGTTGACGTATTTGTCTGACGCTACAGAAAACGCAAAGTATATGCCTTTATCGTCGCGCGCGATGGATATATTCGCCTTTTCGAGATTTCTGAGTCCCTCTGTGCTTGCGTGCGCCGCAGTGGGCAGAGAATACTTTTCGTCGTCTATTTTGCCGTCGACTTTGCTCGCGTCGCGATACAGCCTGTTATCGTTGAACAAGTAACCGTCGGGGCGCAATTCCACATACTTATACGGCGTGAGCGGGTCCGCGAATATGGGGAACTCGTTCCAGCCGTCCCAATTGTTACTATCGCCTTCGCGCACACAGCCGAGCGTCATGTATATGTTTTCGTCGACGTTTACGCCTAAATAATCGTAAGGCACAAACACTTCCGATGTAAAGCCGTTGTCCGTTTCGTTGCCGATATCGAGCGTAGTGCCGGCGCCGAGCTTGACTGCATAGACGACGCGTTCGCGGTAATCCGGCGTAGCAATTTTATTGTAAGCGCCGTTGCGGTACTCGAAATACTCGATCTTGCCGTCCGCGTACAGATCGACGCGTTTGGTGCCGTCGGCAGGCGCAAGCGCATACTCGTCCGCGGCGAAAAACATTTCGATACGCTCGCCGGAACTAACACGTTTATCCGACGTGCCGTCAAACGCCATTATCAGCCCGCTCTCCGTTCGCACCGTTTTGACATAAATGCTTTCGAGTCCTCTGACTCCGCCGAGAACGGTAAACTTGACGCCGTCGTACTTTTCGTCGGTTATTACACCGTCAATGCCGGGCAGCGTTTTCTCGCCGTAGCGCGACGTTATGCGGATATCTTTTCGTATCTTCGAACCACCGGACAACGTAGCGAAAAATTCTATTTCGTACATTCCTATGCGATCGACGAAAAACTTATCGCCTACAACGTCTACGTTTTCGCCGCGCGGATCTTTGACCGCGACCGATACTTCTATGCTCCTGCCTTGCTCGACGAGCGTATGCTCGGGCAAAACGAAAAGTTCGCCTTCCGCAACCGTAATTTCGTAGTCGCCAAGCATTATATTCGGTTTATCGTCGGCGGCAAGCACCGTCAATGTCTGTTGCTTTTCTGCGACGTTGCCTGCCTTGTCGCGAGCAAAAAATACGATCTTGTACTCGCCGACCTCATGCGGAACGAAAACGCCGCCGCTCGTTCCTACCTCTATGCCCGACGGCGCATAAAGCGAGAACATTATCGCCACGTCCCCGTCGACGTTGTCGGTCGCCGAGGCAAGCTTGATCGCCGCCCGTTCTTCGACGTAATATATCGGTTGATCGACAAGTGTAATAACGGGTGCCGCACGATCGACGCTCGTTCCGCCGTTATCCGAACCGCATGCAAAAACGATCGACACTATCGAAATTACCAGCAGGATCGGTAAAAGTCTTTTCAGTCTCGTCATATCCTCTCCGTCATGTTTTTTTACATTATAACACTACCGCACGGCTGTGTATTGTATAGCATTCCGCACTAATTGTATAATCTTTCAAAAATATTTCCGGCTTTTTAACGAAAACATCTTGTATTCGGACTGCAAATACGGTATAATAGTATCGAATTTACGGGACTTTTTCGGCAATTACTTTGTTATGCCGCATTGTGTTCCGAAAAAAACTCTTTTAACGATTGTAAAATCTTTTGATCGATCATGAACAACGAATATCCCCAATCTCTGCCAATTGACAAAAAACCGGTATGGTTCTATTCCGACTGTTTTCCGGAAGGTGCGGCGCTCAAACTAACGAGCGTGTTTTTACATCGCGATTACAGCATGGACATGCACGCTCACGACTTTTTCGAACTGAACATAATCATCGACGGATTCGGCGCGCATTACGTCAACGGTAAACGCAACGAAGTCAAGCGCGGCGACGTAGTGATCGTGCCGCCCGAATGTTACCACGGTTACTTTAAACAGCCCGGATTGAATATTTTTCATGTACTGTTGCATAAAAACTATTTTCTCAAATATGCCGGCGATCTCAACGCGCTTTCCGCGTACCGCATTCTTTTCAACGATAACGCAAGAAATGTTTCGCGCAATATCCCTATGTTTCACATCGACGGCGAGCCGTACGAGCGCGTAGTAAATTTGCTGTGGCAACTCGACGAACTCGAACAGCGTACAAACCGCTCGGCGGAACGCAGCGACTATCTGCTGTCCTACTCGCTCACGTTTGCGCTAATCGTAATGCTTTGCAAGGAATACACGCGGCAATACGTTTCGGAAGAACATTCAGGCGATACAGGCATAATAGCCGCGTCCGAGTATATACACAAAAATTATGCGCAAAAAATCCTGCTTGACGACCTCTGCAAAATCAGCATGCTCGGCAAAACTCTGCTATGCGAAAAATTCAAACAGTATTACGGATTCACTCCCCTCGACTATATCAACCGTTACCGCGTACTCGTCGCGAAAAACATGATAATAGAAACGAATAAAAGCATAACCGAGATCGCGCAGGAAACAGGTTTTTTCGACGCCTCGCACTTCCTGAAAACATATCGCAAATACGAAGTGATAAGCCCTACCGATCTTCGCGAACACGCGCTCAGCTCGATGAACTGAAACAACTTATAATCAAAAAGTCTGCCGTATAAGGCAGACTTTTTGTTACTTATCCGTTTATTGACAAAACGGTCGTTGCACAACAAGCAAACTAAAGAATAAAGAAATTCCATTTGCCGTATGCAAACTGTTCGCCCGCCTCGCACCATTTGACATAATAGTTCAGTCTATCCGTAAGCGCGCCGGTTACGTTATATCCCTGCAAGGTCATGACCCAACCGGCGTTTTCCGCCGCCGTGCGTATGGGTTTATATGAACCGGTTGCCGGCAAAACAAGTATCAAATACCCGGCGTTCTCTACGGTGATATCAGGACCGTTGGCGATAGTATCGTATGTGAAGTTCATACCGCTCACCGCATCTATCATCGTCGAGAACTTGAATTTATCCACACGGTCACTGAATATCGCCTGACCTTCGGCGATCGGCTTTATAGTACTGCCCGTCACGGTTGCGATATTTTCGAAAATCGGTTTGTTTTCTTGCAAAGCGCCGAACTTATCCGCAATACTCTCAAATGTTTTTCTATCCATGGTAATATCGTACTCCGTAAGTGTATTTTTCGCACCGAGTACCAAATAGTCCAGACTGTTTTCACGGTCGACTTCTTTGTCGTTATCGCAGCCGAGCAGATCGGAACGATTCCATACGTCCCATGTCTTGGAATCGAAGTCCGCAGTCATCGAAATGCCTATATCGGACGCCGCGCCTATCGGGATATTTTTCGCGTTAAACGCAGTGTACGGCACGAACAGTTTAAGCATAACGCTGTTATTGCCTTTTATCGTATCCAATCTCAAACCTTCGAGCGTCGCTGCTTTTTTGGTCGTGCCGGGATAATGATTGACGGCTATCTTGCCGCTCGTATATATGCCTATAAGATACGTATTCGCCGTACGGTAATAGCTGTAACGCGGATAGTCCATATTAAGGAATATTCCCACGCCGATAGTATCGCTGTCGGGTACCGCGCCGTCCGACGTGTATTCGAAGTACAAACCGTCGCTGTCGCGCGTCGCTTTTCCGTGCCAAACATGTACGACTTTTTCTCCGCCCAATACTCCGAGACTTACGGGCGTTCTTTTCATTTCCACCGCGCCGACCGAGTATTCGAACGCTTCGCCCGACAGCAGTTCGCTCTCTTTAACGATAAGCTCAACCGTCTCGTATCCGTCGCATTCGAACGTAAGCGTCACATCGCCGTAATTCACATTCAAAGTAAACGAGCCGTCGGACGCCGTATTTACGCTTACTCCGCCACCGCTTACCGAGACGTCCGCCATAGCGCCCGTAAAGTCTTTTACCGAACCGCGTACCGCAAACGATGTTTCGCGTGACACGAGCGATACCTCGGCTATAAAGTCCTGTGTGATAAGTTTATCCGACGTATATTCGATTTTTATATCGCCGTAATTTTCCGCCGTTACGGTTAAAGAAAGCGTTTTTGAAAGATCGACGTTTTTCAAAACGAATTTACCGTCTGCGCCGCACAAAACCGTCCCGTACTCATCGCTGCTTATATTCGCACCGGCAACGGCGGCGCCGCTTACGTAATCTTTGACGATTCCGGTTACGTCTGCCTTTACCCCATCCAACACGACATCGGTTGCGGTATAATAAATATTGCCTTTATCGAGCGCGATTATCTCAGTTGCCGTGACGTACGCCGCTTTTTCGAAAGTCAGTTCAAGCGAATCGACGTCGCCGCGCAACAGTGCAAGCGTATAATCGCCGTCGGCATTGCTGATCGCGGTTTCCCCGTTGCATGAAACGCCGACGTTCGCTTGTCCGGCATTACCGGTTATAAAAACATCTGCGTCGTTTTTATCGTACTCGTACGGCACGCCGTCATATGACAGGCGCATATAATCGGCAAGATTCATGCGGTCGACTTTGGCGCTGCCGCCTGCGCCCGGCATGTCGTCACATATCCACTCGTCGTATTTGCCGGTAGCAAAATCTTCGCCGGTCATTGTAAATCCCATAACGTCGTATTGATCGAATGAATATTCGGCGTCCACGCCGCCGAAAAACTCATAAGGAATAAAAGTTTCCAAAACGGACCCGCCGTCGATATCGCCGCTCCGCGCGAATATCCCGTTGCCGAGCATCTTCTCGCCTACGATGAGCGTTTGCTTTGCATTGTTCGGATAATTACTGATCTCGATACGTTCCGCTGCCGAAACGCGTATCAAAAAAGTCGCTCCGTTACGCGCCGTACCAGTGCGCTCCCCGACGTTAATGAATATGCCTACGCCGTCGTCCGCAAGCGCCTTCGAGCTTTTTTCGAACCGAAACGCCACACCGTCGTCGTCGCGCGCGGCATAACTCTTCCATGCCGCAGTATTGACGCCACCGAGATTTCCCATTTCGACAAAAGTCATCGTTTGCAGATCTTTAAACTTGTCGATTTCGGTCCAGCGCGATTCGTACGCGCAGTCTTTCATGACGGCTGCGCGCTCGTCGTACGGCATATTGCCCGTGAACCATCCGACAAATTCGAAGCCCTGACGGCTCGCGGGAATCGGCGCGGTAAACGTATCGCCCTCTCTTACTTTGTGTTCTTCGGAGTCGAACGTAAGAGTAAATACCAATTTATCTCGCCAAAGCGATACGATAGTAATATCACTATCGATAATCGTATTCGGATCGAAAGTTTTCCCGTCGCGCGTCTGCCAACCGACAAAAACTTTATTCCCGTCGCTGTTTTTCGGCTCGGGAAGCGCCGCCTTTTGCCCTTTAAGCACCTGCGTGTTTTCTCCGTCTATCGTTATGGTAAAAATATTTTCGTTGCGAGTTTCGGTATTCGCACAGCCCGTAATAACCGCCATACACATCATACATATCACGATAGATATTGCAATCAAAAATTTTTTCATTCTTGTTCCGCCTTACTTAGATATCATCTCTGTTTTGTTGCCCGCAAAGTTCAGTGTACTTATCAAGCTCAACTGTGCCATTGGTAGTATGTCGTAATTTTTTATATCGTTTTCGTCGAACACGGCAAGCACGATGTTACCGCCGACGCCCAACCTTTCCTGATCCCAAATCGCGTAAAGCTTGCCGTCGGCGGTCATTCCGACGTCCGGATATGTAGTCGAAGGCCGTTCGTCCAAAAGACAGCTGTACGCCCACGTTCCTCCGTCGTCTTCCGAAATAAATGCCGTCATGGCGTTTCTGCCCGATGAGGTGTTGTTGTTTATAAGCAGCAGATTGCCGGAAGGAAGTCTTCGTAAATGAAATCTCGAACAAGGATTTACTATATCCGTATAAACTGCGTCAGTCCAAGTGTATCCGCCGTCTGAAGAATAACTTTCGAGAAGTTTACCGCTCGTGTTGCGCATAAGCATCCACAGCCGTCCGTCGCTCAATTCCACCGCCATCGTTTCGTTGAAGTTATAAGCTTGCGGCGCGAAGACATTGCCGCGAACGTGCCACGTCTCCCCTTTGTCCGTAGATGCGTAAACTATGGTATTGGTATCGTCTACATGGTCGTTGGGAAAAGCCAGCCACGTTCCGTCTTTAAGAACGGTTATATTATTGCGCAGCAGTCCGCCGAACAGCCTGCGCGGCGCACCGTGCATCGGGACTTCGGCGTCGGGATCGTCCACCTTGACGCACCACACTCCTGTATTTCTGTCGAACGTACTGCCCGATTTAGATTGACAGTAGAATATCCAAAGCGTACCGTCCGGATCTTTCCATATCTGCGCGTCGTTTATCTTGACGAGCGCATTGGGGTGATCGATTATCCAAAGATCGTTCCAAGTCTTTCCGCCGTCGTCGCTGTAAACGATTATATCATAATTTTCAGCGCGCGGCTCGCCGTTTCCGCCGGAAACCCAGCTCGCATACAGTCTGCCGCCGTCGGTCACTTCTATAGTGGTAACGCCCTGCCAGTTACGTGTATGATCTTCATAACCGGTAAAATCCGTCAGGAACTCCGCAGGCTCGGTAAGCGACGGATGCACATAATATTCGCTTTCGTCGACCGCGGCGCCGAAAAGTATGTTGTACTTTCCGTACGCGATATTTTCGCCCGTCTCGCACCATTTTACGTAATAATCGGCAAGTTCGGTCAGGACGTTGCCGCCGGGCGTCGTCGACGCGATTGTGGCGCCCTTTTCGTATATACATGTCCAGCCGTCGGCTTTTATGTTATACACGAGCGATGAATATCCGCTGTGCGGCGCGATCATTATCGCATATCCTTCGCGCTCGACGGTGACGTCACTGCCGTCTATACCGTCCAAAACATAGCTTAAACCCGCCAGATCCGCAGGTAACGCGCACGGATCGAATCCGTAAAAACGATCGGAAAACGCGTCCGCACCGACTTCCGCACGCGCAAGCTTGCCGTCGCCGTTCGGAGCAAGCACGGCTAAATTGTCGAATAACGATCCGTCTTTATTCAATTCGCTTTTCTCGAACGCGGCAGCGAGATCGGGCGTCTGTACGGGACGCAACGTTATATATCCGCTTTTATCGAGAACAAAGAAATTCATGGGACGCGCCCATGTGCATGTATGCGCCTTGCAGGAATCCCACACGCTTGTATTCGCGTCTGCGCTGTTGCGCATTGACGGACAAAAGCGCACATTGCCGTATGCATCTTTGTATGTCGTATTCAAAAGCGCATACGCGAAAAACACTTTAACTTCGTAGCCGTTTTCGGTCCGGTCGAAATCTATTATCAGATTTTCACCTTCTTTTACGAAAAGATCGTATGCGCGATCTTCGCCGAAAGAACCCTGACCGTTGGCGCGTTTAAACCAAAAATCACCGGCGGCATTGATCAAAAAGTCAAACGTATGCGCGGTATCGTACCGTATCGACGGGACCGACTGCAAAACGATTTCTATATTATCGTTCATTCCTTTATTAGAACTGCCGATATACAGAGAGTCGTCCGTCACTTTTACGGATATCTCGATACCCGTCGGCGTGTATTCGGCTTTCCACACGGAAGTAGCAGCGCTATTGCCTGCTTTAACGGTCATGGATACTTCTTCGAGCCAAACTTTTTCTTTTCCCACCGTTTCCTCCCATCGGGATTTTATAACGATATCTTTTTTAACGGGAGCATTCCAATCATATTCCTTATCATCGCACACCCAGCCGGTAAACGTATATCCGGGCATTTCCGGCACGTCCGGTCTGACCGCTTTTTGTCCGTCTATCACCCGCTGAATTTCTTCATCCACCGTAACCGTATGTATCGTCGTATCCGTATTCGTTTCCATATCCGCACATGCAATAAAACCGAACACACATAACAAACAGGCAAATATCAAAACCAGCGTTCTCAATTTCCTCATATCGAACCTCCTGATTTGATTATAACACAGCATAAATCTATAATCAATACCGCTTTAAGTACATTTTTCAAACAAATTGATCATACTATCGGTATATTTTTATGTACTGATATATTGATTTTATTTATAAACAATGATATAATTATCAACATACGGAGGAGTATATGATCACGAACGGACTTATACAATGCGACTTATTGGACGAATCGCAGAAAGACAAAATAGTGGACGTGGCGAAAGCGCTTGCCCTGCCTTTGCGAGTAGATATTATATGTCAGTTGTTTAAAAAAGCTATGTCGGTAACGGAGATAGCCAAAGTCAACGGCATATCCAACTCGACGGCGCTGTTTCATATTCGCATTCTCGAAAAAGCCGGTTTGATAGTTGTGGAATACGCACCGAGTAAAAAAGGCATGGCGCAAATCTGCTACAATGATTTTTTAAATATAAATTTCAATTTATCCAAAGTAACACGCAATACCACGCGTTTTTACACACAGAGCGTTCCGGTGGGGTTATATATCGCGGCACGGTTCGACGATTATATTCGATTCGCGACGGATTCCGAGATCGTGCGCATCGGACTCAACGATATATTCAATAATAAACGACAACAGGCACAGCTGCTATGGACTAAAGGCGGTTGGGTCACGTATGCGTTCAGCAACGAATTCGCGCACGACAACGACGTATCCGAGTTATCGATATCTTTGGAAATATGCTCGGAAGTCGCCTATTATCGCAACGATTGGAAAAGCGATATAGATTTTTTAATAAACGGGGTAAAGCTTTTGACTTACACTTCGCCCGGAGATTTCGGAGACAGGCGCGGACGGCTCAATCCGGATTGGTGGCAAGACAACTCGACGCAGTACGGACTTATGAAAACGATTTCCGTCACGAAACAAGGCGTCCTGCTTGACAACGTCATCGTAAACGATGCTGTGACTTTGCACGATCTGAATTTGAAAAAAGATAACCATATCGATTTCACTGTTCGATGCGATAAAGATTCCGAACATTACGGCGGCTTTAATATATTCGGAAAATCATTCGGCGATCATCCGCAGGACATAGTCTTGACTGCCGCGTATAAACAAAAGAACGAGTCGTAATGACCGTTTTGCGATCGGCAAGACTCGTTCGATTCGAATCGAAGTTTAAATAATATTACCTGCCGCAACAAGGTAATACATTACAAATACGTTATAATTCATTCAATACCCGATAAAACTCCGGCAACCACCATTCGCGATAGCCTTTTTCCGTCGGATGGATATCGTCCGTCATGAAAGTTGCTTTTTGCTCGGCGGATATTTCGTTGAACCGTTTATCGCCGTATAGATCGAGCACTTCTATTCCGTACATGTTCGCGATCGCATGAATGCCTCGCACCATCTCTTCGTATACGGGACTGTCGAAATAACTGTTGGTATAGAATATTATCGGACAATCCCATACTTTTCTCGCAACGTTGATTATGTACTCTATTGCGCCGAAACATGTTTTTGTATCGAATTTCGTTGTGTCGAGAATATTTACGTCCGAGATCGCGCCGAGCGTATCGGGATGC
Organism: uncultured Christensenellaceae bacterium; assembly: GCA_910588315.1. GTDB lineage: Bacteria > Bacillota > Clostridia > Christensenellales > Pumilibacteraceae > Anaerocaecibacter. Next base: position 25,603 of record CAJUQF010000003.1, on the reverse strand, counting down.
GCCGCATCGTTGGTGGAAAGTTGGCAAATAAACGCGTCGAGTTTTTCATGCGCGCGGTCTTTGACCAAAGCGTTAAGGCGCGACACATAACTTTCCCCGTCGGTATCGGCGAGCGTTGTTCCGCTTACTGCCGATTTGATAATATTACAGCCGTAATACTCACCGAGCATGTCTGCCATCGATCTGCCGTTCGCCGACGAACCGTAAGTCACCGACGAACCCAAAAATAAAAAGGTTTTATCCTTAATGTTGTTTTTCATATCTTAATTTTATCACCCGTTATCGAAAAAAGCAAGCGTATAGCGAGTTAAGAAGTAATAGTTAAAAATGAATAAATACCGTCGATTTTTATTCTATGAGATTTCTCGACTTCGCTCGAAATGACAGTCGGTTGATGAATTGTCTCTCTTAAATATCAGAAATGTTTATTATATGATTGTTTTGGGCTTTGTACCGCTATTCCCGCTTGTTATCGTAAAACATTTATAATGCGTAATTCGTAGGGAACGGATCCGACGTTCCGTTTGTTATCGCAAAGCCTTTTTGTTGTGTAATTCGTAGGGCGCCACCCTTGACCGCCGCTATCTTTATTATTGCCCTACCACATACGGAGCGCATGGGTCTGCGCTCCCTACGAAGATCGATTCGATTTATATTTTTCGTTGAAACATCGTTACGGTTATATTACGTTTTATTTCCCTTAACCTATCGTAACAACATTTCATTGCGTAATTCGTAGGGAACGACACCTCGGTGTTCCGTTTGTTACCGTAAAGCAATTACATTGTGTAATTCGTAGGGCGGTCAGACTCTTGACCGCCGTTCTTTGTTTTTTACTTTACCGACTATACAAAAAAAACGGCAAGAGTTTTTTACCGCTCCTACCGTTTTTATGTTTATATGTGAGTTTATATTATGAATTACTCTTCCGAAATTTCAGCCGAAGTTGCCACCACGTCGGCGTACGACTGTGCGGTAAAGTCTTTATACTCTACGCCCGCGGTCTGTGCGCGCAAGCCGAAAATGCCGCCGTTCAACTTGAAATTGGGTTTATCGGTCGCGAAATACATCACACCGTCGACGAAACACGTCACGCCGTTACCGTCCCAGGAAACGGTGAGCGTATGCTCGACGTTCATATCGACTTTGGCATTGTTAACTCTACCTTCGCCTATCGTATTGTCGCCCTTTATCTCGTTCCAGGGTTCGAGTCGAGTAAGCCTTACGAGTCCGTCGGAGATAAAGAAGAAGTAATAGTTATCGCCCGCATTCTCCCAAAGATCGCCCGTCGTCTTATTGCTCGGAACGCCGAAGATTATGCCGTTGCACTCTGCTTTATTTGCCGCATTCGCAATGTTTATCTTGACAGATACAGAGCCGCCGCGCGTAGTCAATACCGTATTGTCGCTTGTATAGAGCGTACCTGCCGCGGTACTCGTATATACGCCGTTTTCCACGGTCATATCGGATGCGCCCGCGCGTTTAATAAGCGTTATATCGCTCGTCGCCGCGTCGAATGTCGGCACTGCGGTCTCGTCGACCGCGACCGTATCGGAGAACTCCGTTCCCGATTTTGCGGCGCGGAAACCGACCGCCGTGCCTTTAAGCTCGCCGATATACACCGTCATGGCGAGCAAATCATCTGCATACACTTTCGCATAACCGTCGTTGTACTCGACTTTTATCGTGTGCGCTTTCGCCGGATCGAAGTTGCCTTCTATTACAGCCGAACTTGCCATAGTCCCCCAAGGATTGACACGAGAGAACAATATCGTGCCGTTGCTGTTTATAAGCACCGCAAAGTAATCGAAGTTCTCCCACTTGGCGCCGTCGGTGACATTCGCGCCGAACACGAGACCGCAATCGTTTCCGGTCCCGGGTTTTACAGTAACCTGTATCGAGCCTTTGGCAAAGGTCGTATCGCGTAGGATCATAAGCGTATTATCTGCCGTAGCCGAATATCCGAAGTCGGTGGCGCTTACCGAACCTTGAGTCGTCGAGTATTTGACCTCTTCGTCAAGTTCGAACCTCGCGGATATACGGACATCCGCCGTAACGGGCGTACTCCAATCGTACGGAGTATCGCCGTCTGCCGCATACCAGCCCGCAAACGTATAACCGGCTTTTTCGGGATCGGCGGGAGCTGTAACCGTACCGCCGTCCGCTACATACGTCAAAGTAGTGTTCGCGCCGTCAATTATTACGACATGTGAATTATCATGCGCATTCTCGGTATATTTGACGTTTGTCGCTTTGGCGCGAATGCCGTAAGACGTACCCGCAAGCTTGTTATTATCAGTATAGTCGATATACTTAACGCCGTTAACGAAACATTCTATCCTGTTGCCGGTGATAACAACGTCTAAGTTATACGTATCGTGTATGCTGCCGAGGCTTGTTCTGACCGCATCGATCTCGCTCCAGCCGCCGACTATGCGCGCCAAGCGCAGTTGATTGGAGTTATCGACAAACAGGAAATAATAACTTGTTCCCGCGCCTTCCCAATAACTCGCTTTGCCATTATCCGTAAGACAGAACACTATACCGTCATCGCCGGATCCCGATCTGTTCATCGTAAACGAAATAACGTTACCCTGCTGCTTATCTTTGAGTATCGCGAGAGTTTCCGCTGTGGTAACCGACACGCTGCCGTCGGGATCAGCCGTTATCTCGCCCTTGCGTATTTCATAACCGCCGACTTCGAGATCGGGTGCGGCGGGGATATCGTCGGGATCGATAGTGAACTTGCCGAATACCGCATCTGCTCTTTGCGCACGGTAACCGACCGAATTGCCGGGAAGCTCACCGATCTTCATCGAAATAAGTTTTACGTTATCCACATAAATCTCGGCATAACCGCCGGTTTTGTTGTATTTGACGGTGATCTCATATTTACGCGCAAAGCTGAACGCGCCGAAAACGTTTTTAAGATCGAACTCGCCTAAGACCTCCCACGGACTGAGTTTGGCAAAAAGCAATACTCCGTCCTTATTCAACAAAACGGTATAATAGTCGAAGTTTTCCCAGCTTGCGACCGCAGTCACATCGGCGCCGAATATAATGCCGCAGTCGTTGTCCCCTGCGCCCGGCGTTACGGTCGCCGAAATCGAACCTTCGGTAAATTGCTCGTCGGTTATCAAAAGCGTTTTATTGCCTGTAGAAATAAATCCGCCGTTTACGACTTCGTCGGCACTGCCGCTGAGTATCTGCGCATTGCCTACCGTAGGACGCGTAGGCATGTCGCCGTCTTCGAAAATATCCTGCGGATCGACGGTTATCTCGCCGAACACGGTGCCGGCAAGCTGAGCGCGGTATCCGACGGAGTTACCCGGAAGATCACCGATATTGCCGGATAAGCAGAACTTATCGTCGACAAACACAGCGCATAATCCGTCGTCGGGATTGTATTTAATAGTAAGCTTATACGTTTCCGTAGGACTGAAACTCGTCATCTCCGCATTCGCAACTTCGTTCCAGCGCGACTCTACCGGTGCGGAGCCGTCGATACGCGAAAGTATTACATAGCCGTCGCGGTTGATAATTACGATATAATAATCGAAATTCTCCCAGTCCGCGCCTTCCGCCGGTATATTCGCGCCGAACACTATACCGCAGTCGTTGCCTGCGCTGCCGGGTTTGACAGTCGCGGACACGGATCCTACGTTGAACGTGTGGTCCGTAAATGCGAGAGTATCCTTAGAACCGGTTTCTATGCCGCCCGATGTCTGCGGGAAAGCGTTACCGTTTATAACGTTCAATGCGACAGGCTCGAACTTTGCGCGGATGGTAAGGTCTTTATTGACTTTACGCGTCCAATCGTAAGGTTGCGATTCCCCGTCCGCATACCAACCGACGAATTTATGACCGGATTTTTTGGGTATGCCGAGCGGCTCGTTGCCCTCAAGCGTTTCGCCGGATTTGAGATATATCGTCTGCGTCTTTGTGCCGATTATATTGACGACATAATCGTAATCTTTTTGAATGATGTCGTTGTCGCCCGAACCGCCGCCGTCACCCTCGCCGCAAGCAACGAAAGTGACCATGACAAGAGCAACCGCGATCGACATAATCAACATCGCCAAAACTTTGAACGTTTTTTTGAGTCCTGCTCTCATTATTCCACTCCTTATGATTTAATATATCCAAACGATCATCTTCCGCTCTCGGAAGTGATCTTTTTGATCTGTTCGCACGGGATCTTACTGTTACGCTCGAAATCCGTCAGTCCGTTGACTTCGTGATATACGTCCGAAAGCTGAGTATAGCAATATCCGCACATATGCGGCATGCCGTCGACGGCGGCAATAAGCGAGTGCAACCGCGCCTCGTATTCCGTTTCGTTCTTTACGCCTTCGCCGTATCCCCACTTCGCGCCGACGGCGTCTTTAACGAACGCCGTACCGCCGAATTCGGTGAGCATGATAGGCTGACCTTTGTACTCGTATCCGTCGCAGAACGCGCCGCGGTCGTGACCGGCATACGGGTATGCGATACATTTTTCCAAAGTGTTCAGGAACTCGTCGAGTTCGCTTCCGACCTGAGTATAGTGATGTATCGATATAATATCGGAAATAGTATGTTCCCAGCCGTCGTTGGTTATGACGGGTCTGGTATTATCGAGCGCTTTTGTCGCATAGTACATGCTGTTTACAAACGCCTGCACCGCTTTATCGGACTTGACCTTTTCTATGCCCCAACTCTCGTTAAACGGCACCCAGCACAAAATACACGGATGGCTCTTCATCTGTTCGACGACCTGCTGCCATTCGGAGTAGATCGCTCTTTTCGCTTTTTCCGTGAGCGCGAACACAGACGGCATTTCGCACCAGGTTATGTAACCGTAAATATCGGCGTAATAAAGGAAACGCTCGTCTTCCACTTTCTCGTGCTTACGGCAGCCGTTCAAACCCATGTCGAGCATTAGCTTGATATCGTCCTCGAGCGCCTTTTCGCTCGGCGCGGTAAGTCCTGTCTGCGGCCAATAACCTTGGTCGAGTACGAGTTTTTGGTACAGCGGTTTGCCGTTGAGCAATACTTTACCTTTTTCGGTTTTTATCTCGCGCACGCCGAAGTAACTTTGGACTTTATCCACCGTTTTGCCGTTTTCGCTTAGCGTGAGTTCCACGTCGTACAGCTCGGGTGCGCCTACATTCCACAAATGCAGATCGGCTTTATTTATCGTGAACTCCAAACCGAGCGTTCCGAAATCAACGGTTTTGACGCACTCGGAAACCCTTTTCCCCGCATAAGTTACCGTAAGCGCGAGCGACAAATTTTCTTTTCCCGCCGCGTCGACGCTAACGTCCGCAAGAACTTTGCCGGAAAGATCGGCAGTGAATTTGATATTGTCGATATGCGCGGCATAAACTGTTTCCAACCACGCCGTTTTATAGATACCGGAAGTATCGATATACCAACAGCCGTGATCGGTACTTTGCCAACGCTGTTTGCCGCGCGGATGCTCTTTCGAATAATCGTCGTGAACGGCGATAACGAGCGTGTTGTCGCCCTTTTTTGCCGCTTTCGTGAGATCGAACGTCAGTCGGTGATATCCGCCCGTAGTCGTGCCTATCTCGACGCCGTTGAGCCAGACTTGAGTTATGTAATCGCACCCTTCGAGATGCAGAAGTATTTTGGTGTCGGGCTTTGGATCGAGCGTCAGTTTCCTTTGGTACCAAATATCCTCGCACATTGTGGGATCGCCGATACCGCTTGCGGGTACCTGGTACACGTACGGAACAACGATTTTGCGCTCGGGCTTGAAACCGAGATGGTAGTTTTCAGCGCGTCCGATATTTTTGCCGTCGAACGCGAAATCCCACTCGCCGTTCAGGTTAGTCCAATCTTTGCGAACCAAAAGCGGACGAGGATAGTCGGGTAAATGCGATGCTGTATGTTTCATTGTGATTTCTCTCCTATTCGAGTTGACTTAAATAACTCAAATTCCTTTTATTTTCAAATTTCTGTAAACAACTTCGGCGCCGTCGCTGTACAGTCCGAAGTACCCCGAGCGGAAAGGATGAAGATCGGTATAAGAGAACATCTTCTCGCCGTCGAGATACACCGTCACGGTATTTCCTTTTATACGCGCTTTAAGCCTGAACCAATGATCGGTGAGCTTCTCGGAGTACTTATGTCCTTCGAAACGAACGTTTGTGCGCGTAAAGTCGAAGTTGTATTTGCTGAATACCAATTTGCTTGAATCGAGTCCGATGTAGTAACCCTCGATGCTTGATTTCGTATCCATATTGTGCGTGGAATAGTTACCTGCGCGAAGTATTATGCCTGCGGAATAGATGTTCTCCGACATAAATCTGATACGCACCTCTATCTCGTAATCGGCAAGCGTCTCATCGCCGATATACACGAGCATTCTGTTTCCGCTTCTAGTTGCGTGACCTTCGTCGGTTATCCTGAACATGGACGAATACTGCGCGCCGACGTCGACGGCTTCCGTCAAACTGTTTTCGAACTTGAACGCGCCGTAAGACTTTTTATCGAACGTGAGCGAGATAAACGCAAACTTTTTGTCGCCGCCGTATATCGTAATGATATTTGCGCCTTTTTCGACGTCGAACTCGTACACGCAAGCAGTATATATATTACCGTCGAAATCATCCGCATCTGCGCTGACTTTGGGAAGTCTCACGGTTACGATATCGCCGCCGTTGAGCTGAACGCCTACCGCGCAACCCGCGTATTTTTTATCGTAAGTCAGATATACACCGTAATGCCCGCCTTCGCGGAAGTAGGTAGCATATCGTGCAAAATCGCCGCTGTTGTTGAGCGTCAGCTGTTTTGCGCCGGTAAACTCGATATCGTCTACGTTTTCGTCCTCGTCCACCGTAACGGACGACACGCCGCTGCCCTTACCGAGTTTATACGACGTGACGCCGTCGTACGCACCTTCCGGCAGATAGTTCGCCGCGCCGATCGCAAGGTCGGACTGCTTGAGTTCTATCTTATCCGAATAACCGCGCGCGACGTTACTGAACGCCGTATACGCCGCCTCGCCGCCGATATAGCCTATCTTGCCGGGCGACAGCATTACCGCCACGTCTTTTATCTTACGCAGGTTATCGAAGTAAACGTCGCAAACGCCGTCGGCATATGCCACACGCACGGTGTGGATAACGTCGGGCTTAAAATCGTTTACGAGCGTGCCTTCGGCGACGTTGCTGTCGGTACCAGACGAAACTTTGTTGAGTTTGACCGTTTTTGCGGCATAGTCGGCTATAACGTAAGCATAATTGTTTTCATCCGTATAGCTGACTATGTTTTTGACCTTATCGCCCTTGAAGTTGAACTCCGCGGTAAATACTTTACCAGTCGACGATTGGGAAAGAGTCTTATCGCCTACCGTCTCGAATTTATCCGTGGCCGCGGTGTTTTCGGCATGGAATGCGGGAAGGTTTGCGGCTATCGAATCTGTTTTCGATCCGGAAACGCTCATTTGAGTGCCGTTGAATATAAGGCGGTCTACATTGAAACTGCGCCACGGTCCGTGACCGGTTACCATATCGAGCGAATGATAAATGATATAATGGCTGTCCATATCCGGACCGAGTACGGTAGAACTGTGACCGAGTCCTTTGAAGTCGGCTTCGTTATCCACAGTGAGCAGTATGGGATTGCCGTTGCCCTCGCGATAATCGCCGTTGTATGTTATATCGTCGCCGGCGTTGACGGTAGCGTAACACACCTTATACGACGGCATGGTAACTTCCGAGCCGGTATATGTCAGATAGTAATAATCGCCGCGTTTGATCATCATCGGACCTTCGGTCCAGCCCAAACTCGCTTTTCTTATCTGTCCCTCGTACTCCGGCGCTGCGTCCTCGAACGATTTCATGGAATATATCGTGATACCGC
>CAJUQF010000003.1:3514-17721 GCA_910588315.1 uncultured Christensenellaceae bacterium | reverse complement strand
GTCTATATTAAGCCCGTAGTTGCCCGTGATAGGCACGAACGGACCTTCGGGGCTGTCCGCACAGAGCGTATAGTGACCGCGACCCGCAGGGCTTGTCACCATATAGAATTTACCGTTGAAATAATACACTTCGGGCGCGTACGCCGACGTCGTGATCGGATCGTTAGCGACATAACCGAGATCGAGTCCTTCGCCTTGGCAGGGCGTCCAATTTATCATGTTGTTCGATTTCCACGCCATAACGCCGGTCTCGCGATCGCGTGTGGAAACGTACAGATAATACATACCGTTGTAACGGAACACGTACGGATCGCCGGCGCCGTATTCTTCCCACTGATCGGGAAGCAACTCGCTGCGCTCGGTCTTACCGTCACTGTATTCGCTGAAATCGCCGTTATCGTATGTCGTGATGTTTTCGATCTTTGGCATTTCGAACGTCTCTCCTTTGATAGCAGTCAACGCTTCTTCACCGGAACCGCAAGCCGTCATAAGAAGTGTTTGCGCTCCGAGTACCGCGGACAGTGCCGCTGCAGCCAATATTTTGCTTTTTTTCATGTTTACTCCTTATGCCCGAGGCTTTTGCGCCAAGTATTGCTCATACGTGAGCAGATCGCCGCCCGTCGCACGCAGAACGGGATATAATTTCGGCACTTGGGGATCGATAAACTTATTGTCGAAATCCATTCCGTTCCATTTGTAGTAAGCTTCGAGATCGACGTTTTCTTCGATATGACGATCCACATGCCCGAATGCGACGCCGATGTCCTCGGTAGCGCCTATGCCGAGCTGAGCTACCGGTATCATGGCTTCTATAAAATAATAGTCGTAATCGGTGTTAAAGCCCTCGCGAGCTTCGAAGTTGTACATGCCTTCCCATTTATACCAAATGCCGCCGCTGCCGGAAAGTATGCGCGTGCGTCCGTCTCTGCCGAAGTTGATCTGGTAGCAGTTAGCCTGCGGTGTGTCATATCTGCCGAGCAAAGAATCGATATATATCTCGATACTGTCGCTGTGCGTGACCTCGTCCGCCGCGCCCTCGTTCACGTAACTGTACGGCGTTATGTCGTAAACCTTGAAGTAAAAATAAATAGCCGTATCGCGTCGAAGAATAGAAACGTCGCAGGAAGAGAATCGAACTTTAGTAACGCTCGGATCGGACCAAAGCTCGTCGGCGTCCGAGCCGTCTATTTTTAGTTCGGACTTGATCATATTGCCCGTATAAGAAAACGGATCGCTCTTGCCGGGAATACTATAACTGTACTCCGGCGTTTGATCGCCGCCGCACGCGGCAAGGCTCGTCGCAACAGCCGTAGCGAGCAGCATAGCCGTTATTTTCTTTTTCATATCTTCACCTTAATCCTTCATACCGGTAAGCGCGAGAGACTGTACAAAGTATCTCTGACACGCGATATAGATAACAATGATGGGAATACTGCTGAGCACCGCGCCCGCCATAACGAGCGGATAGTCGGGCATACGCTGCATATTGTCGTTGATCTGCGCAAGCAAAGCCTGAAGTGTAAGCCAGCTCGAACCCGACAGATATATGGACGGCGCAAAGTAATCGTTCCAAATACCCAAGAACCAGAACACGACTTGCGCCGCTATCGCCGGAAACATGGACGGTAACATTATCTTCAGAAATATCCTGAACCAACTCGCGCCGTCTACCCTGCCCGCTTCTATAAGCGACGTGGGTATCGACTTTAAGTATTGCACGAAGAAGAACAGCATACTCACGTTTCCGAACAGTCCGGGGATGATAAGCGGCCACGGCGTACCGACCCAACCGATCTCCGAAAATACGCGATACTGCGGAAGCATGAGCGCCGCATACGGCACCATCATACCGCTCATAAGGAACAGCAACCAAAAATGCTTGTGCGGAAGACGCATCTTTGCAAATGCAAACGCCGCAAGCGCAGTTACGAAAGTTCCGATGGGAATGACCGCGACCTCGATAAGCGCGGTGTTGAAAAACGCGCGGATAAGCGACGGGTCTTGATCGGAAAGCGCCTTATAACTGTCGAATACGAATACTTCAGGGAACAGCGTAAAATCGATAGACATCGCTTCGAGCCGCTCTTTAAACGAAGTAAGCAGCATCCACAAATACGGGAACACGGTTATGAACGCGACGAACAACACCAAGATCCATACTATCGTTCCGCGTATTATGCGTCCCGCCTTAGACGATTTGTCGGAAGGTTTTTTTGTCAATGCCTGTGATAACGGACTCATTTTTACCTCCCTACGCCTCGTATACCCATTTGTTGGATATCTTGAACTGAATGAACGTTACTATCATTATGAACACCGCCAAAACGAGCGAACCTGCCGATGCAAGTCCCTGCTTGCCCTGGTTGATACCGTACTGCCAGATGAAATACACTATGGTCTGTGCGCCGCTCGCACCGTTTGCGAATACCTGCGCATCCGCATACGATTGCAAACCGCCGATGATACCGGTTATAAGCATGTAGAACAGCGTGGGCGTGATAAGCGGCAACGTTATCGAAAAGAACTTGCGTCCGGGCTTGGCGCCGTCGATATCCGCAGCCTCGTAATAACTGCTCGGGATCGACAGCATGCCGGCAAGACAAAGTATCATGGTGCCGCCCATGCCCGCCCAAGTATTTTTTATCATGATGGCGATTTTTATGAGCCACTCGTTACTGAACCAAAGTATCTCCGTGCCGAGCATCTTGTTTATCAAACCGTAAGACGGATTAAACAGATATCTGAACACAAGGTTTATGGCGACAGCGCTCGTAACTGCGGGCAGATAGAAAAGCACTTGGAATACTTTACTGCATTTTCGCATCGCCTTCGCCTGTAAAAGCGCCGACAGTCCGAGCCCCACGACCATGCCGACAGGCACGCCCAACAGCATAAACATCGTATTGCCTATCGCGCGGAAGAACGCATCGGAATATATTTCGTTGCTGAACAGATCGGTAAAATTTTGAAAACCGATAAAACTGTACTCTTCTCTGTATACATTATAGTCCATTAAAGAGAATACAAAAACGAAAACGAGAGTGACGAGAGTGAATATGCAAAACCCTATAACGGGTAATGCTATAAACAATCTCGCCATATTTCGTTCGCTTTTATGCAGATCGGTTTTCTTCACGTGAGAAGAATTCATACGCGCACCTTAAATCAGCCTTTTTTCAACTCTTTCTTATCGTCTTTTAATGCTGCCTGCAAATCTTTTTGATAAGCCTTTATTTTGGTTTTGATCACATTTTCGTCGCTCTCTTCCCAAAGTTTCTGCGTGTCGACATACGTCATCAGATTATCTTTCCAGGTACTGAAATACGTATAGTACAATCCGCGCGTCTTGCTGGTTATCATATCGGTTTCGCCTTCTTCATATATGCCTGCGATGTTGGTGTCGTCGATAACGTCTATAAACAGCGATTTATTTTTAGGCTGGGCATCGAGAGAAACGAAGTCATTTACCATGCTTTTAAGATTGGGTACTTGCTGCCCGAGTTTTACTGCGGTTTTTTGGCAGGATTCGCTCATGCTTATCCACTTAGCGAACTCGACGGCTTTATCTTTTTTCTTGCTCTTTGCCGATACGCCATAGCACATAGAACCCGCAAACGTGACCGACTTGGCCTCGCCGTTCTCGTCGTTATACGGTACGGGGATTATATTGTACTTAAGATCCTTATATCCCCAGAAATCGGCGTTATCCCACGGACCCATCCAAGTGAAAATCGTATGATTGTTGAAGAACATGGTATAAGCGTCGGTAGAGCCGCTTCTCGACGAATCCGGCATTACCTTATCAACGGTCGCAAGCTGGATATTAAACGCGAGCGCCTCGGCGAATCGATCGTCGAGTTTTGCGTATGTTGCATTATCGACGCCGTTGATAAAGTCGTCGGTAAAGTAATTGGCATTATTGCTGTAAAGCGCCGCTTCGAGTTCGTAATACGGCACGCCGTAAATCTGATTGGGATCGCTCTTGTTTTGATCTTTGGTAAGATCTTTCAACAGCGTGCGGAACTCGTTCCAAGTCATGGGATCTTTCGGATCCAAAAGCTCGTACACTTCGTCTTTGTTCAAGCCATTCTTTGTGATTTGCTGATCGAGCAAAGTCTCGTTATACGTCAAACAAACGGGGCCCAAATCTTTCGGGAAACCGTAAAGCTTACCTGTACCGAGAGTTTTTGTGCCGTAATCGTAACGGTACTCGTTGATAGCCTTGGACCAAACGTTATCGAGTTCGGCTTGCGTCACATAACTGTCGAGCGGTTCCATGATACCTGCGTCCGCCCACGTCAAAAAGTCGGTATCGGGCATAAAGAACACGTCGGGCTTTTTCTTTTCCGCCATGAACTTGTTCATATATGTATTGGACTCGTAGTGCGTATCGCCTATCGTGATGCCGGGATGTTCTTTTTCGTACTGCTTGATAAGCTGTTTATAAACATTGACCTCGGCCGGCGATCCCCAATACCAAAACGATATCTTATTGGGATCGCTGTCGTCGTCGCCGCACGCGGCAAGCGCGCCCAATGACATGACAGACGCCATACCGAGCGCAAGCATTTTCGCGATCATTGATTTGATTTTCTTGTTCATATATCCTCCAAAACTTTTCACCGCACGGTTTAAAACCGAACGTTAATTAACAGACTGTTCCTGCGGCCCCACTGCCAACGTTTCGATCGGTTCGTCGTCCTTGCACAGCGTAACGACGTCGTCTTCGAAATTACCTACCACCGCATCGAAATATCTCTTTGCGTACCAAAGCGCAAATATCATACCCGCGGATACGCCGACCACCGCGTATATTACCCAAAACGCGATCTGCCATCCAAACGGGAAAATAATGGGAAACACAAACGGCAACGCCGATACTATAGTCACTCCGATCATTCTGAACGCACGCATACAATACAGCTTGAAGGCGTTCCCGAGAATGCACCGAAGTTTATCGTCGTAATACACGCACTGCAACATGGCGATACACATGGCAGGCGCCAAAACGAGCAGTTGGATCACGGCTATCGCCGTACCGACACCGTACATTATACTTATACCCATCAGCGAATACATGCTCGGCGTGATTATCGCGATCGCTACCGACAGCCACATAATGAACGTAAAGAGCAAGTACTTCAACGCATTCTTTTTTATGCCTTCGACAAAACGGCGACGTATGTCCATGTATCCGTCGACGAGTATACATTTATCGCAATACAGCGCACCGGATAGTCCTACGGCAAATATAAGCGAACAAGGCAGCATGCCGAGCAATGTCAGCACTATCGATCCGCCGACGGCGCCGCCCATATTGATAAGCAATGCGGAATAACACTGGCAAATAATCAGCCAAACGATAAGCGGCACGGAAAAAAGCAGGAGCATCGCGTTACATCCGACGATCGCGCCTTTGCCGAGCCAAATATTATTCAACCATTTATAGCCGGGTCTTGCCACACCACTCTCCCGTTGATTTTTTCGACCGATCGGCATGAATATACACACCTCCCGATCATATACGAACATTTTAACATGAAAGCGTATTTAAGTCAATAGCCAAATTTCATAAATGCAATTTGTATATTTGAATTACAATATTTATTGGAATTCGCTTGACTTTTATTATATTATCACACTATAATCTTATATATCGTCACTGTTTACAACAAGAGGAACAAAAATGGAACAAGAGCAAACACGGCTTAAATTATTGACGCTTTACGACACAGAGGACGAACTTGCGAAAGTTTGTTCGGCGCTGTCCGTTCAGACGCGGCGCGACATAATCAAGCTTATCGCGGAAATGCCGTGCAGCATCAACGAGATCGCATGGAAACTGAACATACCCGTTTCCACGGCGTCGTTTCATATAAAGACATTGGTGGACGCCAATATTTTGCGATACACTTCGAGCAATAACAAACGCGGCAACGAAAAACTCGTTTCGCTCAATATGGTCATGTTCAATCTAATGCTCGATCGCAACTCGGCTATAGTGTCCGACAATATTCAGGTCATAAACGTTCCTATCGGCAGTTACACTTCGTACAAAGCCGAACCTACATGCGGGATCAATACTCCGGACGGCGTTCTCGTCATCGAGGACACGCCTGCGATGTTCTCTTCGCCGCAACGGTTCAATGCGGGACATATATGGCTTAAATGCGGATATCTCGAATACAAAGTGCCGCTGCTTAATTATTCCGGCTCGCGCACGGTCGGCACCAACTCGGTGTACGATAAACACGCTATACGCTCGGTGTGCTTTAAGTTCGAACTATGCAGCGAGACCGCAATGTACGATCATAACTGCAAAAGCGACATAACCTTTTCCGTAAACGGATTGGAAGCGTGTACATTCGTTTGTTCGGGCGACTTCGGCGAACACCGCGGCAGGCTCAATCCCGAATGGCACAGCAGCCGCGATTCGCAGTACGGCTTACTTTATAACATAGATATCAGATACGACGGAACGTATCTCAACGAAAAGCGCGTATCGGAGCTTGCCATCGAAGATCTCCATCTCGTCGACAACGACCTGCTCACCTTCCGCATAGAAGTCAAGCCGGACGCAAAACACGTAGGCGGATTCAATCTATTCGGCAAATCGTTCGGAGACTATCCGCAGGATATAGACATAGTGGTTACCTATCAGAATATCGGACGGAAATGATAATTGCGAAAATACCGATATACGGCAAAACATGCAATTCGAAATAATCTAAATTCCAAAACGGCGATATGCTTTTGTTGCATATCGCCGTTTTTGTGTCGGTTCATGAATTTATTCATTTATTATCGCATTCTTTTAGATGCCAGGTCCAAGCATGAAAATCGGGTATTTTCGGAAGCAGCAACCCCGCTTTCATGAGCGCCGCACCGCTCGCCGTAATATCGAGTTCTTCCACTCTGTACGTTTTGTTTTCGTCCAACCCGCGAAGATGAACATATCTGTTGTAATCGCACGGTATACACAAAACGCGCTCGCCAGCCACATAAGCCTCGCTCTTGTCGCGAGATACCACCATTTCGCAAAAATAATCGCGCGTGTACGGATCGAGTATACGATACATATCGCCTTCCGATATTATCCTGCGTATTTTCTTATACGTCGCAGTGAGTTCTTTTACAGTCTCTTTTTCTTCTTCGGTGAGTTTGGACAGATCGAGTTCGTAACCGTAAGCGCCGAGAGACGCCACTATACCTCTTGTGACAAGCGGCGTGGTGCGGCGCGTTTGGTGATTCGGACAGACTGACACGTGACAGCTCATGGCGGACAGCGGATAGCACATGGACGTACCCCACTGTATCTTTGTGCGCTCGTAACCGTCGGTAACGTCGCTCGTCCAGATCTGCGGGAAGTAATACAGCGCGCCGGCATCGAATCTGCCGCCGCCGCCAGCACAGCCCTCAAAAAAGACGTTGGGAAATTCTTTAGTCAGCCGTTCCGCAAGGTCGTACACGCCGAGTATATAACGGTGCATAAACTCGCCGTGACGCTCTGCCGGAAGTTTATCCGAAAAACATTCGGTTATATTCCTGTTCATATCCCATTTGACGTACGAAATATCATGAGCCTTCAATATTTTCGATACGGCATGATAGATATGATCGACGACATCCTTGCGCGTAAAGTCGAGAACCAACTGCTGTCTGGCGCGCACGGGCGTTACGCCGACCTTTTCTATTGCGTAATCGGGATGCGTTCTATACAGTTCGCTGTCCTCGTTTACCATTTCCGGCTCGAACCAAAGCCCGAATTTCAAACCGTTCTTTTTGCAGCGGTCGATGACCGCATCGAGTCCGCCTTTGAGCTTATCGGCATTGACCGTCCAATCGCCCAATCCGGCAAAATCGTTGTTGCGCTTACCGAACCATCCGTCGTCGAGTACGAAAGTATCGATACCGAGCCGAGCCGCCGTGTCGATTATCGCAAACAGCTTGTCGTTATCGAAATCGAAATACGTCGCTTCCCAATTGTTTATTACGATCGGTCTGTCGGCATACGCATACTTGGGATCGACCACGCTGTCGAGTATGAATCTGGAAATGCTGCGGGACATTCCGCCGAGTCCGCAGTCGGAATATGTAAGAAGTGTCTGCGGCGTTGTGAAAGTCTCGCCGGCGCCGAGTTTCCACGAAAAATCGACGTCGTTTATACCGCCCTGTATAGTGAGCGGCGAATTCTGCGCCCACTCGGCGGTTATCGCGAACGAACCGCTGTACATGAGCTGAACGCCGTAGCATTCGCCGCACTCTTCCGTACAGTCTTTGCGCATTATCGCCGCAAACGGGTTTGTCTGGTGCGATGATGCGCCGCGCAAACTTTGTATACGCGTTATACCGTGCGAGATAGGCGCGACCTCCGGACAGCGTTCCCTGCCCCACGTGCCGCCCAGTCTCATCATGGAATACTCGCCGTTGGGAAGATCGATTCTGAACGAGAACGCTTTCTTTATTTCGATAGCGGTCTTGCCGACGTTTTTTATCACCGCGCCGCGTACCAACACGTCGCTGTCATCCGATACCGAATACATAAGTTCGACTTCGATATCCGAAAAATCGTCTTTAAGCGTAACGCACAGCGTCTTGTCCGCCTTTCTCACGTGCGGCAATCCTTTTAATCCGGGCGTGCCTGTCGTGACGCGATACGACTTATAGCGCAGTCTTGTCATAACGGCGCCGTCGCGACGTGCAAATATCGCCGTAGGATCGCGAAAATCCCCGCGCGCATAAAACCCGTATTCCGACATCATGCCGTCTAACGCGCAGTCCATGTTGATATCGTCTTCGCGCGGCGCCATAGTATCGCCTATCGTAGCAAGATACGCAATATCGTCCTTTGTTATTTTCCCGCCGTAATGGAGCTGCTGCAAAAAGCCCGTTTTCGTAACGCGCATAGCGTAGCTGTAATTTTTGCCCTGCAATAAAAATACCGAGCCGTCTGCATATATCATAATTTTCTCCCGCCCGAACTAACGGGCTTTATGTTTTATTGGATACGGTAAACGTTTAATTCTTTACGAGAACAAGCACCGAGTGCGGCGCTATATCTATCGAGCCGCTTAATTTTTTGCCTGTGATAAGCTCTTTATATTGCCCGTCGAGTTCGATATGTCCGTTTCTGTTTTCGGTTTCGACCGCGACTATGCCGTTTCCGCCGTCGCCGCTGCGCCCCGACAGAATGATATTGTCGCTCGCCTTTGCTATTCTCGGGCTGTTTACAAGCCGTAAAAGCCCGTTCGCGTCGAGCGCACTGCCGACGAGTATGACTTTGCCTTTGCCAACCTTGCGTTCCGTAACTACGGACAAGCTCGTAAATTCGCCCGCCGAATAGTTCGCCAAACTGCGGGTACCGCGCTGCGGCTCGTACGCATCGAAACAGGTCGATATCGATAAAGGCGTACCGTCCGCCCACGTAGCGCCGAACACGTCGTTATCGATCGGCTTTTGATATTTTGTATATACGCCCGCGAGTTCTTCGAGAAACGAGTACGGCGCATGCGTGTACTTGCACGTATTCTCATCCATGATATCGGACATAGGTCCGACTATCCATGTTCCGCCGTTTTCCACCCATTTCGTAACGCGTTCTGCAAATCCGTTTTCGTCGAGTGTAGTCGTAAACGGCGATATAAGAACGTCGTAACCGTCGAGCGAATGCGGAGTATCGATTACGTCGGTATTGTAATGTTTGAACGCAGAATGTAATTCGATAAGCTTGTCTCGGTACTTAAAACCTTCGACTATCGCCGCACCGGTAAAATTATTGGCCGCCGTATTGGAATAATGTATGGCGATCCTGCTTTTAACGGCCGTCGACGTTAAAAAGCTTTCGCATTTTTTGATGTCGCAAACCGCGTCTTTCACTTCTTCCGACACGCGATATGCCCGACCCGCCGCGGAATACAGCGCGCCGTGCGCAAGCTCGTGACCGCTCGGGTGAGTACGGAACAGCCAATACATATTCATCTCGGCGCCGAGCGCGATCGGCAACCAGGTATTGGCATAGCAGTTCCCGACGGGACGATAACCGCATGCGGCGAACCAACTCCCGTTCCACCCGACCTGCGTTTCGGTCACCCAAAAAGGTTTATCCTTGACGCAGCGCAAAAAATCGTAAGAAAACGACGTTTTGGCAAGATCGCGCGCCGGATTATAATGATTGAACTGCACGACGTCGAGACGCCTGTTTATTTTGTAATAATCGAGTTCGTCCGTCGCCATCATGTCCGTACCGATCGGCACGTTTGTATATTTATGTAAAATATCCGCCTGCTCGTCGACGTACGAATATATTCGATCGCATTGAAAATCCCACCACGCTTTTTTAAGAGACGGGTGCCGCCACTGTCCATCTACGGGCGGCTCTATCGCGTCGAAACTCTCGTAATCGAGCGACCAGCGCACCATACCCCACGCTTTATTGAGATTTTCCACGCTGCCGAACTTATTTTCGAGATAATCGCGGAACGCCGCCTTGCACTGCGGACAGTAACATCCGTCACCGTACGGGAATATCTCGTTATCGATCTGCCAACCGATAATACCCTTATGCGCGCCGAAAACCTTTGCCATCTCCGTAACTATTATACGATTCTTCTCGCGCGCGACCGGCGATGTCTTGCAAATGTGACAACGCGACGAAACGTCGTCGCGCACGCCGTTCGCCGCCGTGCGGCGCATTTCATTGTATTTATCGAGCATCCATCGCGGCGGAGTTGCCGTCGGCGTACACATCACCGTATAGATGCCGTTTGCATACAGCTTATCTACCACGGACAAAAGCCAGTCGAATTCGAACACGCCTTCGCGCGGCTCCATTTTTCCCCAAGCAAACTCGCCCACACGCAAAACGTCGATACCGAGCTGTTTGCACCGCGCTATATCCTTATCGACTTCGCACTCGTCCCACATTTCGGGGTAGTATGCCGCCCCGATATATATTCGCTTATTCTTATCGGACATAGAACAAAACCTTATCCGAGTTTTCGACGTTTCGATCGAACCGCACCGTCACACAGTCCGCATCGGGCGATGCGCCGGTACCGAACGGGAACGCATTTTTGTCTTTTTTCGATATTTCGAATCCAACGTCTTTGCCGTTTACCGTCACGCGTTCTACCGCTATGCCGTCCGTCAAGTGGAATTTGACCGCGATTTCGCGCTCATTAAACGCTTTTTCGCCTTTAAACTTTCCTTGCGCCGCCGCAAGCTCCACAGCAAACGCATTGGCGGATTTATCGAAATATGCCTTATGCGCACTTGTGCGATATTCGCCGCGCTTGTATGCCGTCGACTCCGTATCGTCCTCGTAAAGCGCGCCGGCGTCCGACGCGGTCTTGCTCGGATAATAGTCGTAAACGAGCCTGTTCCATTTTTGAGCGCGCGTGTTTTGCGCATCGTAAGCGAGCGGAACGAGCGCGCCGCGCCTGACGAAGAGCGGCATCTCCCTTAGTTCATACTCGCGTTTATACATACTGTTACCTTTTATAACTTCGCCGTCGAATACGTTTATCCATTCGCCCTGCGGCAGATACACCTGCTTGGGTTCGTCCTCGACATAAACGTCCGCACAGAGTATACAGCACGCCTCGCCGCCCGCTTGGAAATATTCTATAACGATATCGTGTTCTTCGTTCGCGTCGTATACGCCGAGTTCGGAATAAACCGCCGCATGCAAAGTTTTGTCTTCGAGAATTTTTTTGCCGTCGATATAAACGGTCGCACCGTCGTCGCAGCTGATACCGAGTTTCATCTTTTTATCGAACTTAACTTTCGTCTCGAACCGAGCAGAAAAATCATATGCCGGCACGTTCGCCGTCGGCGGCGTGTGCTCGAGTTTCATTTCGAGCGTTTTCCATTCGGCGTGAGCGATAGGCTCGCCTTCGAGTTCCCTGCCGTCGTAGAACGTAGCCTTAACATTACTCGTATAGTATTTTGCGGCGAGCGCCCCTTCCGGCGGCTTGCCGGCTATCGGCGATATCAAGATATTATCGCCGAGCATGTATTCGTCGTTACGACGCGCACGTTTGTCTTCCGGATAATTCCATTGCACGGAACGAAAAATCGGCGCGCCTGTCTCGTAATTAAAATGCGCGTTTTCGTAAATGACTGGTAAAAGTCTGTATCTGAGTTTATAATACTCGCGCGTCACGGACAGCACTTCGTCATCGCCGTACACCCAAGGCTCGCGCGAACGCACAACGTCTTTCGTACAGTGCGGACGGAATACGGGAGACAGTACTCCGAACTGCATCCACCGGACAAAAAGTTCGCCGTCCGGATTCCCTATATGCCCGCCGCAATCGGCGTTAACGTATGCGATACAGCTGTTGCCGGCACGAATAAGCGTTTCCACTTCCTGTGCAAGCGCGCCTTTGTCGCTCATTATGTCGCCCGTCCACTGAATGGAATAACGATGCGACGCACTGTCGGTTATGCCCTTGTATGTTCCGTTGGCTACGTTCACGACGTTGCCCATAACGACGGGTCTGAGATAGACTTCTTTGTCTTTCCAAGTTTTTTGATAATAGTTCTTCGTGATCTCGGCAAAAAGATACAATCCGAACGTTTCCCAATACACGTTTTCGGTTGGTGAAATAAGATGCGTCATCCAATTTCGGTCATACCACCAAGTATCGAGACCGATCGCCATCAACGATTGAAGATTGCGCTCGCGGTATTCTATCTCGCGCGGCTCGAAAACATGCGCTTTTTCCACGGGTTCCGGGTGATCGTTGAACATTACTTCCACACCGTGAGCGTGCGAAAAATCCAGCACTTTTTTCATGTCCGGGAAGAGAGTCGTGTTCACGTCGTAGCCCCAACCGTGCTCGCACGACCGCCAATCCGTATCTATAACGAGATTATCGAGCGGCATGTCGTACTTCTCGAAATCGAGTATCTGTCCCATAGCGGACTGCTCGTCATACTCGAAATACTTGGAGTTCCAAGCCCCGAGCGTGGATAGTCTTACCATTTCGCATCTGCCGGTAAGCTCGACATAAAGTCTGCGAAGTTTTTTATGATCTTTTCCGCACAGCAATAAATATACGTCGACTACGTTTTCTTCGACCGTATATTCGCCCGATCTCGAAACAGAATATCCGCCTTGCGGCACGATTATTCTCGGATTATCGTATACGGCATAAACTTCCGGAGTTTTTTCGAGCGCGGGCAGTTCGCCGTTGTTTATCGCTTTACGATATTTATAAACGACCGTGCCGGTCTTTTCGACAGTGATCCCTTTAGCGCTGCCGTCGGTAGGCACCGTCACGGTGTACTCGCCGACCGTGACCGTTCTGCCGCCCGCCTTTACGTTCGGCGTGCTCGATTCATACTGTGTTTTATTCGGCACGAAAAACGTATCTGCGTCGACGAACCCGTTTTTGCCTTTGAGTTCGATCCTGATTATATCGTCGGATAAAACCTGCACGCGCAGGTCCCCGTATGTAGCTTGTCTCATGTTGACTCTCCCTTGAAAATAGTAGCGCGGCACATATCCGGAACACGCCTTTCAATTGTTATATTATATATGTTTTTTTAATAAATTGCAATAGTATTCGGCTATCTTTTATCTATTATTTTCCGACTCAACAGGTCGATCAATCGTCTCGCGATAACTATCGAAATAAAAAATGCGCCGTGAGCGACGCATTCTCGAACTTCAAAATCATTCTATATATTCTAACGCATTAAATACTCCTGCAATTCACGCATGGACGAAAACACACGGGTACACTTGTCGAGTTTTTGTCTGGAATCCGTGACCGCAAGTCCGAGACAATCCACACCGGCGTTCACCGCCGCAGTCATACCGTTATCCGAATCTTCTATGACGAAACATTCTTCCGGTCGCACATGTAATAGCTCTACCGCTCTTTTATAAATATCGGGATACGGTTTGGCGTTTTTCACTTCGTCGCCGCACACCGTGACTTCGAATTTTTCGCGTACGCCGAGATAACCGAGAACAAATTCTATATATCGACGCACCGACGACGAGCCGACCGCAAGCGAATACTTTGTTCCGATACTGTCCAACAAACTGGTAAGTCCCGGCGTTTCACCGAGTTTGTTTTTTACTATCGCATCGAGACAAAAGTCGAAATTCTCTTTTGCAAGCGTTTCGGGGGAAAGCGCGGTATTGCCGTTGAATTCGAGTACGGCTTTCCAATATGCGAGCATACCGCTGCCGT
>CAJUQF010000003.1:0-3504 GCA_910588315.1 uncultured Christensenellaceae bacterium | reverse complement strand
TCGACTTACGCCCCTCGGCGAAATGCGGCTCGGAATCGAGCATCACGCCGTCCACATCGAATATAACCGCATGTTTCATCAGTCTTGCTCGCCTTCCAGTCTGCGGGTCTGATCGGCTATACGCAACGCTTCTATCATCTTATCGAGATCGCCGTTCATGAACTCGTCGATGCTGTAAAGCGTAAAACCTATGCGGTGGTCTGTGACCCTGCCCTGCGGAAAATTATACGTGCGTATACGCTCGCTCCTATCGCCGGTACCGACCTGTCCTTTTCTGAGCGACGCGTATTCTTCGTCTTTTTGCCCTTGATAATAGTCATAAAGTTTGGTGGCAAGCACCTGCATGGCGCGCTCTTTGTTTTTGGTCTGAGAACGCTGATCCTGACACGTGACGACGATGCCCGTCGGGAAATGCGTTATACGTATCGCCGAATCGGTCTTGTTTATATGCTGACCGCCCGCGCCGCTCGCACGGTACGTATCGATCTTTATGTCCTTATCGAGTATTTCGACGTCGACGGTCTCCGTTTCCGGCAATACGGCTACCGTGACTGTCGACGTATGAACGCGCCCCTGCGTTTCGGTCACGGGTACGCGCTGTACCCTATGCACGCCGCTCTCATACTTCAGGAACGAAAAAACGTCCTTGCCGCTTATTCCGAAAACCGCCTCTTTTGTGCCGCCGAGTTCGGTCTCGTTCATGGAAATATCTTCTACGATCCAGCGCTTGCGCTCTGCGAACATTCTGTACATGCGGCAAAGCTCCGCGGCGAAAAGCGCCGCCTCTTCGCCGCCCGCCGCAGGACGTATCTCCAATACCGCGTTTTTACCGTCGTTTGGATCTTTGGGCAGTAACAGAACTTTAAGTTCGTCTATCAATTCCGAAATACGCGAACCGAGTTCGTCGCACTCATCCTTGGCGAGCTGAGCGAGTTCTGCGTCGCCGTCCTTAAGCATTTCCGTCGCGCTCTGCATATCCGCTTTGGCTTTTTTATATTCCGTATACTTTTCCACTATAGGCTCGAGTTCGCTGCGCTCGCGGCAAAACTCTGCCCACACTTTGTTATCCGCTATGACTGCGGGGTCTTGCACCTTTTGATCGAGCGCCGCAAATCGCGCCGCTATCGCATCGAGTTTCTCTGTCTTTATATCTTGCATACCACTATTCTATCCTTACCGTCAAGATCTTTTATTACGCTTGTTTTGCCGAGTTTCGCAAATAACGCGCTCACACTTTCCGCTTGATCGTAACCGACTTCCACCGCTATCGCGCCGTTCGGATTCAAATGCTCGCGTGCGCGCTCGGCTATTATCCTGTAAAACTTCAAGCCGTCGTCGCCGCCGTCGAGCGCCATGTGCGGCTGACACGTTACCTGTTTACTCAGTTCCGCGATATCGCCGCTGCGCACGTACGGCGGATTCGATACTATAAGATCGAATTTACCGTCGATATTCTCGAACATATCCGACTTTACGATATCCACTCCCAAGCCCTTCAGGTTTTCACGCGCGACTTCGAGCGCGTCGTCCGACAAGTCGGACGCAGTCACAGCCGCCGCGGAATTCCTTGCGATATACGCCGCTATACAGCCGGAACCAGTACACAGGTCGAGCACGGATTTACTCTCGCCGTCCAAAAGCTTTACGGCGGTCTCGGCAAGCACTTCGGTCTCGAAACGCGGTATAAGTACGCGTTTGTCCACCTTGAGCTTTATACCGCAAAACTCGCTGTTGCCCAAGACATAATCGAGCGGTTCTCCGTCCAAAAGCCTGTCGGCATACTCGTTAGCCTTTTTTACCAACCCTATTTTAATGTTTTGCACACCGCCGAGCTCACTGCGTTTTTTTCCGAGAATATCGCAATATATCCAATCCGCGTCCTGAGGATTATCTCCGAGTTTCTCGGCGAGCGCCGCACGTTCTTTGGCAAACTCGCGCTCGTAAAATTTTATCGTCGGTTTATTGGGCTGCGCGTCGAGTTCCAATACAGCATTGAACGCAGCTATAGCCACTTCCGCCATGTCGTCGTCCGGAATACACGTCGACAGTTTCTGCAACGCCAAGCCGGGCGCGCGTAACGCGTCGGTAAATTTATTGTCGGGAAGTATTGCGAGAAAGCGCAGCAGTTCGAACGACAGTCCTGCTATAAGCGGAAGCAGAAGCAGCCGCATCAAAAGCGCGAACCACGATTCCGAAAACACCGATGCGAATCCGGACAGGTACGAAAACAGCCAGTTCAAAAGCGCATAGATGATTATAGCAAAGATCACTACGAAAAATATGAACGTCGTACCGCAGCGGTTATGTTTTGTCGAACACGACTGCACGTTTTCGACGGTGAGCGGCAGACCGCGTTCGTAACAGTTTATCGTACGATGTTCCGCACCGTGATACATGAACGTTCTCTTTATATCGGACATCAGTCGCACAAGCGCCAAATACACTATGAATATGACGAGCCGCAACACGCCCTCTATGACAGACAGCACTATTAAATTATGATAGTCTGCGAATCGCTCGATAAGCCACTTCGCAAGATACGGGATACCTATAAACAGCCCCACGGCAAGCACGACGCCCAAAACGGTAGCAAGCATGGTCGACGTCTTTGACGGCGTTTCTTCTTCCGGGAAACAGATTTCAGACGATTTCATAAGCGACCGTACGCCTACGGCAAGCGAGTTTACAAACGATATCACTCCGCGCACAATCGGTATCTTGCTCGCTTTCGAGCGCGGTTTCAACCGCTCGGTTTCAATTTCGATCTCACCGTCGGGAGCGCGTACAGCCATGGCAACGGAAGTTGCACCGCGCATCATTACGCCCTCCAAAAGCGCCTGACCGCCTATCATAGTACGCCGAATCTTGCCGGCGGGTTCGTATTTATTATCCGTTTGTTTGTTTTCCATTTACCTATCACACTTAATAGTCGAAGCAGGCGTGCGTGTAGACCCACCGACACAACCGAAGCGACCTGTCACACGTTGCCCGTATCACGCGATGAGCTCGCCGCCAAGAAAAAAACCGAAACAGTGCTACGATCACACAGTTTCAGTCTTAAAAGAAAAACGACGGACAAAAGCCCGCCGTTTTGATTACAGCTATTTACCTGATTTGCCGGAACGTTCGTTGAAACGTGCAATACGTCCGCCCGTCTCTGCCTGTTTCTGTTTGCCCGTATAAAACGGATGGCATTTCGAGCAAATATCGACTTTTACTACATCGCCTTTTTGGGTAGAGCCTGTAACAAACTTTGCGCCGCACGCGCACTCCACCGTAACTTCGTGATAATCGGGATGTATGTTCTCTTTCATTATAACGACCTCTCTTCTTTGTTGCAGTTTAAAGCTATATGATTATACACCGAATGCCGCACGCTGTCAAGCGTTTTCGCACAAGTGCATAAAATTAAATGCGCAGGCGATCTCCGTTTACACTGTAACGGACATATCGCATTGAATAAATCTATATATATCGGTGACTTTTATTTTATTTGTATCAACG
>CAJUQF010000002.1:53976-63884 GCA_910588315.1 uncultured Christensenellaceae bacterium | reverse complement strand
GCGTAGATATACCTGCGGGGAAATATGTGACCGTGGACTTCGATTATTCGGTACACAATGCGATTGGTGAAAACCGATTTGTGTTTACCTACGGCACCGGCGTTGAAAATACGGAGTTACCGTTAGAACTCGGCAGCGGCGAAGTAAAGCACGCACGGTTCACAATGCAGACCGACAATTTAGGAATTATGTGCGTAAATACCCTCAGCCATGACGGTTCGAGCTATATGGATATAGACAATTTTCGCATAACGCTTTTGGATTCTGCGGTGCAGGGCGGAGCTTTGCCCGAGTACAATAACACCACCGGCGGCGATCTGACCGTTCCGTTCGACACCGTGTACGCCGTGACAGAGGTAAAGATCGACGGCGTGCCAACCGCATACACTTACGAAAATAAGACCGTAATTATAAGCAAGAGCGCTTTGCCCGAAGAGATAGGCAATCATATCATCACTGTCGAGACTGTATTGTTCGACGCCGTATTTACGGTAAATATAGTGACGGACGACTATAAGGTGACGCTCGAAAAAACGACTTACGATTATACCTACGGCAGCGGGGATATCACCGTCGGCGGCACGTTCGGTAGAAAGGTGACTGTTACTTCGCTCAAGCGCAGCGGCAAGCATTACGAAACGCCTACCGAAGTGAGCGCCGATCTGTACTCGTTCGACAGCGCTACGGGCTTGGTGATAAAAGCCGCGCTCGCGGAAAAGCTGTTCGGAACGACGACGTTTACGATGACGGCGAGCGGCGGAGAGTATGTGTTTACCGTAACGAGCAACGTGCTGTTTTACACCGACTTCGACGTGACCGCCATAGACGACGGCGGCTTATGGATCAACTCGAACGGCAGGCATGAGATAGCGCAAACGGAAAACGGCAGGGTACTCCGATTCAGGGGTGCGACGGACGGGCTTACGTATGTGTTCCAGATCAGAAACAGCAGGAAAGAAAATTCGGGTTGGTACGGCATAGATTTTCCGTCGGGGAAATATATCACGGTGGACTTCGACTATTCGGTGCATAATGTGACGGGGAATAATAAATACGAGTTTACCACCATCGGCGGTTCGCCTACAACGGCTTTGGAACTCGGCAGCGGGGAAGTTAAGCACGCGCATTTCGTCATGTCGTCCGATCTGAATGTTTTGTGTATAAACTCGACCGGGGAATATGACGGGTCGAGCTATATGGATGTAGACAACTTCCGCATAATGCTCGCGGACAGCGAACCCGCCGCAATAACGGTACGCAAAGCCGCGACCACGGCGAACGCACGGGCGGTGAATGCCGAATACGGCGAATATGATATAATCGGCGGCAAAAATACTTTCGATTTTTCGGAAGAGAGCCAAAAGGACATGTTCCGATTTTATTCCGTGACGGGAGATCGTGCGTTTATTCGCGACGGCAAGCTTGTGTCGATCCATTATGCGAAAGAACAGAAGATCATCTACAAGCACGATTTTTCGGGCGACATGGCGGTGTCCGTCGATATTGCGCCCATTGCCGGAAACTTCATGATAGACGGCGGTATTTATCTCAATTCCCGCGACGCATCCCACAATGCCGACGGAATACACGGACTGTGTCTCGACGTCGAAAAAGTCAGCGGGGAAAACACATATTATCTTAAGCTCCATAAGTTTGCGAACGGCTACGTCGGTATGATTAAGGAGACTCGACTCGATTACAACGGAAACGGGGTGCATGTCGATGCCGTTATAAAGTCCGGCACGCTTTACGCCTTTGCCGACGGCGTCCTCGCTTTTTCCTACGCTATACCCGATTATTTCGGCGGCAGAGTGGGATTGCGCTCGTTCTATGCGGCGCAGACCTTCGACAACTTTACCGTGACGTCGAGCGACTTCGACGCTGACGTGTCCGTGCTTGTCGGGTTAAAGGCGAGGTTTGCCGCGCTCGACGGCGAAGCGTACTTTGCGGAAGGCTACAATGCGCTTAAAGCGGCCGTGGACGGATTGATAGACGACCCCGAGTCGCAGACTTATATCGATCGCAATGCGGAGCTTATATCCAAGCTGTTCGACGCGCTTGAGAAAAAGCGGAGCAAAGCCGAGCTCGACGAGCTTGCCGAACAGTGCGCGAAGATAGAACGGGACAGCTTTACCACGCGCAATGCGTATCTGTCCATGCGATCGCTCATCGAGCGTAACGAGACGGCGACGGACGAAAAGGAAATTGCGGATCTGTTTGATTATATGACGATTCTTAAAGAAAACGCCGTGGAGGTGAAGGCATGAAAAAAATTGTTGCAATAGTGATGGCGAGCGCATTGCTCGCTCTTACCGGTTGCGGCTCAACCGCGCCCGAAGAACAAATCGGCGCCGTGCCCGGCTATCGGGAAACAACCTTGAGTACGGTAAGCGAGGAGGAAACCGTGAGCAAAGCAAGCGAAGAATATAACGCGTACATAAGCGATATGGCAAACTTCCCCGTGTCGTTCGTTTACGGCGGGGTAGCGCACAAGGGTTTCGGCAGAAACTTTAAGCTTTTGAATAAGAGCGCCGCGTCGGCAGGCGACAAGCGGGAAACGGATTTTACCTTTCTGCATCGCGACGGCAAGCTTTCGGTCACGCTTAAAACGGCGTTTTATCCCGACTACGATGCCTACGATTGGACGGTATACTTTACCGCAGTCGGGAAGACAAACACCGCAGTACTCGAAAACGTGCTTGTCGCCGATATCGATTTATCGGGAAGCAACCCCACGCTGAAAGGTATCAACGGCGACTACGGCTATCTATATTCGCCGTATGTCAAAAGCGCCGATGAGCTGGCGCAGGGCGTATCGTTCGAGGCGACGAGCGGCAGATCGACGGCATACGGGTTTCCTTATTTCAACCTGGAGACCGACGACGGCGGATATATGGCGGCTATAGGTTGGCCGGGTACCTGGCATGCCGACTTTAAGAGCAATGGGCGGGTCACGCATCTTACCGCTACCGGTACGATCGGAATGCGAACATATCTCAAGCCTGGCGAGACCGTGCGCACGCCGCTTATGGCGTTTGTGAGATACTTCGAGCGCGACGAGGACGTAGCGACCAATACGTGGCGCAGGTGGTATATAGACTGCAACATGCCCAAGGAGAACGGGGAGAAGCTGTCTCCCAAGGTTTCGGTATGCCTGCCGCTCGACAGAGACAGCGCTACGCAAAAAACTATGGGCGACGTCGCCATGCGAACGCTCGAAAACATGTACGAGCATGGTTTTGTCCCCGATTTATATTGGCACGACGCGACTTGGTTCCAATCGATCCGCGGCGACAGCCTTTCCTATTTGAAAGAAAACGGCGATATAGTGTGCAATTGGTACAAGGTGGGCAGTTGGACGGTGGACAGCCGGCAGTGGAGCAATCTGCCCGATATATGCGATCTCGTTCATGAAAACGGCGGCAAGACCATGCTCTGGTTCGAACCGGAGCGCATAGGCGACGACGACGTTGTCACGCTTAAAAACAATCTCGGCATCAAACCCGAATGGCTGTTGTTCCGTCAACAACGCGATCAGATCCTTTTAAATCTCGGGAATCCCGACGCGCTCGAATATATCTTTAAAAAGATATGCTCGGTCATAGACGCGAACGGTATCGATTTTTACCGCGAGGACTTTAATATGGGCCCTATCGACAATTGGTTGATAGGAGACGGCTTACAGGGTGAAATGCGCAACGGCATTACCGAAAATCTTCACGTTCAGGGTCATCTCAAGCTTTGGGATATGCTCCTCGAGCGCTATCCCGGCATGATAATAGACAGCTGTGCGTCGGGCGGCAACAGAAATGATCTCGAAACCATGCGCAGAGCCGTAGCTATGCACCGTACCGACGCCGAGGAGTTCAATACCGCCAATACGAGTATTTCCATGAATCACAGTATGTTTAAGTGGATACCGTATTTCGGATCGGCAGCATACGATAGAGCAAACGACATGAAGGGCGTAGAGCAATATAACAGCAGAGCCGGTTATGCGGGCGTGTATAAATCGGTATTTTTGTTCAATACGGTCGACGGACTTTTCGATAAACTTAATGAGTACACGGCAGAATACAAAAAGTTCGGCAAGTATCTTTTTAACGACTACTATCCGCTCACCGATTGGCATTCGCAGGGGGACACAGGCGACTGGACTGCGTGGGAGTTTTTCGACGGCGATAAAAACGAGGGCGTCGTGCAGCTTTTCCGTCAGGATAACTGCTCGGAAAGTAAAAAAATAATCAAGTTGAAAGGCTTAAAACGCGACTGCGACTATCAATTTACCGACGGCAACGGAAAAGTAAGGGTCACTCGCATATCGGGAGCAACGCTTATGGATGACGGCTACGAGTTTACGATCGACAGTAAACGCGGCAGCGACGTTATATTTATCAAGCAGGCATAACAGTCTTTTCGTGCAGGCGCCGTTTCGCTGCCGACAGTATATAACTAAAGTCGAATAAAATAATCCGAACACGTTAAAACCGCTTGCGTGTACCGCAAGCGAAAAACGACGAGGCGATATGATAACGCCGCGTCGTTTTTTATTATCCGTCATTCTTTGTGCGATTTGCGGTAGTCGCGCGGCGAACAGCCGTAGTGCAAAGAGAACTGCCGATTAAAGCTCGACACCGTGGAATAACCGATATCGCTCGCTATCTCTATTATCGGTTTTTTCGTCGTGGTGAGCAGCAGCGCGCCGTTTTTTATGCGAACGTCGTGAAGGTATTCCATGGGCGATTTGCCCGAAAAATCGTAAAACAGCCTGCGCAGCGTCGCTTCCGACGTAAAACACATGTCGGCAAGCTCTTTTATCGTCATGTCGAGCGAAAAAGAAGAAGTTATATAGCTCAGCGCGGGCGCTATTCGCGCGATATTTTCTTCGCCGATAACGTTGCCGTTTTCGTTGGGTGTCATATATTCCGAGTGGTGTGCGAGCAGAGAGACGATGAGTCCGGTCAGGGTCGGCAAATTGTTTTCTCGCACGTGCGAACTTTCGTCGAATATCGCGTTGATGATACGCGCGATCTGCGGATATTGCGCCGCGCTCATAATTTGCGGAAACGAGTATTTTCGCCAATTAAGCCCTTTAAAGTTTTGCGCGAATTGCGGCATTGCCTGTAAAAACCAATTAGTGTCGATATACAGAAAATTCCATTCGCAGTTATCGTAAACGTTTCCGGTCGCGGAGTGCCAGGCGCCCTCGTAGATTATCGCATAGCACGGCGCCTGCACGCGGAACAGTTTGTCGCCGATATTATATATGCCGGAGCCTTTTACGCATCTTCCGATCTCGAGATGATCGTGCGCGTGCAGCCAGTTTACGCTGAAGTCCGGTATGTACCGCCAAAGCGAGCCGTACGGCCAGACATGATTGTCGTCGAATACATGCGAGTCGTAAAACCGTTGGAATCGGACGTTTTCATCGTTGTTTGATTGATTTTGCAATGTTTTTGCGCGTTTTTCGGTAGAATGTTGCATGACCGTATGTTATCATACAATCAAAGCAATGTCAATAGGCTTGCGAAAAAAACATTCGGAAAGGTGAAAATGGAACTTACGCACAAACAGCTCAAAGAAGAAGCCGATCTGTATTTGCGTTTGCGTCACGAGCAGGACGGACGGGATATTATCGATACCGCCACGCTCGACGATGCGGCGCTCAAAAAGCTCATAACCGAACTTAAAAATTCGGAAACGATCGACCGCGACGAACCGAATAGTCTCGGCGATATTTTAAAACTCGGCGATTTCGATGCGCCGGCGCGAAAGCCGAACGATATGGACAAAAGGATATTCGGCGCTATCGCGGGACGGTTTGCCGGCTGTACGCTCGGCGTGCCGGTGGAAGGCTTCTCTATAGCGGACATGGAAAAAATCGCGCGCGACGGCGGCACGCCGTTTCCGCCGACGGAATATTGGCACACGGTAGTCAATCCCGACGGGATACAGTACGGCGTCGATAAGCGCAGTACGTACACATTGGGCGCGCTCGATTGCGTGCCGGTGGACGACGATATTACATATCCCGTGCTTTGCATGTTGCAGTTAAAGCGTTACGGCGAGAGTTATACTGTGGAGGACGTCGCCGAGATATGGCAAGAACTTTTGCCGTATGCTTGCACCGCGGAGGATCGCGCTCTGAAGCGCATGAGCATGGGCTTTAAAGGCGAGCAAGCGGCGGACGACAACCCGTTTGTCGAGTGGATAGGCGCAAGCATACGCGCCGATGTGTTCGGCTACGTTTGCGCGGGCGATCCTGTGCGCGCGGCAAAGCTCTGTTACAACGACGCGTACCTTACGCACAGGCGCAACGGCATATACGGCGAAATGTTCAATGCGGCGGCGATCGCGGCGGCGTTTACCATGGAGCCGTTAAAGGCGATCGAGACTGCGGCACGGTGCATACCGCGCGGCTGTAAGCTAAAAGGCGATATAGACTGGGCGCTGTCCATGCGTGGCAAGTTCGACGATCATAAAAGCGCAAGAGCGCTGATCGACGAGCGGTTTAGCGGCATGAACAGCGTGCATATCCGCAACAACGTATGCGCCGAGATATTCGCGCTTATGCTCGGCAACGGCGATTTCACGCAAACGATAGCGCAGTCTGTCGCAATAGGTTTGGACAACGATTGCAACGCCGCGACTGTAGGGAGCATAGTGGGCGCGTATCTCGGAACAGACGGTATCGACAAGCGCTGGTACGAGCCGTTTGACGATAAGGTCCATACTTACTTGAAAGGTTACGAAGTCATATCGCTCAAAAGCTTTGCGGACGAAGTCATGGCGCTGTATAAACGGTTTAATAAGGAGGCGGCATAATGAATAAAAAAGTAACGGCAGTCGCGATAGCGGCGCTTATCGGACTCGGCGCGATAGCCGTTCCGATAACGGTCGAAGAGAATACGGCGCCGCACGCCGAACCGGCTAAAACGATAACGGTCGAGACGCTTCGTAACAAGATCGAAGGCGGCTGGCTGGGCGCGCTGTGGGGAAACTTTACAGGGCTTCCGACTGAGTTTAAATTTATCGACGCGCCGGGAACTTACGACGATCTGCACTGGGCTGTGGCGCAGTCTTACGTCACGGACGACGATACGAGTTTCGAGTACACCTTCCTGCACATGATGGAAGTGTACGGCGTAAACGATATTACATATCAAGATATGCCCGCCGAATGGATATATCATTTCCAGGACTATCTGTGGGAAGGCAATTATAACGCGATGATGCTCATGCGTCAGGGCGTGGTGCCTCCCGCGACCGGCAAGTTCGGCATGAACAAAGCCGCCGAGGCGATCGACGCGCAGATCGAATGCGAGATATTCGGAATGATAACGCCCGGTATGTTGCAAAACTGTTACGGCAGGACTAAGTGGTGGATGGCGGCGGTCGGCGACGGCGTAGTGCTGGAAAACTCGGCGTTTTATGCCATGCTTTGCGCGGACGCGTTCTTTTCGGATAATATACACGAATCGCTCGCAAACGTTCGTTCGTATTTTGCCGACAGCATGGTGACGGCGCAGATCTATGACTTTGTGAAACAGCAGTACGATAGCAATCCGACCGATTGGCATACTGCGCGGCAGGCGATACACGCAAAGTATCATAACGGCTACGTACTCGATTGCAGGATAAACTTTGCGGCGACGCTCCTTGCGCTGTTTTACGGCGACAACGATTATAAAAAAACCGTCGAGATAGGCGTTCTCGCCGGGTACGACAACGACTGCAACGCGGCGACCGCCGGCACTATCATGGGTATAATGTGCGGTATAGACGGACTGCCGAGCGAATTTCTCGAAAACAGCGGCACATATTACAAAAACACCAACCGCCCGGGGCTTAAAAGCAATGATATATCCGAAATAGCCGAACGCATCGCTTATCAAGCGGAACAGGTCATACTCGACGCCGGCGGCATCAAGAACGGGTCGGAATATACGATATACGACGAAGTTTTTGCACCGTCGACGTACAATGATACGTACACGAAAGACGTAACGGTCACGCAGGACGGCTGGACTTTCGGCGGCATGAACAAGTTTGTCGATTCGGGCTACAAGGGCGGTATCGGTTACGGCACCACGAATAAAGGCGGCTGGGCTGAATATACTTTCGAAGGCACGCAGATAGCAATAGTGGGAACTACGTCTGTAAACGGCGGCAGGTTCGCGCTTACAGTGGACGGCAAAGACTACGGCATACTCGATCTCGGCGCGGAAGAAACGCTTACCGTCGGCAAGTGGGTACCCGTGGCGTATGAGCAAACGCTCAGAAAATTGCGCGGACTCGAAAGCGGCAAGCACGTTATCCGTCTCACGGCGCTCGACGAAGGAAAATGGCACGCCGTAAACTATGTCGAAATACCTTGCACCGAGGATGAGTATTACGCGACGGAAGGTATAAACTTTGCACGCACCGCGGCGGCGACGCCGGTTTGTTCGGTGGAAACACCGATAGGCACGGGCGCGGGCGGCGGCGGTATCGGATCGATTTGCGACGGCGTGTACTTTACGGGACATTCGTCCACGCAGTACGACAGCTTTTTGGGTAACGATCCTTACGGCACGCCTTATCCCAAAGACTACGAGGACTACGTAGGCTACACGTTCGACCGCAAACTCACGATCTCGAAATTGATTTTCCAAGAGGGCGGTCATTGGGGAGAAAACGGCGGCTGGTTCGCGAACGGGACGCTGCGCGTCCAGGCGTATATCGACGGCGAATGGACGGATATAGAATTCGATGTATCGCCCGAATATCCCGTCGGCAACACGCACGCCGCAATGGGCGAGCAGGGCAGAACGTTCACGTTTACATTCGATCCCGTACAGGCAAACGGCATACGCTTGATCGGTACTCCCGGCGGAGTGCAGAAGCTTATATCCTGCGGGGAACTCGAAGTCTACGCATAATAGGAGTAAATGAGAGCAATGAAAAAACACACTAAGATAATAGCGACTGCGGCGATAGCCGCAGCGATAGCGGGCGGTGCGTTTATTGCCGTACCGCGAGAAGCGAAAGCGGAAGAGAGTGCGCAACAATATTTAAGAACGGTGGAAACGGATGCCGCGGGCTGGACGTGGAACGGGTTTTCGCCGGTTGAAAACGGCAATGCGTCGCGGCTGTGGCAGCATTGCACGTTCGACGCGGATTCTTACGGCGAATACAAGTTTAAGGGCAGCGCCATAGAACTTGTCGGGTACGTGGGTCCGGACGGCGGCAAGCTGAACGTCGAAATAGACGGCGAGGCGCAAGATCAAGTTTCGCTTGCGAGCGCCGCGGAGAAGTACGGACATACGCTCGGAAGTTACGCATTGGACTACGGTTGGCATACGATCAAGATAACCGCTGCGGAGGACGGCAAGTGGCACGCGCTCGACTATGTGCGCGTCGCCATGGATAAGGACGCGTATCTCAAAAATTACAATCTCGCGCTCGTGGGCGACATCATATGTTCGGTCATGAACCCCACAGGCGGCGGCAACAAAGATCTCAACGTCATACGCAACGAAAAGATCTATCCGGTCGGGACGACCGGTACCGGTCCGATGCAGTACGATTCTTTCAACGGTGGTGGCAGAGGCTATTTCTACATGGGCTATTCGTTCGGCGAGCAGCTTCCTTTTACAAAGCTTGTGTTTCAGGAAGGCGACACTTGGACGACGGGCGGCTGGTTCGCCGACGGAGATATAAAAGTGCAGGTACGCACTCTCGGCGGCTGGACGGACGTTACGCTCAAAAAGTCGGTAGGCTATCCCGTATCGGATAAGCGCGAGGACTTCGGCGAAAGCTGCGAGATATACACGTTCGAGTTCGAGCCGATAACAGGCGACGCGATAAGGCTTATAGGCATGAGCGGCGGTAAGGAAAATTTCGTATCCGTATCGCAGATAGAAGTG
>CAJUQF010000002.1:17424-53966 GCA_910588315.1 uncultured Christensenellaceae bacterium | reverse complement strand
CCGACGAAAAAGCCGCTACGCTGTCGGACGGTTACGATTATCGCGCGGCGACCGTGTACGAGATCAAAGCCGATGGATCTAACGGCGGCGATAATAAAGGCACGGGAGAGGACGACGGCGTAAATGCGGGACTTATAGTCGGATTATGCGTGGGCGGCGCGGCGCTTATCGGCGCGGGCGTTGCGGCAGCGCTTGTAATACGAAAAAAGAAAAAAGGTAGTAATTAACATGACAAGATCGGGGAAAAGACGTGCGGTAACGATTGGTGTGATTGCGGCGATAGGCGCAATCAGCGGTGCGCTCGCGATGAGCGGCAACGAGATGCAGGCGGCTCTTGCCGAAAAGGAGACGCTTGTTTTCGATAACACGGTGTGGAACGTAAAGTCGGGCGGCGAGCTCGG
This sequence comes from uncultured Christensenellaceae bacterium, assembly GCA_910588315.1. Classification (GTDB taxonomy): domain Bacteria; phylum Bacillota; class Clostridia; order Christensenellales; family Pumilibacteraceae; genus Anaerocaecibacter. The sequence continues at coordinate 53,565 of CAJUQF010000002.1, read as the reverse complement.
CGGCGGAAGTACGATCGCGATAGACAAAACCTCTCATGCCGGGGATAACAAGTTGTTTATCAGTACCAAAAAGGAGTACACGGATTTTCACCTGCAATATAAGATACAATACGGCAGAGATAACGAAGGCGGAGATCAGTGGTACGGCAGGCTCGGCATGGTGATTCGCGGCGATGCGGCGGCGGAAAATATCGACGGTTTTTATATCGGAATGTACGGCTATTCCGATAACGTTCTGTATTCGTCGTGCGGTTGGTACGATAACGGCACTTTCAACGGCGTGTTCGGAAACAATACGGGCTGGAATACCGCCGCGTACGAAAACAATACGATCGACGTGTACGTACAGGGCAGCCATATGAATATCCTTATAAACGGTTGGCTGTATGCGAGTTCACCCGTTACATATTCGGACAGCGGCGTGATATCGCTGTACTCAGATGGCGTATCGGCAACGTACGGCGATATAACGATCGAGCCGCTCGACAGCGGTTTCGATATGGCGTCCACGCTCGCTCGCGCCAACTGGGGCAACGGCGGCAACGTTTTGGGCGTAATGACATATTGGAACGAGGCAGGCAAAAATCAGACGTTTAGAATGCAACTGCCCGACGAGCTTGACGGCGTCGACAAATATTGGCTGGTACGAACGAGCAAAGTGACCGACGCCAATCAATCCGTTGACGTTTATGTCGACAAGACGGGGACGCTCGGACTGAACGACGAATGGACGGATAACGTCGCGACTTGGGGCGATAGGTCTTGTTTATGCACGCACAATAACGGCGCATGGGGATTGAATGCGGTGGAGATACCGGCGTCGGCGTTTGACGGCATGAACGGCGGCGACAAGGTCGGATTCTTTTTGAAAAAGAATATAGATGGCTGGTATTCGGCTACCGAGTATTATCTTTTGTATCGCGATTCGTCCGGCACGGTACGCGTCGCCGATTATTTCGATCTGGCATATCAATTCGACAAAGACGTGCACGGATATGCATGTTCCGATCATTCTTCGAGGTTTCCCGGCTACTCGTTCGGCTGTATGAACGACGGCATTGCGGTCACGCATACGCGCGGCGAAAAGTTCGAGTATTGCGCTTTACCTATTATAACTAAAAAGAAAGATATAGAACATACTTTCTCCTTTACGGACGGGGAAAAGCAGCTGGATATTTCCGAGTATGCGGATATCGACTTCCGCCATACGCGCAGTGTGGTCAAGTATTCGGTGGACGGCGGCGACGAGACCGATACGCTCGTGTTGCAGCCTGCGACAAAGAGCGGCACGGTCACAGTAAAGGTGCGTTCGGATAAAACGTTCAACGATAACAGCGGTTGGATCGATTACGGTGACATCACGCTCGATATCCCGTATTCTACGGTGCGTAATGTGCCGACCAATTACATAAACAAACTTTCCGACATAAACGTAAACGTCACGGGCGGCGGTACGACTATAGATCTTTTCGATCATGTCGAGACCAATATAGAAGGCGATTGGAGCTTTACGTTTAACGGGCAGAACTTCGACGGACATATATTTACCGTACCGGCAGACGGCGGCACGGGCGAGATAGTGTTGACGGGTACGCCGTCGGACGGATCGGACGCGAAATCGATAACGCTTGATTATACCGGGACCAAGTGGACGTACCCCGAAAAAACGCCCAAGGCATATTATGCGTCGTGCGAGACCGCACCGGGCGAAGAATGGCTGCCGCTTTACGGACAGGCGAGCGTCGACGGCGGCAAGTGGAAAGCGGACGGAGACAATAAGTGGGGATTGCTCGCCGATTTCGGAACGGACAAATACGCGTTCCAGGCGACCGTCGAAACGCGCACCGCGGTAGGGACCGCAGGCAAATACGGATTCTTGGTGCATGCGGGTATAGACACGCACGGTTTATCCGGACTTCTCATCGGTTTGCAAACCGATACGGACAACAGAATGTTCTGCTCGGCAGGCTGGCTGGATGACGGCGAATATACGCCCATCGTCTATGCCGATACGTATTTTAAAGTTCAAACCGAATACTTTGTCAAGATAATCGCGGACGGATCCGTAGTCGAACTTATCGTCAACGGTTATCGCGTGATGAGTTTGCCGGATAAATTTCACGGCGGCGGCAAGTTCGCCATACTCAACGACGGCGACGAGATAACGTACGGCAACATCAAATGCGCACCGTACGACGGAACGATCGAAGATAATATTTTCCGTACCGACTGGAACGGCGCGGACACGCACAGCCGCATCGCGACTTTTTCCGCCGCGTTCGACGTGACGATGGCATTGCCGAATGTCGAAGGCGCAAGCAATTACAGACTTGTCAGAAGAACGATATTCGACGGCGGTCAAAGCGTTGCCGTTGCGGCGGGCGAACAGGCGCTCGGCAGTTGGGTCGTGCCTCAAGGCAATCAATACGGCGATCACGAGTTTATGCTCGAAGGCTTTGCGCCGAGCGGCGAGACCGCGACATTTACTATCACGCCGAACGGCTCTACGGGTAAAGTCGCCATGTCGTATTTGTGGCTCGTGTACGAAAAGGATGGCGCCGACTATATAGCGGACAGCGTGTACTTCGGGAATGCGACGGACGTCGCGGCGCACGGCATGGAACGCGTTTCGCTCGGCTCTGCGGCGAAACAGTTTATACAGGCGCCCAACGGCATGCTGCTTACGAGTAAGTCGGGCGAAAAAGCGGTGTGGGCGCGCGAAATATCCATAGTCGACAAGATGCGTGCTTTGAGCTATACCGATAATGATATAGCGGCGATATCGCTGCCGTACAGACTGTATCTGCCCGAGGGTTACGATCAAACGAAAGAATATCCCATGCTGTTGTTCTTGCACGGCGCGGGCGAACGCGGCAATAACAATACGTCTCAGATAGTATCCGGTCAGGCTATGGGTACCGAACTGCTGCTCAAACGTATCATTCTCGGTGAATACAACGATAAGTTTATAGTCGTTGCACCTCAATGCCCGACCGAAATGCGCTGGGTGGAAAAAGATTGGGGCGCAGGCGAATACGATCTCGAAACGACCGAGCAGAGTATTCCGTCCAAACTCATATGCTCGCTGCTCTATAACGAAATATTCGATAAGTATTCGGTCGACCGCTCGCGCGTATACGGCGCAGGTCTATCCATGGGCGGGTTCGGTATCACCGATCTTGCTTGCAGGAATCCCGGGCTTTTCGCGGCAATAGCCAATATGGCGGGCGGCGGCGATCCTACGGCTGCGGATCTTTTCAAAACGACGGCGATCCGCGGCTACCACAGCGAGTCCGACGGTACGGTGAACAATGCGGCGCTCAAAAGTCTTGTAAACAATATCAAGACGATCGGCGGCGACGCGACGTATTTCGAAGTAAATAACATTTATCACGCCTCGTGGATGGTTGGGTTCGAAGACCCCGATCTGCTGTACTGGATGACGACCAAACAAAAAGTCTGGACGGTAAAGACCGAACTCGGCGGCGGCACGCTCGATGGAAATATCCCGAATACTTACGGCTACGACGCGCAAAAAGTTACGTTGCCCGTGCCTACACGGGACGGATACAGGTTCGGCGGTTGGTTTACGGACAGCGGATACAAGACCGCGATAACCGAATTCGACGGCAAGACGGCGAGCGATCTCACGCTGTATGCTAAATGGGTGACGGATTGCACGGTCACGGTAAAATCGGACGGCGAAACTCTCGATACGTTGACCGTGGAAAGCGGCTTGCAAATCGATCTCGGCGCATACACGCCGACAAAGGACGGCTTTGTTCATATGGGCTGGACGGACGGTGTGACCGAATACAGCCGTACCGCAAAAGTGACTATAGACGGCGACGTCACGTTTACCGCGATCTGGAACGAGAGCGCCGGCGAGACGTTTACGGTAACGGTGTATTACGGCAGCGACGTACTGTTCACGCAAGAAGTCGCGGACGGCGGCTCGGTGAACTTTACCGCGCCCGAGAAAAAGGGATACGAGTTTAAAGGTCTGTATGCCGACGCGCAGTTCACTACGCCGGCGAGCCTGCCGCAAACGGTTACGCAGGACATTACACTTTATGCTCGGTACGACAAAGTAGACACCGAAGGACCCGATAAACCCGGACCCGAAGAACCGGGCGGCGATAAAGATCCCAATAAAACACCCGATAAAAGCGACGACGGCGTTAACGTAGGTCTCGTGGTAGGCTTGTGCGTCGCCGGCGCGGCGGTAGTCGGCGGCGGAGTCGCGGCGGCAATGGTAATTCGCAAAAAGCGCAAAAACAAAAAAGAGGAATAATGTAATAATACAAGGCTTTCATTAAAATTGCAATACCGAAACAAACGGCGATGCGGATTCGATGCATCGCCGTTTTGTTTTCCGTTCAAAAGTCAGCATAGTTTCTCAAAAATCCATATTGTTGTTAATCAATATTGACACATGCGTCTCAAAATGTTAGAATGATCGTAAGAATAACGAATTTACGGAGGCGGAGACGGTGAGTTTCTTTTATGAACATTTTTCCGATAAAGAAAACTTTTTTCTGTTGACCGAGTTCGACAATTGCTGGGTAAATTCGCATTTTCATAAAAGCTACGAGTTTGTTTATGTCAAGCGCGGACGTTGCGAAATATTTGTCAACGACGCTGTCGACGAGATAGACGAAGGCGATATATTTTGCGTGCCGTCGTACTGCGTGCATTATTTAAAGAGTATCGGCGATACCGAGATCTTGACGATGGTGTTTTCGGAAAGTTATTTCGACGATTTTATCAAGGATCGTGGCGGCGATTTCTTTCCGCCCGTACTCAAAAACAAAACGAATAACAAAAGAATATTCGAATTTATGAAAGATTTTCACGATAAGACGGGCGATCGCGGCGGGGACAGCTATCTGCGTCGCAAGATATTCATTGATTCGTTCTTGGCGCTCATGCTCGAATATTATGCGGTTGCGCCGGTTGCTGTAAGCAAGCGCTCGCAAAACCTTTGCGATATACTCGCCTATATAGACACTCACTTTGCCGAAAAGCTCGATTTAAAAACGCTTGCCGAGAAATTCGGTTACAATCAAAAGTATTTTTCGGCGTACTTTAACAAATACGTCGGGTCGAATATAACGAGTTACATAAACACCATTCGTTTCAACAACGCGAAGTATCTGCTTGAAAATACGGATAAGAGCGTGTCGGAAGTCGCCGCCGAGTGCGGGTTTGAAAGCCTTGCGACGTTTTATCGCATAATGAAAAAATATTCGGTTTCTATTGCGGCGGAAAGCCGAAAGGAGATATAATGAAAAAATTTATCAAACGCTTTTTATTGACTGTGTTATGCGTGCTGTTTTTGTTTGCATTCGCGGCATGCGCAAACGACGATAACGGCTCGTCGACGCCCGAAAAACCGGGTACCGAAGATCCGGATAACCCCGACAAGCCCGGAACTGAAGATCCCGATCCCGACGATAAAGAGCCGGATATCCCGGATAATCCGCACCGCCCGGCGGCGGACGTCGATGTTGCGACGGTAGTTTTGGGCGACGTGCGTATCCAGCTTTTGTCGTCGTCGCTCGTGCGCGTCGAACAAAAGGGTGCAAAAGGTTTTGAGGATCGCAACAGCTATTATGTGACTAACCGCACCAAATGGCAGGTCGTGGAATACGACGTTGTCGAGGAAACCGACGAGACGCTTATTGCCACGGAGTTTTATACAGTACACGTACCGGACGGTGCGAGCGCGGAAGAAGTATACATAACGGGCAAAGCGGGTCCGCTGTATTCTTTTGCAGGCGACGTCGGATCCAACGTTTATCTGCCTTCGCCGTCAGACGAGCTTAAGAGCTGGTATTTTACCGACAGCCCGAGGATCATTCCGTCGGAAAAAGGGTATTCGATTTCCGATGACGATTTGCCGCTATCGGGTTGGGATTTCGACAACAAGGCGACCGATATTTATGTGTTTTTGCCGAACGGCAGTTATTCCGCGTTCTGTAAGGATTATATCAATCTGACCGGACCGTCGGAAATGGTTACGCTCAATACTCTCGGGTATTGGGATTCGCGCTGGTATGCCGATTCTTCCGTGACCGCGTTAAAGCGTATTACCGATTATCTCGACAAGGGCTACAGCATCGACGTCGTAGTCGTGGACGTCGATTATAAAGATCCTATCAAAAACGGACAGTGGGGCGTGGGTTACGAAATAAACGAGACGCTTTTTCCCGATATGGCGGACTTCCTTAAAAAGTGTCACGAACTCGGCGTATCGGTCGTGTTTAACGATCACCCGATCCCCGTGGAAGGTACCGGCAATCTTCTCGATAAAGAAGAGATAGAATACAGAAAGAAAAGTCTTACGTGTTTTCTTGCGCTCGGCGTGGACTATTGGTGGTACGATCGAAATTGGGAGGCATGTCTCAATCAAATCGATCCCGATATATCGGTTTATGCGACGGGCATGTACGCTTTTCAATTCATAACGCAGGAGTATTACGAGAGCATAACCGACGTGGACGAATATGCTCGCCGTGCGCTCATTATGGGTAACGTCGACGGGCTTGTTAACGGCAAGTGGATGTACGCGTCAGACGTCTCGGCGCACCGTTATTCCATTCAGTGGACGGGCGATATCGGAACGGGCAGTAACGAACTTGCCGCAGAGATATATAACGCGGTACTCGGCGGAGCTGAAGTGGGTATCCCTTACATGTCGAGCGACATGGGCGGATTCAAAACGTCGGTATCGAACGAACAGTATATAAGGTGGTTTCAATACTGTGCGCTTTCGTCCGTGATACGCGCACATGTAGACACGAATGCGGCGGGTCAGGACGGACGCATGCCGTGGCTGTACGGCGAGTTCGCGGAAAAGGTCGCGCATACGTATCAGGATATGCGATACAGACTGCTGCCGCTTTATTATCGTCTTTCTTATAGGAATTACTCGGAAGGATTGCCTATTCTCTCGCGAACGGACATCGCGTATCCCGAGTATGCGGAAGCGTCGGCTAACGATCAATATTTACTCGGCGAACATATTCTCGTAGCGCCGATAGCCGAGGCGGAACTCAAAAAAGTTCCCGACAGCTTTCTTTCACACACGGACGGCGGAAGTTCCGTGTCCGGACTTAAATGCGAGTATTTTTCCACGCGCGATTTTAACGCCGTACCGACATACGTCGGCAATGTAAACAACATATACTTCGATTTCGGCACGGGTTCTCCCGCGGGACTTCCGGCGGATAACTTCGCCATGCGCTTTACGGGCAATATTACGTTCGATAAAGCGTCGACGCTCAAGTTTTACGCCGATGACGACGTAACGGTTTATATCGACGATAAGCTTGTAGTCGACGGATCCGCCGAAGGCGTGTACGATAAGTTTTTGTCCACACCCAAGTATGCTGCCGGCAGTATGCACAAGTTGGAAGTGCGTTACGCCGAGCGCGGAGCGAACGCACATATATATATGTATCTCGACGAGGATATTCCGGCGGAAGAAGTGGCAAACTCGCGAGACGTGTTTATCCCGGACGGCGCTTGGATAGACGTATGGACGGGCAAACGTTATATAGGACCCAAGACCTATACCGTCACACATACGCTCGAGACTTCGCCTGTCTTCGTGCGCGAGGGCGCTATAGTGCCGCTTGCCAAAAACGGCAGGAACACCGCATCGGTGCTGTGGGACGAACTCGCGCTCGACGTTTATCCGTCGAAGAATTTCACGGCGAGCCAAACGCTGTATGAGGACGATGTGACGACGGTCGCTTACAAATCCGGCGAGTATCGTACGACCGACATCGATATGACTCAAAACGGCAATACGACCGTGATAACCATAGGCGCAGCGGAAGGAAAGTTCGAAGGCGAACGCGCGTTTACAAAGAGAAAATGGAACTTACGTTTGCATAAAAATCCCGGATGGGGAGATATAACGTCGGTCAAAGTAAACGGGAAAGAAGTGAAGTTCGTACTTATAAATAAATCAACGACCGCCGAACCGTTTGCTTATTCCGGTGCGAGTTTGATCGGCGACGTATACGAAGTCTCGTTCGACGCCTGGGTATATGCTCGGACGAATATAGAGATTGTTTGGAGTACGGCGGTCGATTCGGAGATAAATGCCGACTATGACAGAACGGAAGTCGATTTCGACATGACCGTCGGGAGCGCCGGTGACAGCGTGAAGCTTGACGACGGTACGGAAGATTGGGTATCGTACGGCACGGGCGCCAATACTTCCGAGTATATTTCGTACCCCGAGTCTTATGACGCGTCGTGGACGGTAGGCGGAGTGTTCTTCTGCTCAGAGTACGAACTCGACGGCAAAGCACAGTACGATTTTTCGGCGATCGCGTCCAATATGAATTTCGATTACACGGTAAAGACTATCGGACGTGACGCTTATTACGTGTTCTATGTCGGAGGCGAGTATTGCACGGCGGACTTTACCGTTCGCGACAGAGCGGGCAATGTGCAAACCGTAACGTTCGGGAATATGGACGGCGCGTTTACCAAACGTGTGGCGATCCGTGTAACGGGCGACGCAGAGTCGCAGCTGTACGTATCGTATTCGATAAACTCCGGAATACCGGTAGGAGTAGGTACCAAGTCGATAATAAAATCGATAGCGGCATTGGTATCCGAGACGTTGCCGGAAACGATCGAGTCCGGAAACTTCGTTAACATAGGCGACAGCGCCGTAAGCGAACTCGGCAGTAAGGTCGATCTTACGTACGCCGGCGAGACCGGCGACTGGATGCGGTTCGAGCGCCGCGGACACGTGCGCAAGCAGGACGGCGATATAATTCTCGGCGCGGCCTTTACCGAAGAAAGCGTGCTTGTCGATTATCCGACAGAGATGATATATTCGGACGGCAATGCGGCGTTCGACGATAAAGCCGTGCGTGAGGGGCGGTTCGCCATTCTCGGCGATATAACGCTCACGCTTGCCGTTACGCCGGAAAATAAATATATCACGCTTTATGCCGGGGCTTGGAAGGCGACGTGCACGGCGGAAGTATATACAGCCGGCGGCGTGCTGCTCGGCAGATCCGATCCGATAGTGTGGACTAACGGCGACGCACTATGCAGAAAAATAGTTTTCCCGATAGAGGTCGAACGCGCCGGCATAATCATTGTCAAACTTGTTTGCTCGGATGCGGACGTACAGTCGCGCGGCAACGTGTCTCTTGCCGCGGCGGTGGTTGCAAGCGAATCAAGAGAATTGCCGCCGCCCGACGCGCCTACGACGACGCTCGGTTTTACCGTCAAAGCTTATACCGATAGCGAGACGGTAAACCTTACCGAACTCGGCTCGAAAGATTGGGCGTATTTCAACCCTGCCGACGAAAAGAAGGGCGGCGAATACATCGATACAAGCTCGGTGGAAAGCGATTGGAATAACAAGTTCGGCGATTACAAAGTAGGGTTCGATTGGAGCGACGGCACGGCAGAGGAAAACAAGATCGGCGGCACTGCGGGTATTTTCGGAACATACGTTTCGATACGCGTAAAAGTCGACGCGTCGGTCAAGAAAGTCAGGATATGGATGGGCGGTTATAAGAGTACGATATTCATACGTGCGACGGACAGTAAGGGCAATATCCTTTCCGAAGGTAAGGTCGCCGATATGATAGACGGCTCCAATGCCGATATGGTCGAATTCGACGTAAATGCCGAAGAGGAAGAGTATATAACATTCTATATGTACCGCGAAGGCGACAACGTGACGTTCACCGCAGTAGCCGTGGCATAAATTCTACGATCGTAAATAATTAAAGCGACGGAATGGAAGTACATTCATTCCGTCGCTTTGTCGTTATGAAAGTTTAGTTTGATTTGTCGGTGGTGCGTGTGCATTATCGCCATATAGTAAATGAAACGAAAGTTCATTAAAGGTATTTAGATTCATATTTTCAATAAGAAAATATTTAAACCGTATTAATCGGAATAATACCAACCTGTCTCTATGTTGCATTGTCGACATTTTTCATAATCGTTCGTTATTGTATGAACTTCTCTTTCGGTACGTTCCAATAAAGCTATAAAGTCATCTAATTCTTCAATTTTATTTATTAAAGTAAGTGCCTCTTTTTTAGGCAGAAAATATATTTTGTCAATAAACTTGAATTCGCGATCTATTTCGTTCATTTCTTTTTTTTGTTGTTTTTCCGATAACGAAGCTAAGTTCATATAGGGATATCTTTCAAGATGTCGAAAAAGTTTTTCTAAAATTATATCGGATTTTTTCATTTTCGTTTGTACCGTTTGTTTTGTTAACTATATTATACACAATACTGAGCCAAATCGCAAGTAATGCGGTACGGCTCAGTAAATAAATTTTTTGGTTACATACAATAATAGGGAGCAAAACCGCAGTAGGAGGGTCGTTATGACTATTGCAGAAGCTCTCGCCGCGAGGGTAAACGAATTATTGAATGAACGTAATATGACGGCTTATAAGTTATTTACATTGAGCGGCGTACCGCAATCGTCTATAGGCGATATACGGCATATGCGAAACAAGACGGTTAGTATAAAACTGATTTACGAATTAGCGCAAGGATTTGATATGGAATTGCCGGAATTTTTTAACAGTCCGCTTTTTAGGAATATAGCAGACTAAGACGGGTTTCCGAAATCGAATTTAATGATAGACTATTTTCGCTTTTGTGTTATTATTTTTTAGTAATTATTTTATACCATAAAATCAGCGAGCGTTCAATCCGAAAAGGGTTGAACGCTCGTCTTTTAGCGTGTTGTTACCGTCGCTTAATGCGGCAGCATATTTGTTGTTTGTAAGTATATAGGCGGTGTTTTGCGACGGGGATACTCATGTTTCGTCGCGATAAGTAAGCAAGCCGATTTCGAGCTTGTAAGTGACGCTCGCGTCCTGCCAATTGACAACGCCGAGCATACCGGCGCCGTATACGGGCAGGGACATACCTACTGCGCTGCCGTCGAGCGCGACGCTGCACCCGTAGCCGTTTTTACCGAGCTTGAGATAATCGGTTTCGGTGTATAGATAGATCGTGTCGTTTTCGACGACGGCTCGGAAAAGCGTGTCTTCCACTTCCGCGGGGAACACCCAGCCGCCGATATATACGAGATAGTTTTTAGTCCCGCCGTACGCGCCGTCGAGATACCAAATCTGGAGATAGTTTTCGCGCGTAACGTAGTTTATAAGATAACCTTTTACGCCGTCGCCGTCGCGCGTCGTGCGGAACAGTATGCCGCCCATGCCGGATTCGCCGGTTAGATCGCTCATACGGAACGTGAACGACAGATCCGCCGCGTTTACATCTCCGTACAGCCTGTGTCCGAAATCGAACATTGACAGCTTGCCGTTATCGCTGTTGTTTATCACCGTTGTGAAATTTGTATTCTCGAATTTATGGCAACCGTCGCCCGACTTCATCGCGGCATAGAATGCTTGCGACCTGTTCGGTATTTTTTTCAACTCGTCGATGTATTCGGCGAGATCGAGCGCGGCGAGTTCCGTTTCGCTTGCGCAAGCGTCTATCGCCGCAATAGCGCGGTCGTATATTTCTTTTGCGCTTTCGCGTTCGGCGGCGTTGTATGCGTCTGGATCGTAGCCGAGAAGAACGCATTTCTTTTTCTCTTTCGCATCGGCGAGCGCCTTTAACAGATCCTCTTCGGATAGCGTCGGCTGATTTTCGCCTTTAAGCGCGGAGATTATCGCCGGAACTATTTTCTCGGTGTATCCTGCCGCCGACGGGTGCAGTCCGTCGGTGAACCATCTGTCCGCAGGCGTCGTGCCGGTATCGCAGAACGCAGTGAGCATTTCGGCGTAAGACAGCCAATCGTTCTTTGCGCACAGCGTTCTGTACAGTTCGTTAGTCTCTTCGATCCGAGCGCGGAACTGTTCGCGCGCCGGACAGTAGTTGACGGATAACAGCACGCCTTTAAGCTCGGGCAGCTGCGCTTTAAGTTCATAAAGCAACGACTGAACATTGTCGGCGATGGCATAAGGACTGACGCCGCCCGTTATATCGTTGATGCCTATCATGTAAACGAAAGTAGACGGACGGTAGGCGAGTATCGCGTCTTTCATGATGTTCCAATGCGACGCGATCGAGCCGCCGATGCCGATGTTATTGTAAGTACCGACGCCCGGTATCGCTTTTATATCCTCTTTCCAATTGCTCCAAAGCTCGAAGTATGAATGTCCGAAGAACAGCGTATCGCACGTGTCTATACTCTCGCTTTCGTCGAAAGCGAATGCGGAGAACTGCGAACCCGCAAGGCTCGAATATATGCCGAAATTATCGCCGGACAGTTCGACATCCTTTACGAGATACAGTATATTATTAAAGTACGCATAGACTTTGCCGTTTGTCAAAACGACTTTCATTTCGTATTGCGCGCCTGCCGAAAAGCCTGCGGACAGATAATTGGAATATATGTTCTCGCTTGCACCGTTCGTATGCCGGGTAAGTTCGACGCGTCTTGCGGCGGCGTTCACCGAGAAGGTATAGTAGCGCTTGCCGTCGTCGGTCATGCCGAAAACAAGTCCGGCGTTTGCGCCGGCGCCCGTCGTCATATCGAACGAGAACGTGCCGTCGCTGCCCTGTTTACCGGTAAACGCGAGCGTGTTCGCTTTTGTCGTCACGGCAAATTCGTTCGTTCCTGCCGTACCGCCCGTCACTACTTTGAGATTGCCTTCCTCGAGTTCGGGTATATCGCCCGTAGAATTACAGTACAGTTCGGAAAAAGATATGCTGGTCGATCCCGCGCGGATCCCGTATCCCGTGCCTTTAAGCATGAGCGCCTCGTTATACGTAACATACAAAACATTGTCGACGTAACATTTTACGCCCATGGCGTTGCGCTCGACTTTAAGCGTGTATGTGCCGCCGTGATCGAAATTCGGGATACCCGCCTCGCCGCAAACGCTCCACGCGCCTTCGGTCACTTTGCCGAGATACGCAGTGCCGCCGCGCGATACGAAAAAGAAATAATACGATACGTTTTCTTCCCAGAACGAAGAGAGGTTTTGCGGATTTGTTACGCCGAACACGATACCGTTGTCGCTTTGCGTGCCGGATAAAACGAGTTTACACGACAGCGTACCGAGCTTGAATTCGCCCTGTTTTTTTACGGCAAGCGAGTTTGTTTGAGTTGAAGTGACGGACGCTTTGTCCGTTTGAGTAAATCTGCCGCTTGCAGTGATAAAATCTTTCATATCGATATCCGTGGTGAGTAGATCGCCGTAAGGCGCATGACAGACTTCGCATTCGGCTTGGTTTGTCAAAGTGGGCGTGCCGCCTTTGTGCGGCTGTTTTTGCGTGAGTGCCGTATCGCATACGGAGCATTCTTTCCAATGATAAGCATCGTCGCGGCTGTATTCGGATTCCTCTGTATGGTCGAGTTTATCCGTTACGGTCGTTTTGGTTTCGTCGCAGAGCGAACATTTCCAATCTACAGTGCCGGCAGTAGTACATGTAGCGTCGATGCCGGTGCCGGTCTCGACCCATTGATGAACGCACGGAGTATCGCCGTTATCGCCGTTTCCGTTCGCGCCACCGCAGGCTGACAGCACGGGGACCGTTAAAAAACATGCCGTTATCGCCGCACAAGTAATGAACTTTTTCATACATTCTCCTATATGAAGTTCGATTTGCCCGATTGATTTTATATTGACAAATCGATATTGATATAATATAATTGTAACATCGAAACTGACGGCGGTCAATATAAATTTTTTCGACGGAAGTATATAATATTGCTGTTTACTGTTTGGGAGAGCGGGTGTGCGGTATAAATCGAAATACTATGCGCGGTTCGAGAATAAATCGTTTTGCTATATGCTCGGCAAAAAGCGCGTAAACGCCATACTTTACGAGCTCGATATGACCGGGTATCAAAAGGTGGAAGGCGAATACAGACTGGAGCGCGGCGGATATAACAACTATCTGATAAACTACACGATGTCCGGCTCGGGCAAGATGACCTACGGCGGACGCGAGTACGCGCTTTTGCCCGGTTGTCTGACTTTTATAAACTGTGCGGACGAGCATAAGTTCGAGCAGACGTCTGGCGAGTGGGAGTTCGTGTTTTTACACGTTACGGGTCCGGGCATGGCGTATCTCTACGACGAATTTATATACGCTACCGGCAACGTTTACGAGAATTACGACGGAAAAGTGATCCTCGACAGACTGTCAAAGATACACTCGATGCTGTCGGGGTACGAAAAAACCGTTTTGCCGGAGCCGTTTACTTACGAAATAAATTCAGTGGATAAAACCGCCGCATGCGATATTGCCGAGAACGTATATTGTATACTTACGGATATGTTGCGAAAAACGAATTCGCTGCCGAGCGATCTTCCGCATAATTTAAAGGTTGCCATAGATTATATTCATGAAAATTTTACGAAAAAAATAACGCTCGAGCAAGTCGCGCGATCCGTTTATCTCAGTAAATATCACTTCGAACGCATGTTCGTAAAATATACGGGCAAGACTTTTTACGAGTACGTTACGCAGCTGCGGTTCGAGCGCGCGCGACTGCTGCTCGAATCCACGCAGAAAAGCTTGCCGGACATAGCCGCGGAGATCGGCTATGCGGATATTCAGCCGCTTGTCAAACTGTTCAAGACGAATTGCGGTGTCACGCCCGCCGAATACAGGAAACGACTTAGTAATTTATACGGCGATCGGAGTTGAGCGCCGGATCATTTATAACAGCGCCCAAAGCGCAGTCACGGCGGCGATCATCAGCGGGATAGTTATGACCGAAAACAGCGTGTCGGTAACGAACGCTTTTGCCGCCGTTTCTTTTTGCTTGTCGTAATGTTCCGCCATTGCGACGATGACCGACGCCGGCGACATTGCCATAGCCATTACCGGCGCGAGAAATATATAGTCCGTCGCCGCGGCGGCGCCGCCGAGATCGTTCGGCATGATATAGTAAAACGCGACCGCAAGCGCAAATGTAAGCACGGGTGCAACGATAAGTCTAAGTCCGCCCGCGATATATACGCCGGGATCGGTAAAAAAGCTTTTTATGGGCAGTTCGGCAAACGCTATGCCGACGAGTATCATAGCGACGGGTGCGGTCATTGTGGAAAGAGCTTGGGGGATTATCTGAAGTTCTTTGCAACCGTTCATCATGAAGATATTTATTTCCGGCACGAAAAACAGCAGCAGCGCGAGCGCAGTCGCGATTATCGTCGGATTGAGCAAAACTTTTTTAGCGCTTATATCGCTGCGGTCGTGCGTGATCAGATAAACGCCGAGCGTCCACAACAGCACGACGAACACGAGATTGAACACCATAAGATACATGACGGCGATCGCGTTGCCGTCCGTGAACATTTGTACGAACGGTACGCCCAAAAATCCGCAGTTGCTGAACACGGCGATAAACGTGTATACGTCGGCAGCCGGTCTGTTTTTCGCGCGGATAAAAACGAGCTTTGTCGCCGCGAATACGAGAGCGAGCGCAAGCAGGGAAATTAGCGCGGTAATGCCGAAGTTTTGTAACAGCGTTACGCGCCCGACCGCTTTGATCGCCGCGTAGTCGTCGTCGGAGAAAACCGAAAACGCCGCGATTATCATTGCAGGCTGGCAAACATACAGCAGAATGTTCCCGAGCGTTTGTTTGCCGCCGTCACCCACCATGCGTACTTTTTTCAATATATAACCCGGCACGGCAAACGCGAGCAGGGCGAGAGTGATTATGACGGCTTTTAAAAATATGGCACCCATATGTATATTGTATCACTTTCGATACGAATAAAACAATTAAATAGCGGCGCGAATTTACGTCTGTAAAAATATTTACGGCTTTTGTGCGCGCAAAGAATTTCGATCTACATTCGCAGTACGGTCTTGTCACGGTTGCAATAATTTCGCGAATGTGCTATGATATATAGGCGGCGGAAAAAATCGCCGGAACAAAGAGGTACTATATGATCCATGAAGAATGCGGCGTAATGGGCGCATACGATTACGACGGTAAAGACGTTGCGACCGATCTGTATCACGGACTGTATACATTGCAGCACCGCGGTCAGGAAAGTTGCGGCATAGTTACCAACAGCTATGTCAGTTTACATACGGTCAAGGGCAAAGGACTTGTCAACGAAGTTTTTACAAAGGACAATCTTCCCACGCTTAAAGGAAACATCGGTGTCGGGCATGTGCTTTACGGCTATACCGGCGAGCAGAGCGACGGGGTGCAGCCGATCGTGTCGCGCTATTGCAAAGGTTCGATGACTATAGCGCTTAACGGCACTATAACAAACTATGACGAACTCAGATCCGAACTCGAACATCGCGGCGCAATCTTTCAATCCGCAAGTCATGCGGAGATAATAATGAATATGATAGCTGTCGCGCGAACGAAAACGCACAGCGCCGAGCAAGCCGTTCTCGATACGGCGGCGCGGCTTAAAGGCGCGTATTCGATGATAGTCATGAGTCCGCGCAAGCTTATCGCGATACGCGATCAGTACGGGTTTAAACCGCTGTCGCTCGGTAAGCGCGGCAATACGTACTTTTTCGCGTCGGAAACCGCGGCGTTCGACGTCATTCGCGCGGAGACCGTCTGCGACGTCAAGCCTGGCGAACTTATCAAGATAGACGACACGGGCGTCACGCATTTCGACGCGGGCGTTGACAAAGTCAAACCTGCGCAATGTATTTTCGAGTTTGTTTATTTTGCGCGGCCCGATTCGTTTATCGACGGACAAAGCGTATACCGTGCGCGCATAGATATAGGCAAGGAACTGTATAAAGCCGCGCCCGTCAAGGCGGATGTAGTTATCGGCGTGCCGAGCTCGGGCTTGCATTTTGCGCTCGGTTACTCGTATGCGAGCGGTATCATGTACGCCGACGGACTGGTTAAAAACTCGTATGTCGGCAGAACGTTTATCAAAGGAACCGACGAAGTACGCCGTGAAGCCGTGTCGATCAAGCTTAACGCATTGCGCGGCGCGATAGAAGGCAAGGACGTCGTGCTTGTCGACGACTCGATAGTTCGCGGTACTACGAGCGCCAATCTTATCAAACTCATAAAAGACGGCGGCGCGCGCAAAGTCCACATGCGTATCGCATCGCCCCCGTTTGTGTATTCCTGCCCGTACGGTTCGGATATACCCGACCGTAAGCATCTCGCGGCGGTGCGTATGGATATAGAGGGAATAAGAAAATCGATAGGCGCGGACACGCTCGGATATTTACCGATGGAAGCTTTTGCAAAAGTCGGATTGAAAGACAGATTCTGCGACGCATGCTTTACCGGCAATTATCCGGACGGGCATAAAGCGGAGTAGATCGAGTGGGAGAGATCGATAACAAAGCGGTCGAAACGGACGAGCCGACTGCGGAAGATCCCAAGGCGCAGTTTGAGCGAAAACTCCGTGAGTACGCGGATAGTATTCGCTGTGTTCGCAACGACGTGTACACGACCAAGTGGTGGCAGTTTGTCGTCAACTTTATCGTAGGCGGCGGCGCACTGGCATTTCTCGTCATGTCCATGATATTCAAAGATACTATGATGACGGTATCGGCGGTATGCGGTATAGCGCTCGTGATAGGGCTTATCGTGTTCAATTACGTGCTGCGTTCGATGTCGCCGACGAGCTTTTTGCAATACACGAGCGTAGAAAAAAACAGGCGCGTTACTTTTAGGATATTATCCAAAACGCGCGCGACGTTTACGGACGGAGATGTCACTATCGAGAGCAACCGCGACATGGCGGCAAAACTCAAAGCGCCGTTGTATCCGCAATATCGATTTGATTTCTTCAAAGATATGAGTGTTTCGGCGCGCATTTCGGAAGGCCGTCGGGAAACGTACAGCGGTACGTTTGAATGCGACGGCAAAACATATAAATGCAAGATCGTGTTTGTCGAAGGCAAACCGGTGTACGGTTCGGTGGGCGGTGCGCGGATCAAGTATTTCGACGTCAACTATACAAAGGACAAGTTCGTCGTGCCGTACGCGCTAAAAGCCGCGGCAAAAGCGCTCGACGTCGTGTTCCCAAAACTTCCCGGCATTTACGTCAGAGACGACGTAAAGGATCTTACCAAGCAATAGTAAATATACTATAATATAAGCAAAACCGGCGGAACAAGTGGATTCGTTTCGTCGGTTTTAATGTTACGGTTTGTTCGACTCGGCGTCCGAAATTTGTTTTTCGGCGTCGGCGTAATATCTGTCGTACGCCTTTTTGCAATAATCGGAATGTTTGTTCGGCGCGTCGGGTACGTCCGGCTTTTCGAACGAGTATGCGCCGTTTACTTTCCAGCTGCGCAACAAGCGCATGTCGATTGCGCTCTTGGGACAGAACATGACGCACCGCATGCACATTATACACTTGTTCCCGAATTTGATCTTGCCTTTCTTGTTATAACGAATATTGTTTACGGGGCAAAGCTTTATGCACTTGCCGCATTTGACGCACGCTTTGTTTGCTTTGTACATTCTGCCGATTATATGCGCGCCCCAATGTTCGCAACGCAGTATCCATGCGAGAAAACCGCCCATAAACATTTTTTTGGGTAGGCGACCGTTCCCGTCCGATATGTTTTGCGCGTGAACGGGTATGAGCCTTTGCGCGACGTCCCACATTTTGTAAACGGTCTCGTCGCCGTGCCGGAAAATTATATTGTACGGCATGACGTATTGATACTCGTTTGTCACGTCATATCCGCGTCTGCGCAAAACGGCGTGCATCTTCAGCGAAGATATGTCGCTCATTCTGACAGGCTCGCCCGACGTTTTAAATACGAAAACGCGTTTTTTCGTTTTGCCGTGAACTTTTTTACTGCGTTTGGGTAACGCCTTGCAAAGCCGCAATATGATTTTCGGCGCATTGAATGCATGGATCGGATATCCTATGCCTATCATGTCGAAATTGCCGGCGTCGGCGGTATCGTACGGCTCGGTGAGCGAACGTACCGTAACTTCGTGTCCGAGCGAATTTAATTCGCGCTCGTACAGTTCGGAAATTCTTTTCGTATTTCCCGTGCCGGAGAAATAATATATCAAAATTTTCATACGTTGAATTTTCGCGCGTGAGCTTTGAAGTTATTGTCCAGCGAATATACTATATCTTCGTCGTTCGCGTGAGTGTCGTACCAAATCGACGCGTAGATCTTGTCCAATTTCGAAAGTCTGTCGAAGTCCCAAACGAACCCGTCGTATATGGGATTGTACCAATGCCCGGCGCGAAGAACGGTGTACGGCCGCGCGGTAAACGTTTCGCCGTCTTGCGTTTGCCATTCGAGTTTTTCGTACATATCGCCGCTAAACGTACCGAGAAACTTCCCGCCGTGCGCCGCGGCAACGTTTTCGAGATCGGCTTGAGTTATTTGTGCGTCCGGTTTATGGAAATCGAATCCGTAATAAACGGGCGTTTCGTTGTCGTCGAGATTTTTGATATTGTATTTATCGGGCAAAGCAACATCCGACCATTTGGTTTTTTTCAGTTTATCGTAATTTTCACGACTTCCGAAATGCGCTATAATGCGCGCGTCGTCGTTATGTTTCGCCCAGTATGAAGGGGAGTTTTCGTTGCGCAGCAATCGTTTAAAAACGAACGTGCGAATAAGCCTTTTCGGCACGATGCGTCCGGCTTTGAGTATGGCATGGTCCGCAAAGAAACGCTGCCAATATGCGACGGCGGTCTGGGTCTGGAATGAGAACATATCGTTGAGTTCGTCGCCGTCGAGATACCACACGCCGTGGAAGTTGCGCGTCGCGCTGTACCAGGGCATAAAGAAGTCTTTGGTCGAGCCGCCTATATATCCGAATCCGTCGTCGAAAGTCTGTATACCGTACTGTCTGTTGGCTTTTCCGCCGGCGATATTGAAACAGCGCCGCCAGAAATTATCCGGAAGGGTATTCGTTATGAATTTTTCGAGAATGTTGTGGATGAGCAAACCGCTGTCGTGCGCGGTCGTCCATTCGAGCGGGGAGTCGAACACGGTGTGGTACATTAGCCCGTCGTGAGTGTTGTCGGCGAACATGTTCGGGTGCAGCATGGCGGACTGACGCAGTATTGCCCATTTGTTTATAGAGCTTTCGAGAACGCGAAATTCGCCGCGCAGTTTGGTCGCCGAATATACGTCGAGCGGACTTACGAGAAGCGGATCGCCTACGCGCGCAAACGGGTGACCGCCCGAGCGGTTGCCGTACAGCGCGACGGTGGAGACGTGTATAAACGCCGGCTGCTTATCGCCGATATTTTCTATTTCTTCGGTTATGATCTTGGTACCGACTTCGTTGCATTCTACCGCCGCTCGCGGATTTTGGTCGGAGTGCGGCGGAATGACCGCAGCCATGTTTATCACTATGTCGCAGTCGGCGATAAGGTTTTTTATTGCCGCTCGGTCGTTCATGCCGCCGGGGACAACTTCGATCTTCGTCGAAATATCCTTGTATTTTTTCAATAATTTTTTCATGCGTTTGACGTTATGCGCCAAAAGCTTTATCTTATCTATAGCGGCAAGCGACGAGATGTGTTCGAGTACCGCTTGTCCCATGTTGCCGGTTATGCCCGTTATAGCTATCGTCATTTGTATATGTCTCCCGAAGTAAATGTAATTATTGTAAATTCTGGTTTATGTAGTCGCGTATTTGTTCCGAGAAGAACTCGAATGTGACATTCTCCGCGCGAATAGTCAATTTGTCTCCCGCCGATATTTCGGTCTCGCCGTCCGGAACGATGTCCGTATCGCCGCGAACGAGCGACGTTACGAGCGAGTTATACGGCCACAGTATGTCGCGAATACGCTTGCCGCAGATAAAAGAATCGGGCGGCACTATTCCCGTTACCGTGACGTTACCGCCTATATCGGCAGTATGCGCTTTGCTGTACAGATCTTCCATCATGCGTTCGTATATAGGCGATGCGCGAAACGCCGCCGCGACTGCGGTCGATACCGCAACCGCCACTATGCACGGCAAAAGATTGGCAAAGCTCGACGTGAGTTCGACCGCCATTGCGATCGCGCTGATCGGCGCGCGAGCCGACGCCGCGAAAAACGCCGAAATGCAAAGCATGATTATATTGGGCGCAAACGCGCTGTCGATACCGCAAGCGATCGACGCTTTCGCTGCGAGCGTGCCGAACAGTCCGCCTATGGCGATCATGGGCAAAAACAGCCCGCCGGTCGCGCCCGCGCCGCTTGCCGTTGCGGTCATGACGAATCTTAAAACCAAAAGCGTTATCAAAAGCCACGTCGCGGTATAAATATCGGTTTCGGCAAATGTAGCTTCGCCGGTGCCGACGGTTTCGCCGAGAGAAAGTCCTATAACGGCGGTCAAAGCGAAAGCGGGGAGCAGTCTCAGCGTAGCCGACTTGATCCTGCCGATATACTTGCCGACGGTGAAAACCGCAAGGTTGAACGCCGCCGCTACAAGCGCTATAAGTCCGCCGCATACCGCCGCCGCAACGCAGACTTTAAGCATGATCATACCGCCGCCGTACTCCGTTTGTTTCAAAAACGGCAGCACCGCCGCGCCCTGACGGATCCCGAGCGAGTATAAATACGCATCGTGCGACAGTCCGTAGAACATGAGCTGCGATACTATGACCGCCGGTACTACGGCGGAAAATGCCGCGAGCAGTATCCCGGGCGAAAACCGCCTGTGCGTTTCTTCGAGTGCGAATGCGACGCCGGTCAGCGGCGCGTTAAACGCCACGGCAAGACCCGCGCTCGCTCCGCCCGTAATCAGATACCGTTTGAGTTCCGCCGGTTTTTTACACGTAGCGCCGATACCTTCGCCTATAAGTCCGCCGACGCCTATGGACGGACCTTCGCTGCCGAGCGGCATGCCGCACGCAAACGATACCAAACTGCCGGCGATAAGCGCCGCCGCGGTGCGCAGCCATTTCACTTTGAGCATGCCGCGCGCCGCCGCCTCGGCGAGCGGGATGCCGCTGCCGCGCGAGTCCGTGCACAGCGTTTGTATTATCGCCGCAATAAGACAGCATAACAAAACGAGCGTCACGATACATACGCAAAGCAGCGGCGTGCGATCAAGAGCGTATAGCTCGAATGCGAACGAACATACGATACGCGCGCACACCGAAAACAGTGTGACGATAGCGCCGCAAAATATTCCCGTGATACAGCCGTAAAGCAAAGGCTGTACGGTGCGAAGTAACTTTCTATTCATAGCGGTTTTCTACGGTAGTAAGTTTATGCCGCAAACGTTCCTCCGTGTTTGGCAGTCGGAATATTGACGGGCTGTTCGTTGATATCTTTGAGCAGCGCGTAAAATTCGTATTCGTTGGCGCCCTTGAAGTAATCTGCGGCAAATAACCGATTTACATGCGATATTTTGTCGAGAAGCAACGTTGCCGATTTTTTTATCTGTTCCAAATCGACGTCGGGCGCTTTATATATGACGCTCGAAAGACTGTTGAAGTAGATCTTGTCGGTTATGAATTTATCGTATGCGCGCGAGTATAGAATAGACTGTTCTTCAGAGAACGCGCTCACGCCGTAATTGAGATTGGCAAAAGTCGTAATACCGAGCAGTTCGAGTATCGTGGGGTATATGTCCGACACGCACGTGAATTTATTTATAAACGGATTGCCGAGATCGAGCGAGCCTACTTTTATCATTACCGGCACGCGATACAGCTCCGTGTAGTTGGGTACGTCCGTCGAGTATATGTTTTTGACGTAGTTGCTTACGCCCTGATAGTATGCGTTGTGGTCGCCGAACAGCGTAATTATCGTGTTTCCGGCTAAGTCGTTTTCTTCGAGATAGTCGAGCATTATACCGAGCGCTTTGTCGGTATCCATGCCTGCCGCGCAATAATAACGCAAAGCGTTGGCGTCATCGTCGCCTTCGATATACGGCAGAACGCCGAGTTCGTCCATTATGTTATAGTACGGCTCGAGATTTTCACGCTCGGCGTACTGTCCATGCTGGGTTATGGTCGTGATGTAAGTATTGAATCTGCGATCGGTAGGGAACATCTCTTCGCGGCACGTTTCCATCATGACCGAATCGAGATTGCGTTCACCCACGCCGCCGCCGTCGCTGTTGCCGTATATGTCCTCTGCGGCGGTAAAGCTGTTAAAGCCGAGCGCCACGGTATGATGTTCGTTGCGGTTATAGAAAGTTTTATATCCGTTATGAAACGAATTGCTCTGCACGCCGTAAAGATTTTTCATTATGTTGGGCAGACTGTACGGCAGAGTATTGGTCGGATAGTCGTAGTTGATATATTTGTACAGCGGGTAGTTGCCGAGAATGGATTTGTTCTCGGATATGTCCGTCTTTTCCAGCGAGTACGAATTATTGAACACCACGGTCGACGTACTTTCGTAGAATTTATAGAAATTGGGATACATTATGCGCAAACTTTCCTTTATGTCCCGTACCGCGGAATCGTTTTTGCCGGCGACCGTTTTCGCGAAACCGTTGGGGTAACGCAGATCGTCGTAAAGAAAAGTGAACCACTCGAAACTCTCGCAAAGCACGGTGACGACGTTATATCCGTCCGCTTTGCCGAAATATTCGCTCGACGGCTCGGTAGTGCTTTTATATATAAAGTCGTGCAGTTCGTCCGTATCGCCGACGTTTATGTCGGAGAAACACATGCCGCGGATGAGTTCGTTGTAGAAGTTGCCCACTATGCCTTTGTTGGAATACGTGCCGGTCTCGGTTTGATAAAGCTTGTAAGAGAGGTCGTTGGAATCGTATCTGTAATTGCCGAAGAACGACATCATTGCTATACCGCTCATTACGGCTACGCCTATGGCAGCCGTAGTGATTTTGGCGGATTTGGAAACGTCGGGGATCGGCATGCGTTTTATAAACATGAATCCGAGCGTCGCGTAAAGCGCGAGCGTTATCGCAGAAACGAACATATACGTAAAACTGAACGGCAGGCTTTCCACGATGCGCATGGCGTCGTTGTGCAGATTGAGCATGGCGTAGTCGAACACCGTGCCGCCGGTGCTGTCGTACACTACTATAAATATGAGATCGATAACGAAATGTGCTACGAGTACGGTCAAAAACAATGCGTAACGCGTTTTATGCCCGGGCAGATATTGCGATATGAGACACAGCAATGCGACGAACGACAGAAATATCCAAGGCTCGGTCATGTAGAAACGACCGGACGTTACGGCTATTCCGGTAAGTTCCACCAAAAGCGTCGCAAAGACATACGCGCACATCAGGTAGTTGGTTTTGGCAAAAACGAGCAAAGTTTTGCCAGTAGATATGAACCACGCTTTGGTTTTTTGTCCGAGATCGTGTTTGGTCATATTACAGTACCATTATCGCAACGCAAGCCCAATACGTAAGGTGATAGCTTCTGCCGGTAAGCTCGTAGACCGCAGCGTACACATAGCACAGCGCATAGTATAAAATAGGGTAGAGGTGATCGGTAGTCCAAAATTCGAGCGCAAGCTCAGTAAGTCCGAACACGGTAACGAGCAGTATCGCACCCCAAGGGAACAGGCGTTTAGTGGGAACGAGCATGGACATCGCGCGGTCGAAAAGCGCCGCGGCGGTCAGCCCGAGCCACAAATGTAAAGCATAATAAAAATATACGGCTATGTTTGTGAGCGCGGCAGCCGTCGTGACTCCCGAACCCATTTCTATCTGAATTTTGACTTTGAATTTAAAGCACGCGCTTATTACGAACATCGCGGCGGCGCCGAGCGCGATAACGGCAAGAGTGTTGGTTACCGATACGTGCGTTTTTTTCGGCAGGAATATACGTTCGCCGCATTTCTTCTTTAAAAAAAAGTGCAATGCGACGATATAGGCTGCGAACAGCACGCCGACGAATATATAGTAAAATATCACGGACAGCGTGCCGTAATATATGTTGTCGAGTAAAGGCTTGAACAACCACAACAGTCTCGACAAAAATAAAACGGCAAGCGTTACTCCGGCGGCGCCGAGCAGCATAAACGTTTTTCCGCGGTCTGTCGAAGCCGCAACGGCCGTGCATTGTTCGTCGTAAGGAGTACTCCGATGAATGTCTGCGGCGGCGTCGCTTTCCGTGCCGGGTATATCGCCCCGCGTTAAGTTTTCGTGCGTAAATTCTTCCATTTATTCGTTTTCGAGTATTTCCACAACGTCGTGAAGGGATTTTAAGTACTCCGCTTCGGACGAGTTGTAAAACAACAGCAGGTCGTCTTTGACGGCGGGATCGTCGAGATGGGACGGAACGGAGAAATCGACGGACTGTATGTATTTGTCCCAATTTGTTATTTTGTAGACGTCGCGATCGGAGTTGCGGCGGAGCATACGCTCGCGGCAGACCTCCGGAGTGGTAACTACCCAAATGACGGTCAGCTTGGCGCCGAGTGCGGCAAGCTTTTTTCTCAAGGTCGCGACATAGTCCGCGTCGCGTATCTCGCGCGTGAACGGGGCATTGATAAGCACGGTGTCGGCATAGACAAGAGCTTCGAAACCGAGATCGAGGATCACTTCGTATTCGTAATCGCGTATCTGTTCTTCGAAAAAGTCGGACGAACGGTCGTAAGGTTTTTTGGCGACGCGAAAGATCTGCTTGGAAAGCGGAATAAGCGTGTCTTTGTCCAAGTATACGACGTGCTTCAGGTTTTTCGCAAGTTGTTTGCTGATATATGTCTTGCCGCAAGCCGGCGGAGATGTTACCAATATCATTCTTTTCATATAGTAATGTGCCTTACTTTTAAATAATATATATTCGTGTAATGTTTTAATTGTATCAAATAGCAAAATTCATGTCAAGCGTTGATAGATAAAAACAGTCATATACCGCGTCGTCGCTCGTGCCGTAAGGCGGTCAATCGCCCGATCTGTACTTTTTGGGCGTCATTCCGGTGAGCTTTTTGAACACGCGAATAAAGTGCGAAGAATCGTAAAATCCGCAGTCGGCGGCGATGTCGGTAAGCGTCTTTTCGCCCTTTGCCAGCATTTCGCGCGCGGCATTTACGCGATAAAAATCTATAAATTCGGCGGGCGACATCGACGTCATCTTTTTGAAAAACCGGAAGAAGTTCGATCTGCTGTAACCGGACAGCGCGGCGAGTTCGGTCATATTTATTTTTTCGGCATAGTGATCGGATACGTATTGCATGACGTTCTGTACCGTGCCGTAGTAGCGGTTTTCCGTCTTTATATCGCTCGTAAGTTCTCTGTACCGCCGGAACGCCAGAAACAAAAACGCTATCGCGAGCGATTTTATTATCTTGTCGCTTTCGCTCGACACTTTGTTTTGCTGCCGCATGATGCTATTGCAGTATGAAACAAGCTCGTCGAAGTCGTCGCCGGATATATTGAGATGAAAATCGAACGCGTAATGCATTTTAAGTAGCGGATCGAACTTGAAAAGCGAGTAATACTCTTTGTTCTTGAAGAAAAGCGTGCAGTTATCGTCGATGAATTTTTGAGTTATTATAAGATGGATCACGTCGAGACCGCCGAGATTGATATACCCGTGCTTTACGTGCGTCGGTATAACGAAAAAATCGCCCTTTTTTACATGGAACCGTCTGGAATCGAAATAATGCAGCCCGTCGCCGCCCGTCACGAGATTTATCTCGTAATAGTCGTGGTAGTGCATTTTGTTCTGATAATTTTTATGAAATATACATTCCACGTCATGTAAAACAAGCAGCGGGAATTCACTTGTGTAGTACCGGAGCGGATCGTTATCTGCCAATTTTTGAGGGAAAGAGTCGTTATTCATGAGACTATTATACTATAATTCGGTATAATAGTACAAGTATTCGAGTTCGGTTTTTGATAGAATTTAATCGATCAATGTATTCCGGTAGCGATCACCTGCCGAAAAAGGAGTCGAAAATGATACATAACGTGAGGATGCGCGCGACGGTTTTTGCGTTTGTTGCGACAACGGTCGTCATAGCCGTCGCTATGCTGTTTGCGTTTACGTCGATACACAAGGCGTATGGAGAAGATCCGGAAATTACGGCGGCGGTCATGGAGTACACGCCGACGGACGCAGGATTCACGGATAACGGATTTACGATGAACGGCGGCTGGGCGTTCCCGTCGGCGGCGTCCACGTGCAACGACGGCGACAGCGTTTCGTACACCGGCACGTTCACGCGGTTTATCTGGTACGGCGAAGCCAACGACAATGCGGGACCGGCGGATGTATTCATAGACGGTGAAAAGGTCATTACGATTAAGAACAACCGCGGCGAGAGCGGCAATAACTGCGTAATGTACGAGTCGGAGATATTGGAGCGCGGGCAGCATACGTTTAAACTCGAATGTCGCGGCGGCGGTTGGATGTCTGTAGGCAAGATCGTTATCATCGACGACCCGTTCGTCGCGCCGCACTCCGAGATTATAGACGATGCCGACGAGCGCATAGCATACACGTCGTATGCCGGATTCGACGGACAGACGGGGCTTTATAACGGAACGGTGCATTCCGCCCGCGAAAACGGTGCGACGGCGTCGCTTAAGCTCGACGGCGTGCGGCAGTTCGTTGTGTACTCCGACAGAGTCTGGAACAGAGGCAAAGCCGCGTTCTATATAGATAACGAGCATGTCGAGACTGTGGATATGTATAACGGCGCGGACTGCGGCGGATCGCATCCGGTGTTTGTATCGGACGTATTGAACGACGGCACGCACGAATTGAAGATAGTCTGTCTCGGCGAAAAGAATAAGAACGCAACGGAAGAGTGGATAGCGGTCGACAAGATCGCCGCGTATTATCATTCCGCGCCGATACCGCCCGAACCGACGTTCGATATAGACGACGCGTCCATCGGTTTCGAAGGCGTCGGCTGGACGGCGTTCAACGGGCTTGATTCTTCGTATTATATGCGCAGCGCGCATTCGACGGACAGGGCGGGCGAGAGTTTCTGCCTGCCGCTTATAGGCGTGACGTCCATACAGATCCATGCGAGTCTGTCTAACGATCGCGGCACGGCGAGCGTTTATCTCAACGGTGAATATGCCGGCGATATAGACGAGTACAGTCCGCACTATCAAAGCAGCGGCGTGGTCTGGGACAGCGGCGAACTCGAAAAAGGCGATTACGAACTCAAAGTAGTAACTACCGGCGAGAAGCAGCCGGACAGCGGTAACACTTGGGTGGAAATAGACAAGATAAGAGTAAAAGGTATCGAGGGTGAAAACATGATAATTCACAGCGCGAACGGCGCGTTCATAACATACACGTCGGGTGTTAAGCTCGAAGAGAATGCGGCGGCAAAAGGCGGCAAGTTCGCAAACGTAGGGCGCGGCGAGAGCTTTGTCGCGACGTTCCGCGGCAGTCTGAGTTCGCTCGTTCCGTTCGACAACGGCAGAACGTGGAAAATAGATTTGACCGTAGACGGAGAAAAGAAGGAATATACGTCGCAAGACGTAGGCGATAGCGGGATAGTGCTCGAACTCGGCGACGCCGTCATGCACAGGCTGACGCTCACCGTTACCGAAGGCGAATTTGCGTTCGATTACATAACCACGGACGACTTGGCGTTTGTTTCGCTTGAAGCGGATATGCGCATAAAAGCACTTGACGAGATAGCAAAGCGCGTGGACGGCACGCGCGAAGTGTCCGACCCCGCAATGTGGCAACCGGTCGAGTTTGCCGCGAACAAGCCGACGGGCGGAGTGACGCTTAAAGGCGGTATACTCGGCGACATGTTCGATAAGAACACTACGTATTTCAAAAACAGCATAAAAAAGACAAACTATGTCGACGTGACCGAATGGTGGGTATCCATGCTGCAAAACTCCAACGAGGGCAGGGTACTCGCAGGACTTGCAAATACCCTTAATTGGAAAAGCGTGCCGGAGTTCGAGACCGAGCTTAGTGCGCTTTTGAACAGGATACGTGCGCGGCAGGAGCAAAACGGCAACGGTTACGCGCTGTCTTACGACGAGAGCGTACTCGGCGGCAATTCCGATCCGTCGGAGGACGAGCGGCGCAATTACGACCGCGCGATGTTCGTAAAAGGGCTGGTTGCGGCCGGCGACTATTATAACAACAAAGGCGTCGCGGTAAAAGACAACATTGCATACACGATCTTGCGCGAATTCATGGATTGGTACAACTACAATCCCAACAAGTACGGCGAGCATATGCTCGAAGGCGTGGTCGGCGTACAGGGACATCCGGCAAGCACCAAGACGTATTTCACACCCGTCGGCAAGACCGAGGATATGACGTACGCCGAGCTTTGCTACATACAGGATTGGTGGATCGAATATCTCACGGGTGAGATACCGGAGGCGATATACAAATATCCGCTCAACCGTCCGCACAACTATCTCATGACCGGCGTCGATTCCTATCTCGATCATTACCGCGCGACAGGCGACGTGAAATATCTTAACGCCTGTCTCGGATATTGGAACATGATGCACGAGTTTTTCATTCACGAAGGCGGTGCGGCGGCGATATGCGAGTTCAATACGTACCTGCCCGGCTCTCGGCATCTCGACAGCGGCAATCACACCGGCGAGCTTTGCGGCACGGCGTTTTGGGTCGATTTCAACTACAAACTTTTACAGCTTTTCCCGAACGAAGAGAAATATGCGCTCGAAGTGGAAAAGGGAATATACAATATCATGCGCGAGGCGCAGGACGCCGGCGGCAAGCTGAGATACCACCAACGCTATAACGGCAAGATAGAAGTCGCGCTCAATACCAATACGTGCTGTGAGATCAACGGATCAAATCTGCTGTCGCGCCTGCCCGAGTTTATCTACCTGCTCGAAGACGACGGCGTTCGCGTCAACCTGTACGACAGCGCGGCGCTCGATGCGACCGTCGGCGGCAAACACTACGCGTTAACGCAGACGGCAAACATATTGACCGGCGACGTAAGTGTAATAAAGATAACGGGCGACGGCATGAAACTGACATTGCGCGTGCCGTCCTGGGCAAAGTCGTTCGCGGTGAAAGTAAACGGAAAAGCGGCGGAAATATCAATGCCGATAGGCGGAGGCTATGTCACGCTCGAAGTCGAGACCGGCGACGAAGTGGAAGTAACGGCGGCAAAAGAGCTTAGCGCGGTCGATTACGACGGACTTACTCAGGTGGAAGGCAAGACTCGTCACGCCTTTATGTACGGACCGGTACTTATGGCGACGGTGATCGATCCCGACAGCTATTACGAATTCAAGTTCAAAGTCCACGGCAAAGATACCGACGGCACGGACGAGTCGGCTATCGATCTCAACATGTCGCTCGAAGATTTTATGAAAGGACTTAAGTCTACGGGTAACGGCAGATGGGCGTACGAAACGAACGGCGAGACGCCGTTTAAGATAATCCCGTACGGCGAACTCGAAAGTAATATGTTCTTCTCGACGTATCCGCTGTTCGGATACACGAAAGAGCAGCCGACTCCGCCCGTCGAGACGGTGGACGGCGAAACGCTCGACGTAAAGTTCGACGGCAATGCGTCGCTCGATAAGTTCGACGTATATTCGTCGACGGCGCTTTCGTCCGCGGTAATCGAGAACGGCGCGCTGATAACGTCGGGAAAAGCCGAACAGAAATTTTTGCTCAAAGGCAGCTATAACCACGACGCGATATCCGTGAAGATGAAGATAAGACTCACGCGCGGACGGGATATAAACGCCGGGATATATTTCAACGCGTCGAGACCGAGCGGCGCGCAGGACAAGATAAACGCTTTGAATCTACAGGCGGAAAGCAGCGGCAATACTGTAAAGTTCAGTCTGTACGGATTCGACGCCGATAATGGTTACACCGGACTTATATTCGGCGGCTCGACTGCGTATATAACGGGTACGACGCTCGAATTGGAGCTTGTAATAAAGGGCGGTAAGCTGTACGGATATGTAAACGGCGTAGCTACGCTCGAATACACGCTCGAAGATCGGCTCGGCATGGGAATGGTCGGAATAAGATCGCAACATTCCGCTACGGAGATCACGGAGTTTGCGGTGACCAATTCCGAAGTGAAACCGGATCAGCCGATAGATCCCGTCGACCCGGTCGAAAAAGAAAAGTATAAGATTGTCGTCATGAACGGAACGAACAAGATATACGACAAAACGATCGAAAAGGACGGCGCTATAAGTTTCACGCCGCCGCGCGTAGAAGGCTATGCGTTCGACGGTCTGTATAAGGATGCGGCGTTCACCGAAGAGGCAATCATGCCGGAGACCGCGACGGAAAACCTGACGCTGTACGCAAAGTACGTAAAGCTCGGCGACGGACAAACGCCGACGACTCCGCCCGTTACGGAAAACAAACCGGAAGAGAGCGGATTGCCCGTCGCGGCGATCGTTGCGATAGCGTGCGTGATCGAGGCGGTAATATTCGCGGCGGCGACAGCGGCGTATGTTTTGATCAAGAAAAAGAAGAGTAAAATACAATAACAAATCCGTCATAAACAAAATAACGTAAATAAATAAACTAAAAAAGCACGGCTATTGCCGTGCTTTTCTGTTAGGTCGGATATTAACAAATATATCAGATAAGCGTTATACGCTTTCGAGCAGCATTTTATCCGCGACGAGCGCGATGAACTCGCCGTTTGTCGGCTTTTCGTTATGATTATACACGCGCACGCCGAACAGGGTGTTGATGTTTTCTATCTTGCCGCGGTTCCAAGCGACTTCTATTGCGTGACGGATGGCGCGTTCCACTTTGCTCGGGCTGGTGTTGAAGTGTTCGGCGACTTCGGGATAAAGCTTTTTGGTAATGGAATTGATTATCTCCGGACTGTCGATAGTCATTTTTATGGCTTCGCGCAGGTATTGATAGCCTTTTATGTGCGCGGGGATGCCGACGGTTATAAATATATTGCTGATCTTCTCGTCCATGGAACGGTTTTTCGCCGAAGGTCGGTGGCTCCTTACCGCATCGACTATACGTTCGTCGAGTACGGAAAATGACAGCGGCTTCATCATATAAAAGTCGGCGCCGAGATTCATCGCTTTGGAAATAAACGCTTCCTGAGATAAAGCCGAAACGACTATTATTTTCATATTGCCTTTGTTGACGCGTTCGAGTACGGAGAACCCGTCGAGATTGGGCATTACGAGATCGAGCAGCAGCACGTCCGGTCTCGCGGTGGGGAGTTTGTCGAGTGCGTCGTTGCCGTTGACCGCCGTTTCCACAAGCTCTATTTTGTCCGATGTCGCAAAGTGCGTGCGTACGCTCGTCACGAATTCTTCGTTATCGTCACATACCATGACTCTGATTTTCATTGTTTAATGCGCTCCTGTTATCTCGTCGATTTATTAAAATTATACCATTTTCACGGTATATATTCAAGTTTCGCATACTTACGGAAATGGACGTGTTTTGTCGATAAAACGCTTATTTTGGCTGATTGGCACGAAAGTGTTCCGGTCTCGGTCGGGCAGATTCGGATACGGTCGGACACGGTCGATATCGAGCGGTCAATAATTGATATAAATGACACACGTATGGATAAAACGTGTAATATTTTATATATCAAGGCGAAAAGCGACGGTAATTTCACAAAATGCTATACAAAACATACATACATGTTGTACAATACAACCGTATTTACAATACATTATTATTAAATACGAGGAGCAAGATGAGCTTTACATTATCTACGGATACGTCATGCGATATTTTTCGCGACGAACTGCGAGAGCGCGGTATAGAGTACATACCCATTCATTACACGACCGAAGGGGTGGAAAAATACGACGAGTTCACGCGCGACGAACAGATCAGAGAGTTCTACGATTTGATCCGCGACGGGGAAATGCCCACGACTTCGCAGATCACAATGCCGGAGTACGATATATATTTCGGCGAGTTGCTCAAAAAATACGACGGCGATATCGTGCATGTGACGATCTCGTCCGGTATAACGACGTCGCCGCTTTTTGCGCGGCAGGTTGCGGTGAACATACTCGAGCAAACGGGCAGACATATTTATATAGTGGATTCGCTCGGCGCTACGATCGCGACCCGACACGTAGTCGATGCGGCGGAGCGAATGAGAGACGAGGGCGTTTCGGCAAGCGACGCGGCGGCGCGGCTCGACGAGCTTGTTTCGCATATACATACCTGGTTCATGCCGTACGACCTTATGCACTTAAAGCGCGGCGGCAGGGTATCGGGACCTTCCGCTTATATCGGTACGGCGCTTAATATCAAGCCGATACTTCGGTTCGATCCGGCGGGCGCGCTCGTCGTAATGCAAAAGAAGATAGGCGCCGGCAAGGGCGTAGCGGCTATGCTTAACGTGTTCCAAAATTATGCGACGCAAAAGCCGCACAAGGTGTATATCGCATCTGCGGACAGCGATCTTGCGGAAGGTATGCTTAAAAAGGCTCAGGCGTTGCGCCCGGACTGCGATATAGAGATAGGCTGGATAGGTCCGGTCATAGGTTCGCACACGGGTTGCAATGCGGTCGGTATTTCGTTTGTATCCGACAAAACGAGAGCGGAAATATAGATCACGGTCAGTACCGTACTATCATTTATATAATACAAATCCAAATAAACAATATAAATCCAAAGAAAAATTTATCGGGTGATAATTATGAAATTTACTCTTTCGACAGATACGTCATGCGATATATTCCGCAGTGATTTAAAAGCAAACGGCATAGAATACCGTCCGCTCGTGTACACGATAGACGACGTTCCGAATTTCGACGAATTCAAGGCGGACGCGGACTACAAAGCGTTCTACGACTTGATCCGCGCAGGCAAAATGCCGACGACTTCGCAGATAAACATCGTCGAGCATGAAGAATTCTTCGATATGTTATGCGACAAGTACGACGGCGACATTGTACACATCACGCTGTCGTCCGGACTTTCGAGTACTTATTCCAGCGCATGCACTGCCGCAGAGTCCGTAAACTCCCGGCGCGGCGCAAAGCGCGTGTACGTGGTAGATTCGCTCGGCGCGACGATAACTACGCGTCACGTCGTCGACGAGGCGATGCGCCTTCGCGACGATGATTTGTCCGCAGCCGAAGCGGTAGAAAAGCTTAAATATTTTACCGATCATCTGCACACGTGGTTCATGCCGACCGACCTTATGCACTTAAAGCGCGGCGGCAGAGTGTCCGGCGCGAGCGCTGTTTTGGGTACGGCGCTTAACATCAAACCCATTCTCACTATCAACGAACACGGCGGACTGTCCGTCGTGCAAAAGGTGATAGGCGCGGGTAAAGGCGTCAGGACCATGGTATCCAAGGTCGAAAAGAACAGCGCAAAACTGCCGCACAAGATCTACATAGCGTCGGCGGACAGCGATCTTGCCGAAGAAACGCGCGATGCGGTAAAAGCCGCGCGTCCCGACTGCGACGTCGAAATAGGCTGGATAGGTCCCGTCATCGGCGCACATACAGGCTGCGGCGCCGTAGGACTCTCGTTTGTGTCCGACAGACCGCGCAGCGAAATGACACTGTAAACCGCGCAACATTAGATCTTTTTGTGTTCCGCACTCGGTAAAGCAATAATCCGAGAAACGGCAGAAGGTCTGCCTGCCCTACGAAGTACACCAATGTAAATGCTTAATGTAAGGCAATAACAGAGAGTTGTTTGTAGGGAGCGACGCCTCGGCGCTCCGCTATGGTAAAGCAATAATTCGAGTAATGGCAGGCAAGGGTCTGCCTGCCCTACGAAGTATACAATGAAATTTCTTAACGTAAGGCAATAACAGAACGCTGTTCGTAGGGAGCGCAGACCCTTGCGCTCCGCATATGGATAAACAATAATACGTTGAGTGGCAGGCAAGAGTCTGCCTGCCCTACTAATTACACAATATAATTGCTTTAGGTCTTACCGGACGCGCAACAACAATTCGACTTATTACAATATAAAATACAAACGGGTAGAATGACTCGACAAGGAGAAATTATGGAATTTATACTAAGCAGCGACAGGTCTTGCGATATATATTGCGGTGAGATGAAACGCCGCGGCATAGAGTACATATCGCAGGTTTTTACTATCGACGACGTGGCGCATGTCGACGAGTTCGATACGGACGCCGATTACAAAGCGTTCTACGATCAGATCCGCGCGGGCAAAATGCCTACGACTTCGCAGATAAACATCGCCGAACACGAAGAATTTTTCGAGGCGATGCTCGAAAAGCACGGCAAAGACCTGTTGCATATAACCCTTTCTTCGGGACTGTCTAACACGTACCAGAGCGCGTGCGCGGCTGCGGAAGCGGTTAATGCCCGTCACGATAATGCGCGCGTGTACGTTCTCGATTCGCTCGGCGCGACAGTCGTGCAAAGGATCGTCGTCGACGAGGCAGAGCGGCTCAGAGACGAAGGATTGTCGGCGGCGGACGCAATGGAAAAGCTCACCGAGTTCATCAAACACGTTCAAGTCTGGTTCATGCCGACCGACCTTATGCACTTAAAGCGCGGCGGCAGAGTGTCGGGCGCGAGCGCGGTCATAGGCACGGCGCTCAATATCAAACCCATTCTCGTTATCAACAAGACGGGCGGTCTGTCGGTCGTTCAAAAAAAGATGGGCGCAGGCAAGGGCATGGCTTTTATGACAGATATGTTCAAAAAATACAATGCGCTGTGTACGAGCAAAGTTTATCTGCCCAGCGCGGACAGCGAGTATAACGAAGAAATGAAAGCGCGCATACAAGCGGTAAGACCGGATTGCGACGTGCAAGTCGGCTGGGTCGGACCCGTCATCGGCGCGCACACCGGCGCAGGCATGATAGGCGTGTGTTTCCTGTCCGATAAAGAACGCGAAGTTTAACCTCCTCGCAGATACTCGTGCGGCGTCTTGCTTAAAATTTGCACGACAAGTTCGTTGCGATTGCTCGACGTAGCGCCGCTACGACTTCGCGACCGCGCCTGCTTGTCGCACAAATTTTCGGCGCAATCCGTTCGCGTCGTATCGGCTCGTCGGTTGCCTTTCGCCTATACTCGTGTAATTTTATAACGGCAAAATCTGTGTTTCATCGTAAAGTAAAACGGAACTGATCTTCGTAGGGAGCGCAGACCCCTGCGTTCCGCTTGTGGAAAGGCAATAAACAAGATGTGGCAGGCAAGGGTCTGCCTGCCCTACGAATTACACAATGTAAATGCTTACAGTAAAGCAATAATAGAAAGATGTTCGTAGGGAGCGCAGACCCATGCGCTCCGCTTGTGGAAAGGCAATAAACAAGATGTGGCAGGCAAGGGTCTGCCTGCCCT
>CAJUQF010000002.1:9848-17324 GCA_910588315.1 uncultured Christensenellaceae bacterium | reverse complement strand
AGCAATAATAGAAAGATGTTCGTAGGGAGCGCAGACCCATGCGCTCCGCTTGTGGCAAGGCAATAAACAATGATGTGGCGGTCAAGGGTCTGACCGCCCTACAAAGTAAACAACAAAAAAACTTTGCGGCAGGTATAATACCGTGTCTCCGTTTTATCGGTATTGCAATAACGGTGACGACGGTTGATAAAATTTCTTCGATCCGCTTGCGCTTCGAGCGAAAAGGCAATACTTATACTTGTCGTTTGGGCTTATCCGGAAAATTCTTACTTATAATCCGACCGAAATTATTCATTCTTCACTATTACTTATTAACTTGATTTATCTATGCAAGAACCGTACTTTTGGTATGTATTTTATGTGCGGACGGGGTCCGAACGGCGCGTGATCGAAGAACTCACGCGCACCGTTTCCAATGTGGACGCGCCGTATGAATTCGACCCGTTCTGTCCGGAATCCGAGTTTTATTATCGCGGGAGTCGCGACAAGCAGGCGGGCAAACAGTACAGACGGCGTCCGCTTTTCCCGGGATACGTATTCATGGAGACGACCATGCCGTCGCGCGAATTTTTGACGGCGTTCGGATCGTATATTTATTCGTCGCACGATATAATCAGGTTATTGAAACCCGGCAGCGGCGATAACATCGCGTTGCCGAAGGACGAGCGCGAACGGATGGAATTTTTGTTAAAAGGCAAACGTTGCGTGGAGCGGTCCGTCGGATACATCGTCGGCGACAAAGTTACCGTGACCGACGGACCTATGCGCGGCAGGGAAGGAATGATAAGTTATATCAACAGGCACAATCGTTACGCGGATATCGAAGTCGATATGTTCGGCGGCAAGATCAAAGCGCGTATCGCTCTCGAAATAGTGGAAAGATCGTAGGGAAAGCCATGCTCGAAAATTACGAAACGCTACGTTCGCGTAACGCTAAGTTCGCACCGATAAGCAATTTTCATACGCATAATTATTTGTGCGGTCATGCGTGCGGCACCGTTACCGATTATGTGCGGCAAGCGGTGGCAAACGGGTATGAAGTAATAGGCATATCCGATCATTGCGCATGCCCGATAGGTTCGTACGAGCCGTACATGACAAGATCGAGTTTGGTAACCGATTATCTTCCGCAATTCGAAGAAGCCGACAATAAGTTCGGCGATAGAATACAAATAAAAAAGGGCGTCGAGATAGAATATTTCGACGGTTGCGACGGGTATTACAAGGATCTGCTCGATAAACTCGATTATCTGATAATGGGTCAGCATGAGTTTTTGCAGGACGGCAAGCGCAAAAATTCGTTTTTCGAGGGTACCGACGAGGCGAGCATTGCCGCGTATTTCGAAAACGTCGAAAAAGGCGTACGTTCGGGATATTTCGCTATCGTTGCGCACCCCGATCTGATTTTTTACCGCGGACCGAAAATAACGGATAGGATAGTCGGCGCGTTCGACAGTCTTGTCAAAACCGCGAAGGAGTTCGACGTTCCGCTCGAACTCAACGCCAACGGCATACGTAACCACGGATTCAGGTATCCGACCGATCTGCTTGTCGATCTGTGTAAAAAGTACGGTGCGCCCGTCGTCGTGTCTTCCGACTGCCACAATCCGAAAGAGCTTTGCGACGGGTATGTTTTAAGCCTGTATGCTTATGCGAAAACTCACGGCTTGAACGTGATTGATAAACCGAGTTCGATACGATAGGGTATCCGATAGGATTGTCAAAAAACGACGGATCGGCTAAATGCCGATCGCGTCGTTTTTTCGATGAGTTTGCCGAATCTTCGTTGCGGCAAACTTTCTAATCAAATTTTAATGTTTTACTAATAGCTTTATTAAGAAGATTGTTGTAAAATGATAGTATCCGATACCGTCCGTAGCGGCTATTGCAGACAGTCTATTATCTGCGAGGCGATCTGTCTGGCGAGAGAATAGACCGTGCCGAGCCTGACCGCCGCGAGCGGCGTTTTATGCGGATCGGTCACCGTGGCAGTGATGGACACGTCGCCCACTTTGGGAAGTTTCTTTCCGTCTGCGCTGCCCGGCGCGATAGAGCCGAACGCGATACGTATCTTGCCCACATCGGAAAGTTTGCCTACCGAAGAGTCGATAGCCAAAATCTTTTTTTCCGGGTGAGTTTCGTAGATGTGTTGTACGGCACCTACGAGATTGAGCGCCGTAACGGGTCTGTCAAGCGTGCCGTATACGAACGCATTGACGCCGCGCTCGACAAGGATCTGTCCGACGAGCGGACCCAAACAGTCGCCGGTGACGCGGTCGGACCCGATGCACAGTACTACAGGCAGTTTGCCGAGACTGAGCATTGCGCATTCGAACTCGAAAATTCGAGACTTATCGGTATCGGGTTCGCGAACCGGTATTATATCGTCGTTATTGTCGGAAATCATGGTTCGATTTTTGACATAAAAACAGCGGATTATACCGCAAATTCACGTTTAAATTCGATGAAGCAAGGCAATAAGTATACGGAGGTAAACAAATGTCTTGGATTGATGTAGCTATTCTTGCGGCAATCGTTCTGTGCGGATTGTTCGGAGTATGGCGCGGCGCAAAAAAGAGCGCCGTCACTTTGGGTGCGTTTATCATCGCGTTTCTTTTGGCTTTCTTTCTCGCAAACGTCGTGGCGGAAGCCATGCTCGGCATAGACGGCATCAAGAATTTCGTACTCGGCAACGGATTCGAAAAGAGTTCGAGTTGGTCGCTCGCCAAGTGGCTTTACGACGAAATGCCCGAAGGCTTTACGACGAACAAATTTTTGGCGGAAAACTTCTTTGCACCCATACTTAAGATAATGAACGAGGCGAAAGTGGATCTGCCCGCATCGCAAGGCATGGCATTGTACGGCGCATTCATGATCTTTTCGGCGATATGCGGCGTGGGAATATTCCTCGTGGCGCGTTTCTTGCTCGTCATCGTCGTAGTTATAATAAATACGTATATAGACAAAAAGAAATCGCTCATGGTACGGCTTTTCGGGTTTGCGGTCGGCGCGGTGCGCGGGCTTTGCTGGTCGTTCGCGGCGCTCGTTGTATTCTCGTGTTTCGGCGGATACACGTGTTTTTCCGGGATAGACAACATGCAGAAAGAGTTCGAGAACAACGCGGTCGTCTGTCAATATTTCTATAAAGGTGCATTCGGCATGAAAAACGGCGTGCTTTTGCCCGATGCCGACACATACGGCAGACTTGTCAATATGGTGTTCAAGAAAAAAGAAGAACCCATATTCAAAGAACCGCTTGCGGGCGACAGGCTCGAACTGTTCATTAATTTGAGCAATCTCAATTACGAGAACTCGCCTTGGAGCATAGACGAAACCAAAACGCGTAAGTTCGACGAACAAAACGCCATTGCGCGCAATTATACCGATTTCCAAGATATCGAGTTCGATAACGTTATCAAGGCTATTTTGGATTACAACGCATCGGCGGCGGGCATAGTGACCGACACGTCCAAACTTCTCGAGATAAACAGCGACGAGTTCAGAGAGTTCAATTCGTTCGTCAAGACCGGTTCCAATTCGGTTGACTCGTATATGAAAACTTTATGGGCGCAGCTTGTCAGATATCAAAGAGACAGAGTGCCGCAGCTCGCAAACGGCGAAACGCTTTCGTCCAAGAACAGCACGCTCAAAACGGACTACGACAATATCGTCGGTACGATCGACGCGATCAAGGAAAAATATGAGCCTATGACGGCTGCGTTCGGCGCGTTCCCCGAGCTTACGATGCCCGATCAGATAGTTCTCACCGAAGAGGATATCGATTCGTACGTGCCGCCGGTACCCGAGAATCCGGATCCGCCGGAAACTCCGGACACTCCCGATCCCGGACCGAGCGAACCGGAAAACCCGGATCCCGTCGATCCTACGCCGGAAACCCCCGACGAACCCGATACGCCGACAACTCCGGAAGAGCCGGACGAGCCGAGCATACCGAGCGGCGGTGAAGAATCCGAACCCGAAACTCCTACCGATCCGGGAGAGTCGGGCAATGATAATACGGACGACGTCCCGCCCGATACGGGTGACGACACGGGCGAGCCGGATACGGGAAGTCAAACGGAATTGATATAAAATCGACAAAAAAGCCCGAGCGTTTGTTCGGGCTTTTGAATTGAGTTTATTATCTCGATCGAAGGAATTGCTCCATGCGCTTAAAACAGCACTATCAAAAAGCCGACGAGTACGCCCGCAAATACGGAAAGCGCGGGAAGTTTGCTTTTCCACATGAGTATGGCTTCGGGGAGAAGTTCGCCGAATACGACGTACAGCATTGCGCCGCTTGCAAACCCGAGCGATAGTACGAGCATTATGCTGTTTATACCGCCGAGCGCATACCCCAAAAGCGCGCCAAACACGGTAGGCAGTCCGCTGAAAGCGGTGAGAGATATAGCTTTGGTTTTACCCATACCGCCGGAAATGAGCGGAACGGATACAGCCATGCCTTCGGGGATATTGTGCAAGCCGATCACGATCGCCATTATGAAACCGCTGCCCGAAAAAAGGTTGGCGGTCAGATTTTTCACACCGGCGTACGACGCGCCGATTACCATGCCTTCCGGCAGGTTATGTAGAGCTATTGCGGACATCATCACGAGTCCGGCGACAAACAGGTTCTTGTTTGCGCGTTTATGTGTTTCGAAATGATCGGCGTGGATAAGCTCGTCGAGATCGTCTGCCGTAGCGGGATGGTCTTTGTCGATATGCTTGACCTCGCGGTTTGTCTTTTTGTCGATCGCAAAGTTCAGCAGATACACTACCGCATAACCGACAGCCGCGGCGATCACGACGATAACGGGGATATACGACGGAAGTTCGCCGCTCCGCATAAGTTCGATCGGTTCGCTCATCAGATCGAAGCAAACGACGGCAAGCATTATGCCGGCGGCAAACGACAGCAACAGGCTGACTATTTTGCTCGAATCGCGTCTGAGTATGGCGCCGATCAGTCCGCCGAGTCCCGTACCGACTACGCCGGATATAAAAGTTATAACGATTATCGCAAGGTATTCCATTTGTTCAATTACAAGTATAATAGCAATGTCACAAAAACGCAAGCGAACAAAGACGCGAATTGCGGAATAATACGAATTATAGGCGTTTTACCGAGTATGATCGGCTTGCGCCGCTTGTTCACGAGTGCGGTTCGCCGATCGTACGTCGAGATCGGGCATGCGGTGAAAATACGTTATCAACTCCGTTGCGCGCCGTATTTTGCGCGATTTTTGAGACAGAGTATGCAAAAACGTTCATAAAACACTTGACAGCCAAAGAATAACTATGGTATGATTGTACAAATATATAACCGAGAGTTTACTCGGAAGAGCATGACAAAGGCGTCGGAATATTTTTTCCTGCGCTTTTTTTCGGTTATATCGGCACAATATATATGTCGATGCTTTAAAAAATCGAAGGAAACTTCAACAGGAGACCGTATATGAAGAAATACAGAAAAACCGCACTGACGGCGGTATCGGCGTTATTCGCGGCGTTCGGCGCAACGGCGCTTGCGTGCGGAACGGACGACGGGAACAAGAGCAAACCGACCGCAGGTCCGGAAGCCGGTATTTATTACTTCGAGTCGGCAGGAGAAGAGTATACCATAAACCTTATGGCGGGCGGTAACGCGCTTATGCAAGTGCGCGGCGAGAGCAAACCCGGCACGTATAAAGTAACGGATGGCGCCGTGTCGCTTACGTTCGGAAAGGACGATGTGCTTGTAGGCACGCTTTCCGGCAACGAACTTTCGCTCGATTTCGAAGGGTCGCCCGTTACGTTCTATAAAAAAGTGTATTATACGGTCGAGTTCGACGCCAACGAAGGCACCGCCGTCGGCAGTGTAGAAGTGCTTAACGGCAAGCCGCTCGGCAAACCCGCCGAGCCGACGCGCGAGAATTACGCGTTTGTCGGGTGGTATACGGACGCGAACTTCACTTCGCCGTTCATATTCGGCGCGCAGGGCATAACGCAGGACACCAAGCTTTATGCGCAATGGGTCAAGCTCGATTCTACGGCGCAGGAGTATACGGTATCGCTTGATCTGGGCGACGGCGCGGAAAGCCAGGAAAAACTGCAAACTCGCGGCGGCAGACTGTTCGATCTGAAAACACCCGAAAAATCCGGCTATATATTCCAAGGCTGGTACGTGAGCGCGTTCGAGGACAAAGACAGGCTCACCGCCAAGTGGGATAGTTCGTACGTGTTTACGGAAAGCACGACGCTTTTTGCCGTGTGGAAATCGGACGGCGACGCGTCCAAAGCGCCTAACGTAAGCGTAAGCGCCGGCGGTATCAAATGGGAAGCCGACCCGACGGTCACGCGCTACAACGTAGCTATAACCGGTCCGGAGGACTTCACGCCGATCTATACGACGGTGACGGGTACGTCGCTCGACAACACCGAGCAAGATCCTTTGTTTACGGTAAGCGGCGACTACGAGATACGCGTTACGCCCAACATAGCCGGCGGCGATCAGGATCGCAATACGGCGGTACGGTATTACCGTCACAATGCGCTCGATCGTGTCTCGATCTTCTCGATCGCGGCGCCGAGCGCGCTCATATTCAACCCCGTCGAGCATGCCGAACACTATTATATAGATATAAATTGCGGTAATCCCGATCATAAACACAATCCGTACGACAACGGCAATTCCACATACTATAATTTCGCCAACTGCGTAATGAAAGAGGGCGGGATCGAGTTCACGGTTACGGCGACGGCAAGCGATTGGGCGTCGTCCACGTCGCGCGTGTTTGTATACGAGCGCAGGCTGGACGAAGTCGGCGGTTTGAAATACGACGAGACCACTCAGACCGTTGCTTGGAACCCGGTCGAGAACGCCGCATCGTACGAAGTCACGGTCAAGGATAAGACGGGCGCGCATGACGCGGTTACCGTCACGGCAAACAGTTTCAGCCTTAAAAATTTCGCGAGCGGCACGCTCAGCGTCTCGGTCAAGCCTGTTACGAGCGGTTACAATTCGCCTGCGGCGAAATCGTTGGATATAGAAAAACTCGCGCTTGCAGCGCCCGCGGACGTGCGAATCGTCGGCTCGAAACTCATGTGGACGGCAGACGAAAACGCCGAGTCGTATATAGTAAACATCGACAGCCACAGCTATCCGGTCGAGAAAGGCACGACC
The DNA here is from genome assembly GCA_910588315.1 of uncultured Christensenellaceae bacterium. Taxonomy (GTDB): domain Bacteria; phylum Bacillota; class Clostridia; order Christensenellales; family Pumilibacteraceae; genus Anaerocaecibacter. The sequence goes on along the minus strand of CAJUQF010000002.1, from coordinate 10,162 downwards.
GAGTTCGATATCGCGTCGGTCATGGCGGAGATATCGAACGCATCCGGCAAGTACAATATAACGGTAACCGCGATCGCGGCGAACAGCGCGAATAATTCGCTCCCGAGCGACAAGATAGAAGCGCGTTTCGACACGCTTGCGGGTTCTGTCAAATATTACGGCGGCATCGTGAGCTGGCGCAGCGTCATCGGCGCGGTCGAGTACCGCGTAAGAGTCAACGACGGTGCGGAACTCGTAGTTGCGAACGGCGAAAACTCCGCGGCGATCAAGCTTGGTCGCAAGGGCATAAATACCGTTTCCGTGCGGTTCTCGGA
>CAJUQF010000002.1:4238-9838 GCA_910588315.1 uncultured Christensenellaceae bacterium | reverse complement strand
CGGACGGCACGACCGAATCCGATTGGGAAACGATAGAAGTCACCGCATACAGCGTCGAGTTCGACAGCCGCGGCGGCACGAGTATAGACACGCAGTATCTCGCTCCGGGCGATAAGATCGACGTGTCCAAAGTACCCGTATGGGTGGGACGCGAGTTCAACGGCTGGTACGACGCCATCGGCGGATCTGCGGGCAACGCAAGCAAGCTCGAAGAAGGCGACACGCTTGTCGGCATGAGCGACAGAAAATATTACGCCGATTGGCAGAACGCGCGCTACACTCTCGCTCTCGACGCGGGCGCGGGCGCATTGCCTGACGACAGCACGGGCGAAGAGACCGTACAGATACAAAACACGTATAAACTCCCCGTACCCGAACCGACGGACAAAGCAAAGGTCTTTGTCGGCTGGTACTCGGCGGCGGTAGGCGGCGAAAAGTACACCGACGAAAACGGCAACAGCACGGGCGTATGGATGCTCGCAAGCGACGCTACCGTCCACGCACATTACGAGACGGCGTTCCAATTCACTTATCTCAATCGAGGCGAGACCGGCAACGGCTATGCCGTTAAAGCGAACAAATTAAGCAATCTCGGCTTAAAGAGCGTCAAAGTCCCCGATATGTACGACGACGGCGTAAACGGCGAAGCTCCGGTATTGGTCGTCGACGCGTATGCGTTCTCGGGATGCAGTTCGCTTATATCGATAGATATACCCGACTGCGTGGAAACGATAGAGGTCGACAGTAGCGCGTTCAATAATTGCACATCGCTTGTGAACGTCAATATCTATCATGTCGACGGCGTAATCGATCCCGCATACAGCTCGTTCGGCGGCGCGCTCATTTACAATAACGAGGCGACGGGCGAGCGCGAGCTCAAATTCGTTCCGGTCGGCAAAACAAGCGTTTATCGCGTACCAGATACGGTAACGGATATCGCGCCCAAAGCGTTCAACAGGACAAAAGTAAAATCGGTAATCATTCCGTCGAGCGTGCGCAACGTGCGCGAAAAAGCGTTTACGTACTGCGACAATCTTACGGATATAGTGTTCAACCCGGCGAACGGCGCCAAAGCCGACTCGCTCATCATAGCGTCCGGCGCGTTCGACCGCTGCGCGAAATTAAATTCGATCACGTACCCCGCGCGTCTCAGCAGCTTTGACGCGACGATGTTCAGCTATTGCACGGCTATGTCCAAGGTCTCCATGGAAGTGTCTGACAGCGCGAAGTACATTGCGCAAAACGATCTTCTTATATCCAAGGACACACGCACGCTTGTATACTTCCCGTCGGCTAAAACCACGTGCGATATCCCCGCCGGCGTCGTTACGAGCATAGGCGCGTACTCGTTCTATAAGGCGAGCAACCTTGCCGAGATAACCATACCGTATTGGATCACGAGCATAGACAACAATGCGTTCGCGGAATGCTCGGCGCTCGTAAAAGTCACGGTTAAAGGCGGTACAGGCAGCAAGCTCGAGATAGGCGAACAGGCTTTTGCGAGCTGTGTATCGCTGTCCGAAATAAAAATAGAAAGCAATGCAAACGTAACGTCTATCGGCAAGAACGCATTCTATCACTGCGTTTCGCTCAAGAATTTTGCCGTACCGGGCGGCGTCGACGAATTGTCCGATTATGCGTTCGCGGACTGCACCAACCTTGCGTCGGTGACGTTCGGCGATCTCGAGACGATAGGCAATTATGTATTCTCAAACTGCAAAAACCTTACTTCCGTCACGTTCCCCAAAACGCTTAAGACGGTGGGTAATAACGCGTTTGAACTGTGTACGTCGCTCAGAAACGTGACGATCGACGAGAACGGCGCGGAACTTTCGTTCGGCGACAATGCGTTTAAAGGTTGCACCGGACTTACGACATTGCATATCACCGCAAACGTAATAGAACTCGGCGACGGTATATTCACAGGCTGCAAAAACCTTGCGAGAGTGACGGTCGACGAGCGCAGTACGACTTACGATTCGTACGACGACGTCGTATATAGATTGGGCGGCGAGAGCGGCACGGACTATGTCGGCATAGTGTACTTCCCGTACACCAAATCCGGTGAAGTGAATTTGCCCGACACCATGACGACCATAAATGGCGGCGTTTTCCAAAACAACACCAACATAACTAAGGTAACGATCGGCGCGAACGTGACGCAGATAGGCGATCTTGCCTTCGGCGGATGCACGAGCCTTCGTACGGTGGAGTTTGCACAAAACCGCACTAAAGAACTCAATATCGGCGATGCGGCGTTTTATAACTGTTCCGCATTATCATCGATAAACCTTCCGGAAAAATTGAATAAGATTTCGGACAGTATGTTTAACGGGTGTGTATCTCTTACTTCTATAACGATCCCGTCTACCGTTCAATCGATAGGCTCGTATGCTTTTACAAACGGTATCTCTTACGGGCTTACGATGTTGTCAAATGTGACGTTCGCAAAGCGCACCGAAAACGGTAAACAGGTGAGTGATTTGACAACTATCGGATATCGTTCGTTCATGAATGCTACAGCGCTCACCGAATTGACGATCCCTTACAGTGTTACTAAAATCAGTCAGGGGGCGTTCCGTAATAATACGGCGCTTACCAGTCTTGTGATAGAGGACGGCGACGCCGAATTATCTTTAGCTGTCGGTGTAAGCATGGGCGGTGGAGATTATGGCGATTCCGAATATTACGGCGTATTCAGTGGGTTGACGTCGCTTACGACATTGAGTTTGCCTGATAGATTGCAAAATATACCCGATTATGCATTCTATGGTTGCAGTAAATTGAGTACGGTCAATATTCCCGCAAATGTGGCGAACAGGGACAAAACTAATGCAAAAGAAACATCTGTTTCAATAAATAGCACCACGGGAGTAATGACTAAAAATACCAATTTAACCGTAAATTATGGCGGTACGGGTATAGGCGCAAGCGCATTCTATAATTGCAGTGCATTGGAAACCGTCACTTATACTGCGAACAGCGATTGCGAAAGAGCATTATCGCTGGATAGGCAATCCTTTGGTAATTGCCATAAATTGACGACTGTAAATATGCCGGCGAGATTCGGGAAAACCAGCGATACGGCTGATCCTAATGCTTTCGGGTCTTATGCTTACTCTAATACATTTGATACATCGGACGGATCTTCAAGTTTCACTACATTTGCGGTAGAAACCGGCGGCGAAGAAGTCAAATCTATAGACGGCATACTTTATACCGCCGACGGTAAAACGTTGTTGTATTGCCCGCCTGCAAAACGCGGCAGCGTTACGATATCTGCAACAGTGGAAATTATAGGCGAGAGTGCTTTTATCAATAGCAATGTGTCTGAAATCTTGTTTGAAGAAGATATCGACGGTTATGGCGGCAACGTTGAGCAGCTTAAACCGCTTGTTATCAAGAATAATTCGTTTCAAATGAAACTGACATATGCGGAGCGTCCGTTAAGGACAATAACTTTCCCCAAGAGATTGAGTGAAATAGGCACAAACGCATTCGACGGTTGTAAAAATCTCGGAAACATAGAGTTTAAGCCCGGATGCGATCTTACCAAAATAGGTAAAGAAGCATTTAAGGAAACAAAGATCACAACTATAAAATTGCCTGAGAAACTTACCGAGATGGGCGATAATGTGTTTAGTAAAGTCGAGGGTTTGAACAGTTTGACGATCCCTACGGCTTGTGCAAAATATATATCGACACTCGGTTGCCCTGTTCCGACTACCGTAAACTCTTACTCTGACGGCGGCGAGGAGATATCTTATCCCAAGTATGTTACTATAGTTGACGGCGTACTCAAAGAGTATTCCATGGCGAACGATGCAGTAGAATATACAGTGCCTACTAATGTTAAGGAGATATCTGCAAAGGCTTTTGCCGGAAACAAACATTTAAAGCGTTTGATATTCCCGTCGAGCGATGTCAAGATCACGATAGGCGAAAGCGCGTTCGCAAACAGTGCGCTCGAGAGCGTCACATTCCAGTCCGGCAGTCAAGTCACTACCTTAGGACAGCGTGCGTTTGAAGGTTGTACTCAGCTCGCGAGCGTATCTTTCCCCGATAATTACGACAAGTTATCCGCATTCCCGTCATACCTGTTCAGCGGTTGTTCGTTGCTCGGTTCGATACGTATTCCAAATAAAGTAACGTCATTGGGCGATTATGTGTTCCAAAATTGTTCTTCACTCGAAACGGTGCAGTTCGAACAACAGACTATTACGTCCGAGAGCGGTGAAACTTCATCTGTTTATAACATAAAATCGATAGGGCGCGGCTCATTCAACTATTGCACCATGCTTGGATCGATAACGTTGCCGGGAAGTATAACTACTCTCGGCACCGGATCGCAAAACGGTGATATGTTTACAGGTTGTTCGGAGCTTAAGACCGTGACATTATTGCCGGGCAAGGAAGATTTGACATTTGTTGCCGGATCAAGCAATTTCCCGTTTAAGAATTGCGCAAAATTAGAAACTGTTGATTTGGGTAACAGACTGTCCAAGTTGCCTAATTACCTGTTTGCCGATACTTCTTCTTTTACCGGATCGTCGAAACTGACTACAATTCAAGGTATAGATAATATAACCGAAATCGGAGCCTATGTTTTCCAATATCGTAAGCCGTTAGGGGCATTTACTATTCCTTCCAAAGTAACAAAGTTGGGCAACTATGCATTTAAAGGTTGCACGGGACTTACAAGCGTAAATATCCCGGAAAGCGTTAAAACGGTGGGTACTTATTTGTTTGACGGCTGTACCGGATTACAACAAGTTACGGGCATGAATGGGCTTACTGCGATCGGAAATTATATGTTTAGAAACTCGGGACTGGCGAGTATTACTATCCCGGCGAATGTAACGTCCATAGGTACGTATGCGTTTAACGGATGCGCTTCGCTTAATACGGTTACATTCGAAAATGTTAAGGACTCTAAGCCGTTGACAGTAACGAACGGAACTTCCGGCAGTGCTCCGTTCGGGAACTGCTCAAAACTTGAAACCGTAGATTTCGGAGGCAGGAGCGTTACCGTAGGCAACTATGCGTTTTATGGAAATAAGTCGCTTCAAAAGTTATTGAACGTGCAAAATATCACTTCTATCGGGAATTACGCGTTTTATAATTGCTCCGCACTCATCGGAAAATCTACGGCAGCCGACGACGATTATGAATTGAATCTATCCGCCGTTACAACATTAGGCACCAATGTGTTCTACGGCTGTTCGTCATTGAATACTATTGTTATTCCCAATAAACTGACGACTATACCGTCCGGTGCGTTTAACGGGACGGGACTCGTTTCCTTAAACATACCGGCAAATATCACGTCGATTGCCAACACTGCATTTGCGAACTGTAAAGCAAACGGGATAGCTTCCCTTACAAGCGTTGTATTCGAAGCAAGTGATAAAGCGCTTACCATAACCGATGCATCAAGCGCGTCCAACAGTCCGTTCTACGGTGCGACTAATCTTACATCTGTAAACTTTAACGGGCGTCCGGTACAGTTGGGCAACAGTGCATTTAACGGATGCGGCGCACTTGTTAATGTACTTGGATATAATAATCTTACTAAAATAGGAGTGTCGGCGTTCCAAGGC
>CAJUQF010000002.1:0-4228 GCA_910588315.1 uncultured Christensenellaceae bacterium | reverse complement strand
TTCCAAGGCTGTGCGTTTACTTCCTTTGATATTCCGCAGTCAGTCACGACGCTCGGTAACAGCGCGTTTAGAGCAAATACGCATCTCATGTCGGTATCCATTCCCACGGATAACTTTGCAACGCTTTGGGCGGGAACATTCTACGGCTGTTCGGCGCTCGAATCTGTGAAATTCACGGGTAACGGTACGATGCTGTCCGAGATAGGCGGAAGTAGCTCGCTTGGATGCTTCCAGGGCTGCACATCGCTCACGTCGTTCGAATTCCCCAACTATATCGATACTTTGGGCGATTATGCGTTTGCAAACTGCGGCTTCGCGACTTTGACTGTACCTGCGTCGGTAACTAACTTCGGCAGTCATGTGTTTGCCAATAATAAGTCGCTCGTAACTCTTTCGCTTCCCACTGATTCGGCAGAATCTTTCGGAGACGGCGCGTTTACCGGTTGCGCCCAACTTCAAAAAGTGGAGTTCACCGGCAATAACCTTGCGCTGAGCGAGATAAGCGACCTCATGTTCTGGGAATGTGCGAGCCTTTCGGACATCACACTGCCTACGAGTATTTCGTATATCGGCACCCAGGCGTTTATGGGTACGGCGGTGTCGTTCGGACTTCACGAAGGGATTACTTACATCGGTGAAAGCGCGTTCGACGGTTGCAACAACCTTACCGAAGTCGTTATACCGTCGACCGTGTCCGAGCTTGTAGGCAACCCGTTCTCTAATTGCTCCAATCTCACGAATTTATCCGTTTCGCCCGATAACGAGATATATACCATAGTAAACAAAGTTATTTATTCGGGCGGCGGCTCGCAGCTTGTCGGCTGTCTTGCTACCGCGACGGGCGACTTATCGGTCGCAAATACCGTAACGACTATCGAGGCGGGCGCATTCATGCGCGCCAATGTAACTAATGTTGTGATAGAGGGTAATATAACCGCAATAGACGAATATACGTTCTACGGTTGTTCGAAACTCGAATCTGTGGAGTTGCCCGGCAGCGTTATAAGCATAGGTGATTTTGCGTTTAGAAACTGTACTTCGCTTAAGAGCATAAAAATTCCGGAAGGAGTTGTTACGTTAGGAAACAATGTTTTCGCGGGCTGTACATCTCTTATGAGCGTTACATTACCGTCTACCCTTATCTCTATGGGTAAAAACGTGTTCGACGGTTGTGCAGTGCTTAATAACGTTGTAATACCAGCCGAACTTGCAAAACTCCCCGATTATACGTTTGCGAATTGCACGGGGCTTACGACGCTGTCGTTTGCTCGCGGTAGTAAACTCGGTTATGTGGGGACGCACGTGTTCGAAAACAGCGGGCTTACAAGTATAACATTGCCGGCGGGTATATTGTTCGTAGATCATAATGAATTCTATGGCGCCGCCGCTCTTGAAACGATTTCTTTCGAATCGGCTGATTTCCCCGTGCAAATCGGGACCGGATCTGCAAGCGACGATCTTTTCGAAGGCTGTGACAGCTTGGCAACGATAGATTTCAACGGCAGGAACGCTTATATAATGAAATTTGCATTTAAAGGCGTTGAGTCTTTAACAACGGTCAGTTGGGAAGATGTTGTGTCTATCGGACAAAACGCATTCGAGAATTGTACTAATCTTACGGATGTAACGATCACTCCTAAAATGGGTGTTGCGACAGATCATGCGTTTATGGGCGCAGGCGTTGTGAATTTGACTATAGAAAACGGAGTGTCATTGATTGATCTTGACGCGTTTAACAACACCAAGATTGTTAATCTGCGTGTACCCGGATCAGTTAAGAAGATCCTTAATGGAGCATTTGCGAATTGCTCCGAGTTACAAACAGTTACTGTCGATAGCGGAGTGACAGAGATCGGCGCGAATACTGCCGGCTATCGCGGAGTGTTCTATAATTGCGCTAAGTTGCACACTGTTGAGTTGCCCGATACGGTTTCGCTGATCGGAGTAGAAGCGTTTGCCGAATGTAAATCTCTTACTTCCGTAAATGTTCCTGCGAGCGTATCTACAATAGGTAGCAGCGCGTTCAGCGGTTCGGGACTTGAAACTATCGATCTGACAAAATGTACGCGGTTGACATTGGTAAATACATCATTGTTTAAAGACTGCGATAAGCTTACGTCCGTAACATTACCCGAAAGTATTACGAGTATTGGAAATGGTACATTTGAGGGTTGCTCTGCGCTTAAATCCATAGTCCTTCCGGCGTCGGTCAATCGGATGAACGGCGGCGAGCCGGTTTCGTTTGTCGGCTGGGATAATACTCAGACCATATACGTGCTTGGCTATACAAGCGCGGACGATGCAAAAGAGAAGGGCGCAAGTTTCCCCGAAGGCTGGAGCGGCAATGCCAACGTCGTTTGGGGTCACGGTCCGGAAAACTGAGGCGGAAGCGCTTAAACGTTCGGGTGAAAAGTGCGATAAATATAACATGCATGCGCTTTACATTATGTTTAAATATTTCACATAACCCGTATTAAACTATCGCTGAGCCGCCGAATAAATTTATGTTCGGCGGTTTAGTGTCTTAATAGACTTGACTATATGTCGAAAAATAAGCTATAATATACAGTATACAGTATAAAGTATCCTATACCGTTAGCGATTTAGCCGGCAGGACAAAAGACTGCCGCGGATGTTATCTATCGGGGTTATGGATATGGTAAGTGCAAATGCTGCACGAAGGAGGTTGCTATGGATTGCGAATCCGTATTTAAAAAGTATTACAGACGTGTCGTTTTCGACAGCCTGTTGCGCTCGGCAGTCTGGGGCGTTGCTATCGGCGGCGCCGTCGGATTTATTACGGCGTTTATTACTTGGTTCACTGTCTTTAACGGCATGTGGCTGTCTATCGGTTTGGGGCTTGCGGCTTTTGCCGTGAGCGTGCCGTTGTTCTACTTCTTGGCATATCGACCGACGACCGAGCATATCGCGCAAAAACTCGACAGCCTCGGCTTGGAAGAACGCATGATAACAATGACCGAACTTCGTAACGACGAATCGTACATGGCGATGCGTCAGCGCGAGGATGCGCTCGGCAAACTTTCGCAAGTATCGCCGAGCAGTGTCGGTGTGGGCGTGTCGAGAGCAAGCGCGATAGCCGCGCCCGTGGCGGGTTTGCTCGGTATTGCGATGATCATAGTTACGGGACTCAGCGGATTCGGAGTGATACCCGGGTTTGCGGACGTTATCGATCCCGACGAGCGCGATAAAGAATATTCGGTCGAGTATATCGTCGACGACGAAGAAATGGGTTATCTCGTGGGCGAGGATATCCAGGTAGTGCTGTTGGGCGAGGATACGGCAAAAGTGACTGCGGTCGCCAACGACGGATATGTTTTCGACGGTTGGGACGACGGCGTCAAGGACGCGACGAGATTCGAGAAAAACGTTCAAGGCAATCTTACGTTTACTGCGATTTTCGTCGAGCTTGACGACAGCGACGGCGACGATGACGGCGAGGACGGAGACGGGGAAGGCGACAGCGACAGCAGCAGTAATTCCGACCCTTCGGATAGCGACAGTTCCAACAACGGCAGCGGTAACAGCGGTATAACCGATACGTCTGGCAATTGTATCGACGGCGAAACATATTACAGAGCCGTGTACGAGACGTATTACCAAGAGGCCATGCAATATCTCGCGGAAAACGGCGACATTCCCGACTATCTGCGCGATATAATCGAGTCGTACTTTAACATCCTGTTATAGAAAAACTATAACAGAAAGATGTTTGTAGGGAGCGCAGATCCATGCGCTCCGCACGTGGAAAAGCTATAATACGATAAGCGGCGGTCAAGGGTCTGACCGCCCTACGAATTACACAATATAATTGCTTTATGATAGGTAAAACAATACAGAGTGATATATCGTAGCCCATAACCGATGTTCCAACGGAAAATATCAATAGAATCGACCTTTGTAGGGAGCTTTAGACCATGCGCTCCGCAAGCGGCAAGGCAATAATCAATAGAGCGGCAGACGGTCTGCCTGTCCTACGAATTACACGATAAAATTGCTTAACGTAAAGCAATAACAGAATCGACATTCGTAGGTGACGCAGACCCTTGCGTCCCGTAAACGACAAAGCAACAACCCCATGTGTCATTTCGAGCGAAGTCGAGAAATCTCACAGTAACACAGAATAACATAACAAAACTCAAAACAAGGAAATAAAACACCATGGTAACAGAGAAAGACATAGAAAAGTTCAGCGAGCAGTGCAAAGGGA
>CAJUQF010000001.1:46487-68979 GCA_910588315.1 uncultured Christensenellaceae bacterium | reverse complement strand
TATGATAGAGATTTAGGTAAAGATAATATAGAGAAATATAATGAACTTAAAAGGAAGTATATAAGATTGGGTAAGACCTATCAAAAAGAATACGAGGCGATTCACAAGGTATTATTACATTTACCCAAAGATATGGTTGATTATTTTGAAAGGCATTTGGATATTTCTATTTGGGCGAAATGGGGTTGCTAATTAAAAGTGTAAAAAAATCGGTAAAGTTATCTACCGACTTTATATAAGATATATGGAATTGTAGAGATTAGAAAGTTAATAAATTATATCAGGGGTTAGAAAAAGCACCTACATTATAGGTACGATATAAACCGTATAAACCCTATTTTAGGTGCTTTATATATTTGGTAAGGTGGAGGTCCCGGGTTCGAATCCCGGTAACAGCTCCAAAGTAAATGCCTCGCTTTTGCGAGGCATTCGTGTTATAATAGACAAATATAAAGAGCCGGCATACTCAGTCGATTGTAATTTGCAAACGACTGAAATTAAAGGCAAACGACATCAAGCGTGTAGCCGGTTCGGTTATGTTTACATGCCCGGGGTCGTGGACGTTAAGAGCAGATGTACGACCATAGGCTCGTCATAGCCGTCGACGTTCGCGAATTTATTGAATTCGGTAACTTTTATAGGGTAGGTCACGCCCTTTTTTAGCGGTCCCATATCCGCTTTGGCGGTCAGATACATTATGTAACTTATGGCGAGCGTGTCGCCTTCGACGATGCAGTTGTCGATAGGTCCCATATCCATAGCGAACGTGTCGCTCTGATATTTCATTGCCGCTCGGTAAACTTTATAAATCTGCGGCTTGTCGCCTATGGCGTCGATAATGCAATCGCTTGCATAAAGCCAATCGGCTACTTTGAGCCAACCCTCATAATCGGGTTTCCATTCTGCCCACCAGCGGTGTATTTTTTCGACGATCGCATTTTCGAATTCCGTGCGGTTTCGGACGTTTGATTTAATGTCCGCCAACACCTTTTTGTATCCTTCCTGTCTTTGCTTGAAATAAATAGTTTCGCTCATTTTTTACTCCTTATAATTTTTATTTGACTACGCATGAGCAATGCGTATGTAGCATGGATATTAAATACTCTTCAGATCAAATCGGTACGTAATAAGTCGTTGCCTTTTTCGAGCAGGTTTGCGAGTTTTTCTTCGTTATCGTCGATAATGGGCAAGATCTTTTTTATCTTGTTTGCCGCGATCTTTTTGTATATCGGATAATTAACGGCGCACATCGCTATACCTACAAGTCCGAGTGCGATGCCGCCTGCGAATGCCGATACATTGTTTTCGATAAGCATAACAAGGCACATGCCGCCGCCCAATACGAGCGCGGATATAATGGCGAAAATGTATGCGAATATGCTCGCGCCCAATGTTTTTGCGCGTTGCAGTCCGTTGATTGTGTCGAATACGTTTTCCGCCTGACGTTCGATTTTGGTCAGCTCCTGCTTATGTTTTTGTTTTCTGTCGCGTTTGAGCGATAGGGTAACTCCGTCTACCACGGTCGGCGAAACCGACGTTATCTCCCAACCGAATGCCTCGTACATGTCCATGGCTTTGGACTGCGTTTCGGCTTTTACCGTTTTTGTCCTATATTCATAGGTCACGAAATCTTTGTTTTGCATTTTTTACTCCTTGATTTTAATTTTGTCTTGCACTTGGTCCGGGCGCGCGTTTCGATTGACTTTCCCGTGAGACAAGTGTATCATATACTAAAAAAGACGATAAATCAACAGCTTGAAAAGCCGATCAGACACAATTCGGGGAAGTGTCGCGGCAAATAAGACAAAACGGGAGATTTTGTATCGTGGAATTCGCACCTGAAGAGTATACGAGATTTTATATAGTACAGGCTTTATTTAAGCTTATGAATAATTACGAATACGAAAAAATAAGCGTGACAGATATCGCCGAAAAAGCCGGCGTCGGCAGGGCGACGTTTTACCGTTATTTCAAGCGCAAGGAAGACGTGATCATTTATTATTTCGAGCGCAGTACAAAAGATTTCGTTTTGGGTCAACGTTTCTATCCGCGTTGCAAAGCCGACTATACGAAAACGATAGAGAAAGTTTTTAAAATGTTCAAAGAAAATAAAGAGCCTTTTAAATTGATCAAAAAGGCTCGGTTGGAGTATTTGTATCTCGATTATTTGAACATTAACTTTATAAAATCGTTCGAAGAAGATTATCCGCAGCACGACAAGTATACGGCATATTTGTATGCGGGTATGCTGTTTAACATCTCTATGGCATGGCTCGATAACGACTGTGAAGAACCGGTAGAAAAACTCGCTCGGATCATGGTGGACGCTATTTATTTCGAATAGCGCTTTATCTCGTTACAAAGACAGCGGCGTGAGATCATCATTTAATATCTTCGCGAACATTAAATATTTCTTTTGCCCGTGATCGAGTCGACGGTTATTTTATAGACAGCCGTTGCAGCTAAACCGCTACAGTTTGCGACGGAGTAGTCCGCTCTGCCGTAGTGCGCGCAAATCGCTTGCAGTGCGGCGAGTTTTTCTTCGCTTTCGATTCTTTCTATCTTGCCGAAACCGATGACGCTTTCGTATCTCGCGGTTATGCCGTGCGCGAACTCTTCGATTTTATGACAAATATCGCTTTCGAAACATACGTTCGGATGTTTATCCGTCAGTTCGTATTTAAGCCCGCGCTTTGCGCCGTGGAAGTATATGACAAGCGTGCGGTCAGTTTTTTTCATGCCGAACGACACGGGTACGACGTAAGGCGTATCACCGCCGAACGCGACGCGCAGAGTGTCGCATCGCGACAGTATATCTATTATATCATCGAAGTCGGTGACTTCTCGTTTACTGTTTATCATAATGCGGTACTATGAACGAGTTTAACGCAGTATTGCGGCAAAAGATCCGTCCACAGACGTGTTCGGATTATTTTGCTCAACTTAAGAACGTAAAATTTCAAACGCATACCTACGCGTGTTTATCTTATAAAGTTTGTGCGCGCGCCGGTCTCGGTCTTGGGTTTTTCGACGCCTGCTTTATTGCCCGCGTCGATACACTTTAACAGATACGCCATGTTATGCGCGATGTTGTGCATGGTCTGGACGCCTTCCGCATCTTGAAGAACTTCTTCCGGTTTGGAACCGTACACCATGTTCCAATATGTAGACGAAACAACGGGCATTTGCGAAATGGTGAAGTATTTGTTTATCACGTCGAACGACGATGCCGTGCCGCCGCGCCGCGCCGATACGATCGCCGCCGCCGGCTTATACATGAACGCAGACTTGCCGGCATAGAACGCGCGGTCGAGCGCGGATAAGAGCAGTCCCGTGGGGTGAGCATAATACACCGGCGATCCGAACACGAATCCGTCGGCAGTAGTCGCTTTTTCTATAAGCGCATTTACAATATCGTCGTCGAACACGCATTTTCCTTTGCCGACGCAACCGCCGCACGCGATGCAGTCGCGCACCGGTTTGTTGCCGAGACCGAATATCTCGGACTCCACTTCGAGCGTTGCGAGAGTTTTTTGTATTTCGGATAGCGCCGTGAATGTACAGCCGTTCGCTCTCGGACTGCCGTTGACCAATAAAACTTTCATGATATAAATCTCCTTGACGTTTTATAATAGTGGAAGCGTAATATAAGTGAATAAGTAATAGTGAAAAGTGAAAAAGTGCGGTTGAGATTTTAAATTATTAGCTTTCTCGACAAGCTCGAAATGACACAGGGGGGGGGTGTTAAGATTTTAAATTGTAATTCGTAGGGGAAAGGTCTCGGCATGTCACGCTTATCTTCCGTTTGTCATTTCGACCGGAGCCATAGGCGGAGCGGAGAAATCTCTTTAATTAGTGAATAAGTAATAGTGAAGAGTGAATAGGAGCGGTCGAGATTTTAAATTATTAGATTTCTCGACTTCGCTCGAAATGACACAGGGGGGGGGTGTTAAGATTTTAAATTGTAATTCGTAGGGGAAAGGTCTCGGCATGTCACGCTTATCTTCCGTTTGTCATTTCGACCGGAGCCATAGGCGGAGCGGAGAAATCTATAACGCAAAGCAATTACAATGTGTAATTCGTAGGGCATGACGCCCCGGCATGCCGCAGACGTCGTCTCGGCGGCATTTTTACATGAGTAGATTTACCGAATGTTTTCGAGCATTTTTATCGTATCTATGAGCGGCAGTTTGTTTGCGGGGAGTTCGGACAGCCGTGCGAGCGTCCGATATGTCTGTTCCAAGGTCTTGCCGCGCATGATCCTGTCGGTGTAGTAACGGATATAATCGGTAAAGTCCTGTTTGTCGTTGCCGCGTTCGAGCGAAAAGAAGATATGGAAGAACGTGTTAAGATAGAAATCGTTGTTTATGTCTTTCATGAATATCTTGGCTACTTCGTCGTAACTGCCTTCGAGTTTGACGTCGAGCGAAATATTTTCGCCGATGGCTATCGTCTCGTAATCTATCTCGCGCATCCATTTCATGAGATTTATAAACAGTCCGCCGTAATTTTCGTCGTTTAACAAGTGTTCGTCGATGTAGTTGTCGTCATCGGCATGGATATGGCGCGAAATGTTTTCTATCATCGGCTTCATGTACGGTTCGCTTGCCATATCGGCAGTGTACGACGATGCCGATATGAGATAGTCGACTACCGCCTCGGTGTATTCCGTTATCGAAACGGGTATGCCGGTATTGGCTTTGACGATGACGGTGTATATCTCGTTGAGTCCGAGCGCGAGCATGCTTTTGAGCTGTTCCTGCTGATTGACTATCATATTGCCTGACATCCGGTCGAATATGAGATTGAGCTGGTGGTCGATACCGGACAGGTTTTCGTGCGTGTAGTTCAGCAGTTCTTTCATTACCGAGTCGAACTGGTTGAGCCGGTTGTTTTTGTATATGAGTTTATGCTCGATCTCCGACCAAAAGCTGTTGACAAGCGATTTTATTTGCAGTTCGAAATTATAGTTTTCGCTTGCGTATGCGACGTTGCCGTCGATACGGTAGATCGTGTAGCCGTTTTTCTGGTACTCAGGCTGCGGCGTGTCGAGCTTTAAGCGTATAGCTTTTTTATCGGGCGGGCAGAAGAAACCGTCGCCGGCGTCCATCGAAAAAACTTCGCGTATCTTATCGTAAAGAAAGGCTTCGTCTTTGAAAAAACGGCATTCCAATTTGACGCCGATTATATCGTGCATATCCGGCACTATCCGTTCCGCAGGGGTATTGCGATAAAGATTGTTGCGCAGTATCTTTTCTTTAAGACTGTCGCGCGTTTTAATGCGCGAGGTCACGCCGATAACGGCGTCGATCTCGCCGAACGCGCTTGTAAGATATTCCGTCACCTTATCCGCGGCGCGGGTGAAGTTGACGAGATTTTCGTCGAGAACGGTCGCCGCTTTTTCTATGTAGTCGAATACT
Source organism: uncultured Christensenellaceae bacterium (assembly GCA_910588315.1). GTDB lineage: Bacteria > Bacillota > Clostridia > Christensenellales > Pumilibacteraceae > Anaerocaecibacter. The sequence continues at coordinate 63,559 of CAJUQF010000001.1, read as the reverse complement.
TGGAGTTTGCTCATATTTTCGCCTTTTGAGTTCGTTATTTCATTCGCCGCAACTCGCTGTAAAGCCGCGGTTATCATGTCGGAGTATTCAATGTTTTTTCAGTAAGCGTTTTATACCTTTAAAGAACTTACCGTTTGCCATATCGACGAGCACCGTTGCGGTGTTTAGATCCATAGCGCCGTCGCTCATTACCGCCGCCGAAGAAAGCGGTGTGGTAGTTGCCGCCGCGATAAACGCTCTGCGCTCCGGACTGTTCGGCTGTCCGATCGATTTGGCTTTGTGCAAGACGATGCGCCGCGCGATTCGGCCTGCAAGCGTGCGGCTTATATCGTCTATGCAGTTATTTAACGTGAATGCGCCTTTTTCGGTTTTTGGTTTCGGTTCGGGCAGATATGCGCCGGGCAGTTCCGCATAGTCCGTATCCGTTATACTTTCGAGCGTATCGTACGCCGCGGGATAGGGGATGTGTCCGGTGAAATTACCTTTGACGGCGACGGTCTCGCTTAGTTTTATGTCTTCCGCCGACGCCGCAACGATTATTTCGTATTCGCCGTCAGATACGTCGAACGCGTTTGAATCGGTATTGAAAAACTCGAATGCGCGGCGGGTGAGCTTGATTGTCGCAGTCGTGGTCGTTTGACCTTCGATAAATACTTTGGAATAGCCGGCGAGCTGTTTGACGGCGCACAGTATGCGTCCCGTTTTGTCTGCGACGTATATCTGCACGATCTCGTACGCGTCCCGTACCGAGTCGTTTGTGAGCGTAACTTTGACGTCGAACGCCGCGTCGCCGACAGGTATGACGCGCATGCCGTCGTAGCGTATTTTGGAGAACGACAGTCCGTGTCCGAACGGAAACAGTGTGCGCAAGTTCCGTTTGTCGTAATATCTGTATCCGACGAATATGCTTTCTCGGTATATCGGATCGACAATATCCGTATCGCTCGTTATAGGCGTGCCGGCGGGAAAAGTCTCAGCGAGCTTGCCGCACGGGTTTATCCTGCCGTACAGCGTATCGACGGCGGCAAGCGCGCCTGCTCCGCCGTTCAGTCCGGCATAGACCACCGAGTAAACGCGGTTGATCCAAGGCATACGCACGGGTCCGGCGGAACAAAGCACTACCGCGACTTTTTTGCCTTTTGCCGTTATTTCGTTGATAAAATCGTTTTGCTCTTGCGGAAGATCGAGCGAAACTCTGTCGACGCCTTCGTGAGGCGTGTCTTGCCCGACGTAAATTATTACCGCGTCGCAGTATTTAACCGCCTGTTTCGCTTCTTCGAGCAAGATCTCGTTTTGTTTGCCGTCTCTGGAATAGCCCCGGCAATAGGTGACTTCTATCTGACGCGCGGCGAACGCGTCAAGCGGCGATATTGATTTTATCGCCGAAACGTGCGAACTTCCGCCGCCCTGTATGGGCGCTGTCTCCGCGAGTTTGCCGCAAACGGCGATCTTGAGATTGCGAGTAAGCGGCAGGAAAAAGTTTTCGTTTTTAAGCAGTACCACGCTCGCCGCGGCGGCGTTATACGATACGCGGTCGTGAATATCCGGATCGAAATCGCCGTACGGTTCGAGATATACATCGTCTATAAGCTCGAGCAGCCGCCTTACCGAATCGTCTATGTCTTTTTCCGTTATTTCGCCGCGTTGCAATGCGTCCGTGAGTTGAGCTTCGAACATTTCCGAGCCGGGCATGGCAAGATCGACTCCCGCACTCAGAGATACCGCTCTGTCGCGCACCGCGCCCCAATCGGAGATGACGGCGCCTTTGTAGCCGAGTTCACGCCGCAGCATGTCTTTGAGCAAGAACTCGCTTTCGGAACAGTATTCGCCGCGCACGCGGTTGTATGCGCACATTACGGCTTTGGGTTCGGCATCCAATGCAATGCGGAACGGACGCAAATATACTTCCATGAGCGCGCGCATGTCCATCGCCGAGTCCGAATACATGCGCATGTATTCTTGATTGTTGCAACAGAAATGCTTGACGCACGCGCCCACACCCGTAGACTGCACGCCCGATATGAACGCCCGTCCCATTTCGCCCGAAAGCACCGGGTCTTCCGAAAAGTATTCGAAGTTGCGTCCGCCGTGCGGATCGCGCTTGATATTGACGCCGGGCGCGAGCAAAAGATTGACGCCTACGGCGGTAGCTTCGTGACCGATACTCGCTCCGACCGCATAGCATAGCGCCGGGTCCCAGCTGTTTGCGAGCATGCCGGACGTGGGATAGCAGGTGGCGGGCATTGCGGACGACATTATCCCGGTCACGGGTCTCAGTCCGTTCGGTCCGTCCGACATGCGTATGCCCGGCAGTTCGCCGGTAGCGAACGTATGCCACATACCGTCTCCCGACAAAAGTTTTATCTTTTCGTTAAGCGTAAGATACGCCAACGTTTTTTCCGTATCGAGTCTTTCCGCGTCCATGTAAGCTTATCCGTTGTCTTTATATGTTAGTATATCATAGCTTTTTTCGGCTGTCAAGACAAAGATGCGGAACGCCGCTCGAGTTTTGCAAAAGTGCGACATTTTTTGATGCGCACGGCGATAAAATATTTTGGAAATATACTTGACACATGTACATATAAATAGTATAATGAAAATACAAAAAATATTAAAAGGAGATGAACAATTATGGCGAAGAGCGATTACTTTGGTCTTTCCTATATCGTTAGCTTGATCCTTGCGATAATCCCCGTTACCGCGTGGATCTGCGGCGTTATCACCCGTCTCTCGGACGGCAAGATCGTAGCGGCTATCCTGCGCTTGATCTTCGGCTTCTGGATCATTTGGTTGGTTGACCTCATCCTCATGATCGTCAGCAAGCACATTTTGCGTTTGTTGAACGTTTGATTTTGCAACCGGAAACCCGATGCCGAAAGTCATCGGGTTTTCTCGTGCGAAAAAAAGTTTCTCGGTATACGGTCCGTCGCGATTTGATTCGATAATAAATTAGGTATTATACCCCGGCAAGCCCCGGACCCGCGCGCTTTGCGCGCAAGTTCCGCCCCAAGGGGCGTGGTATTACACCAAATTTGTCGTCGTCGCATTTTTGCTCCCGCAAGCGGGCAAAAATACTCCTCTAATAAAAAATGCGTATAATATAATTGACAAACTAAAAGTATTGGTCTATAATAGCGGTATGCTAAATCATACTGTTTCGATAGGAATTAAAAAGTGAAAGACAGCAAGAAAAGAACCGTTTATGCGGATAATGCGGCGACTACGGCTATGAGCGATGCCGCGATAGATGCGATGATACCGTATATGAAAAACGTGTACGGCAATCCGTCGTCGTTGCACACGGTGGGGCAGGTAGCAAAAGAGGCGCTGGAAGAAAACCGCGCGCGGATCGCGGCAAGACTGAATGCCGAGCCGAGCGAGATATATTTTACGTCCGGCGGCAGCGAGGCGGACAATCAGGCGATCCGATCGGCTGCGGCAAACGGATCGAAGCGCGGCAAGAAACATATTGTTACTACGGCGTTCGAGCATCATGCGGTGCTGCATACGGTAAAAAAGCTCGAGCGCGAAGGTTTCGAAGTTACCTATCTCGACGTACACGAAAACGGGATAGTGACGCCCGAACAGGTAAGTGACGCGATACGCGACGACACCGCGCTCGTGACTGTCATGTTCGCCAATAACGAGATAGGTACGATACAGCCTATTGCCGAGATAGGTGCGGTATGCCGCGAGAAAAAAGTCGTGTTCCACACCGACGCGGTACAGGCGGTAGGGCATGTCCCGATCGACGTCAAGGCGATGAATATAGACCTGCTTTCGCTGTCGGCGCACAAGTTTCACGGCGCTAAGGGCGTAGGCGCGCTGTATGTTCGGCGCGGCGTACCGATAAATACGTTTATAGAAGGCGGCGCGCAGGAACGCGGACGCAGGGCGGGGACGGAAAACCTTGCCGCGATCGCGTCCATGGCGGCGGCGCTCGACGACGTTCGCGAACATATGGAGAAAAACGCCGCGAAGCAGACACGACTTCGTGACAGGATAATAGACGCGCTTATAAAGATACCTCATTCCAAGCTCAACGGCGACAGAGAGAGACGCTTGCCCGGTATACTCAATATGTGTTTCGAAGGAATCGAAGGCGAGAGTTTATTGCTGTATCTCGACGATAAAGGGATATGTGCGTCCAGCGGATCGGCATGTACGTCCGGTTCGCTCGATCCGTCGCACGTACTGCTCGCGCTCGGATTGCCGCACGAAGTCGCGCACGGGAGTTTGCGCATAAGCCTGTCCGAGTACAACACCGACGCCGACGCCGACGCTATAATAAAAGCCGTACCCGAAGTCGTGGCGTATCTGCGCAGTATTTCGCCGGTGTGGGAAGCGCTCGAAAAGGGTGAGAAGCAATTTATTTTATAGCCTCCTCCCCGATACTCGTGCGTCGTCTTGCTTAAATTCGCACGTCAAGTTCGTTGCGCCTCTCTCGACGTAGCGCAATGGCTACGACTTCGAGGGTCGCGCCTGCTTGACGCACGAATTTTCGGCGCAATCCGTTCGCGTCGTATCGGCTCGTCGGCTGCCTCTCGCCGACACTCGTGCTTTCGTTTTGCTATCAATTTGCACGTCAAGTTCGTTGCAGCCGCTCGACGTAGCGCAATGGCTACGACTTCGAGGGTCACGCCTGCTTGACGCACGAATTTTCGGCGCAATCCGTTCGCGTCGTATCGGCTCGTCGGCTGCCTCTCCCCGACACTCGTGCGGCGTCTTGCTTAAAATTTGCACGACAAGTTCGTTGCAGCCGCTCGACGTAGCGCCGCTACGACTTCGCGATTGCGTCTGCTTGTCGCACAAGTTTTTGTCGCAATACGTTCGCGTCGTATCGGCTCGTCGGCTTGGCGACGGTACGTAATACAGATAGATAAAAATAGGAGTTAGTATCATGGCATTATACAGCGAAAAAGTTATGGACCACTTCCGCAATCCGCGCAACGTCGGCAAGCTCGACGATGCGGACGGCATAGGCGAGGTCGGCAACGCCCGTTGCGGCGACATCATGAAGATGTATATCAAGGTCACCGACGGCATTATAACCGACGTCAAGTTCAATACGTTCGGGTGCGGCAGCGCGATCGCGTCGTCGTCCATGGCGACCGAACTTATAAAAGGCAAGCCGATAAGCGAAGCGTTATCGCTTACCAATAAAGCCGTCGTCGAAGCGCTCGACGGATTGCCCGCGCACAAACTGCACTGCTCCGTTCTTGCGGAACAGGCGATCCGTGCGGCGATAAAAGATTATTACGACAAAAACGGCATAGAATACGATAAGTCTATGTTTCCCGAAGACGACGACGTGCACGACCACGGCGAGACCGAAGAATAAATCGTCGAATAATTGTAACTGTATCGAAGAATATGCGCCCGAGAAACGATTGAAGTTTCACGGGCGTTTTTATATTAAACGCGATTCGATAATGTTTAAAATATTTTTTGTAAAAACGCTTGACAAAATGCAAAAGGTCGATTATAATATCTAACAAGCTTAGGTAAATTGCTTAGGAGTATGCGATGGACAGCAAAGAGAAAGCCAAAGAGTTTATAAAAAAATTCGATGACGTGCGACCGAAAGAGTTTTTCGGACCGATCGATGATTATTGCGAGCGCGGTATAATACCTATACTGTGTATGCTCGACGAATCGACCGAAACGGTATTTTCCGGAGACATTGCCGCTCGATTCAAGCTCAGCACGCCGCACGTTGCGGTAGTACTCAAAGCGGCGGAGAACAAAGGATACATAAAACGTGCGCCGCTCGAGTCGGATAGGCGAAAGACCGCGGTTTGTATTACCGAGCGCGGCAGAGCCGAAAAGCAAAAAGCGTTCGCAGCATTGCTCGAACTTGTCGAATATATAATAGACGAAGTGGGCGAAAACGATCTTAACGAGTTTTTGCGAATATCCGGCAGGATACATTCGGCGATAGGTAAACGGATGAAAAAGTAGCGGCATATAGTAGATCGCTGCGCTTCGATCATTTTAAACGATAAAGATACTACGGCAAAAACACAATTCGGGGATACTTCGATGTTGTGTATATTAAAATAGCAAAAAACGGAGGTACGATGTTTAAATTATTCGTAAAATATTTAAAAGCGCGCGATTGGATATTTATCGTGCTGTGCGTCGGATTCGTAGTGGCGCAGGTATATTTCGATATAACCATGCCGGAGTATACGGCGCAGCTTACGGTCGAGGTGCAGGCGGGTACGGCTACGATGGAAAGCGTGTGGCGTAACGGCGGATTCATGCTGCTGTATGCGTTTGCGAGCATGGCGTGTTCGATAATATGCGGTTATTTTGCGGCGTACACGGCGGCGAATTTCGCGCGCACGCTCAGAAAAGTTCTGTTCGACAGAGTGACTTCTTTCTCGGCGGCGGAGATCAACAAGTTCGGCACGCCCAGTCTCATAACGCGCACCACCAACGACGTGGTGCAAATGCAGAACTTTGTCGCCATGGGTTTGCAGATGTTGATAAAAGCGCCCATCCTTGCGGTGTGGTCGATATGCAAGATTTCTTCGGCGGCGATCGAATGGACTATAGCCACGGCGATAGTCGTCGGCGTTATCGCGGTGACCGTCGTGTTGCTCGTGATAGTCTGTTATCCCAAGTTTAAACAGATACAAAAACTTACGGACGAGCTCAACACGGCGACGCGCGAAGGCGTGACGGGCGTGCGCGTCGTGCGCGCGTTCAATGCGGAAGCGTACCAGACCGATAAGTTCGAGACGGTAAACGAAAAGGTCAAGCGCAATCAGCTGTTTACTGCTCGCGGAATGGGACTCATGATGCCGGTGCTGCAAATGTGCATGAACGGACTTACGCTCGCAGTTTATTGGATAGGCGCGATTCTTATCAACGACGCCGCGAGCATACCCGCGCGCGTTGAACTTCTCGGCAATATGGCGGTATTTACACAGTACGCCATGCAGGTGATAATGGCGTTTATGCTGCTTATCATGATATTCATGATACTGCCGCGGTGTTTGGTGTCCGGCAAACGTATAGCCGACGTACTCGGTACGAGAAGGTCTGTCAGAAGCGGCACGGTAAAGAATACTGACAGCGCGCCCGGCACGCCCGTTTTGGAGTTTAGGGACGTTTGTTTCGCGTATGACCGCGGCGAAAATAAAACGGTGTCCGGTCTTAATTTTACGATAGGACGCGGCGAGACCGTAGCGTTTATAGGCGCAACCGGCAGCGGCAAGACGACTGTAATAAGCCTTATAGAGCGATTCTATGACGTAGACTGCGGCGAAGTTTTGTTCGACGGCGTCAACGTGAAGGAGTATGACGAAGAGGTGTTGCGCGGTCGCATAGCGTTGGCGTCGCAGCGTGCGGTGCTTTTTAAAGGCGATATCGCGGAAAACGTATCGTACGGCAGCGACGAAACGGACGATGCGCGACTGAAATCGGCGCTCGAGATCGCGTGTGCGTCCGAATTCGTGGACGGACTGGAGAACGGCGTACATTCGTCGGTCGCGCAGGACGGATCGAATTTTTCGGGCGGACAACGTCAGCGATTATCCATCGCGCGCGCCGTTTACAAAGGCGGCGACCTGTTGATTTTCGACGACAGTTTTTCCGCGCTCGACTATAAGACCGATTATACCGTGCGCAACAACATCAAGACGAGGCTGTCCGGTTCGACCGTCATGATCGTGGCTCAGCGTATCGGCACCATCATGGATGCGGACAAAATAATAGTTCTCGACGAAGGCAGGATCGTCGGTATTGGCAAGCACAAAGAATTGCTCGAAACGTGCAAGGAATACAAGGAGATAGCGCTGTCGCAGTTATCGGAGGAGGAGTTATAATGCCGCCTATGATGAAACAAAGAAATGCCGCGCAGGGAAAGCGCGAAAAAGCGGATTTCAAAGCGTTCGGTAAATTGATAAAATATTGCAAGGGCTATCTTCCCGCTATAATAACGGCTATCGTACTCGCTATAGGCGGCACGGTCTGCACGATAATCGGACCAGATAAGATAAAGGCGCTCACCGACGAGATACAGTTCGGGCTGTACACAAAGATCGATATAAAAGCCATAATCGAAATTTGCATAACGCTTGCGATCATATACGCATCGGGCGCACTTCTTTCGTACGGTCAGCAATTCATAATGGCGACGGTAACGCAGCGCGCGTCGAAACGACTCAGGAGCGATATCAACGGTAAGATAAACCGGCTTCCGCTCAATTATTTCGACACGACGACCACGGGCGATATTTTGAGCCGCGTTACAAACGACGTCGATACCATATCGCAAACGCTCAGCCAAAGCACCGCCAACCTGGTGTCGGCGATCGTACTGTTTTTGGGCGTTACCGTAATGATGTTCAAAGTGAACGCCGTGCTTGCCGCGACCACTATCGGCACATCGCTCGTCGGTTTCCTGTGCATGTCGATACTGTTGAAATTCTCGCAAAAACATTTCGACGCCAAACAGGAGCAGCTCGGCGAAATGAACGGGCAGATAGAAGAAGTATACGCGCAGCACAACACCGTCAAGGCGTACAACGGCAAACACGCCGCGCGGCGCAAGTTCGGTTTTGTAAATAATCTGCTGTACGACAGCAACAGAAAATCTCAGTTCCTGTCGGGCGCGATGATGCCCGTCATGACTTTTGTCGGAAGTCTGTCGTACGTGTTGATATTCGTCGTCGGCGTTTCGTTTATCGTCGGCGGCAACGACACCGTTACTATCGGCACGCTTATGGCGTTCGTGATATACGCGCGGCTTTTCTCGCAGCCGCTCGGCACGATAGCGCAGGCTATGGCGTCCATACAGCAGGCATCGGCTGCGAGCCGCCGCGTTTTCGATATGCTCGGCAGCGAAGAGATGTCGGACGAGAGCGGAGTGAAAAATCGGCTCGATAACGTTAAAGGCGACGTGATGTTCGATAACGTCAAGTTCGGATATACTGCGGACAAAGAAATAATCCACGGCTTTTCCGCGGAGATAAAAAGCGGACAGAAGGTCGCAATAGTCGGACCTACCGGCGCGGGCAAGACCACGCTCGTCAATCTGTTGATGCGTTTTTACGAAACTACGTCGGGCGATATCAAGATAGACGGCGTTTCGGTGCGCGACATAACGCGCGATAACGTACACGACCTGTTCGATATGATACTTCAAAATACCTGGTTGTTCGAAGGAACGATCCGCGAGAATCTGGTGTACAATAAGCAGGGAGTGAGCGACGAAACGCTCGACGAGGTATGCGCCGCCGTAGGACTTTCGCATTATATTTCCTGTCTGCCGAGCGGATACGATACGGTTATAGGCGAAAGTTCTCAGCTTTCGGAAGGTCAAAAGCAGCAGCTCACGATCGCGCGCGCAATGATAAAGGACGCGCCGCTGCTCATACTCGACGAAGCGACGAGCAACGTCGACACGCGTACCGAACTCGCCATTCAGGCGGCAATGGATAAGCTGACGAGCGGCAGAACTTCGTTCGTGATAGCGCACAGACTGTCCACGATCAAAAATGCCGTTATCATTCTCGTACTCAAGGACGGAGACATTATCGAGCAAGGCAACCATAAGGAACTTCTCGCAAAGAACGGATTTTATGCCGAGCTGTACAACGCGCAGTTCGCTGCCGTCGCCGAGGCGGAATAGGCTTAGTCAAATCGATTAACGGAGATATATATTAATGAAAGAAATGAACAAAATACCGTCCTTTCAAAAGGATCACGATAAGCTGATGCCGGGGCTTCACGAATCGGGAACCGCGCACGGCGTGACGACTTGGGACGTGCGTTTCAAAAAGCCCAACGCAGGCGACTTTATCGCTCAACCCGCATTGCATTCGATCGAACATATGCTTGCGACGGTGTTGCGCAATTCGAACAAAAAAGACAACATAATATATTTCGGTCCGATGGGCTGCCGTACCGGTTTTTATCTGCTTACCGTCGTGCTTGACGGGGCGCAGGTAAAAAGATTATTGGTAGAAAGCTTTGCCGCGGCGATAGAATTGTCCGAAGTGCCGGGCGCGAAAAAAGAAGAGTGCGGCAACTATACCGAACACGATCTTTCCGGCGCGAAAGAAGAGTGCGCAAAGTATCTGAAACTGTTGGAAACCCTATAAAACCGCCGCGGCGTTGTCCGTACGTATCGCCCGAAGCGGCTCGAATGACTTAGCGTGTCTCGGCTATTGACAATACGCAAAATCCGTGCTATACTACATAAAATATATCGTGAGGATATGATCATGGAAAACGAAACAGCCGCAGTAAAACTCGATACGAATAAACAAATTTTCAGCGACGAAATGCTTGAACAAATCGCCGAGGCGGAAGAAGAAATGCTGCGTCCGGGTGCGGAATGGCATGACGCTTACGAAACGCTAAGAGAAATACGGGAAAAATATGACTTATAGAATTATCGAAAGTAATAGAGCCAAACGCAATATTCATCGTATTTCGGATTATTTGCTTTTCGTCTTACAAAGTAAACAAGCAACGAAAAATTTTTTAGACGAAGTCGAACAAAAGTATGATAAAATTGCCAGAAACCCGTATGGGTATACCGAAGCGCCTTTCGGGAAGTATTGGTATCGTAAAGCGACGGTGGGTAAGTATATCATAGCTTTTCGTATCGACGAACAAACACACACCGTACATATCATCGCAATCGGACATAGTTTGCAAAAGCGCAGTAATATTACAAAGGATCGTAAGTAATAAATCTATTTTGATTGCGGCGTATGCGCCCATAATGTAAGTAAATTTAATAAATCAAAAAACAACGACGAAACGACGCATAACGTTTTGCCGTTGTTTTTTTATCGTGATAATATAAATAATTTCCGTTAAACGGATAAAAAAACAAAAAAATCTATGTTCTCGTGCAAAAATTCAATGGAAGTCGGACTTTTAAAAGGTTATACTGAAGTCGGAATTTCGTAAACGCCGCGCGGCGGTTTCGAATTTAACATTGCAGCGGGAGGAGAATATGATTCTTCAAGTAAGAAAGCGGCTGATACGGGCGGTATTGTGTTGCATTGCTGCGGCATTTATGACGTTCGCCGTCGGTTGCTCGGACAAGGCAGAGCCGGGAACGACCGATAAAGCCGTGACGCTTGCCGTACCGATAGTAGAGGTGGACGGCGAAGGAAATGCGAGCTGGCGCGCCGTCGAGCATGCGTCGGGGTACGCGTATAAGATATCGGACGGCGAAGAGCAGCTTACCGACGCGCTGTCGGTGATGCTCGAAAAAGGTCAAAGTATATCCGTCAAGGCAAAGGGCGACGGAAAAAAATACAAAGACAGCGCATATTCGACGCCTATTACATATTCCGGTACCGACGTTCCCGTCGATCCCGATGAGAACGTCGAGTATACGGTATCTACCGAACCGGGAGCGACAGTGACTGTGACGACAAACGTAAAAAGCTATGCGGCGACTGCCGACGGCGGTACGTTTAAAGTGCGCGTTCCGAAATCGGAGACCGTGCTGTCGATAACTTCGAGCAAGAGCGGATATTTTACGGGCAAAGCGACGGTCACGTCGGCGACGGTGTACGATATACCGCTAAACGGCAGTGTTTCTTCCGCACAATCGGGCATGAAGATCTCGGGCGACGATTTCGATACGCTCGTATGCTCGTATTACGCCGAGTCGAGCGGCGCGGCGGCGATAAAGTTCACCGACGACATCAAAGCCGAGCAGGTGGTAAAGTTCACGCTCGTGACACTTGGCGCGGGTAAAAATCGTGCGGACGGTTCGTCGTCGGACGGCACGCCTTTAAATAAAGGACTTGAGCTGTCCGACGCCGACAGGTTCGTCGAGTTCAAGATGGGGAAATACTCGTGCAGGATATTGTCCGACGGATCGGTGACGGGCATGGAACGCGTGACGGACGCACCCTATCTTTCGATGTACACCGCGCTTACGCAAAATACCGATGCGGTAGATTTCGCGGTAGCGCTGCACGGGGATAAGGCGCATTATTTCGCCAAATCGCACGGCGTCGATAAATATGTATACATAGGTCGAAACAGCGGTACTTCGGGAACTTTGGAGTTTCGGCTCGGCGGCATGGACGGATTCGCGCAAAACATGGAATTGCGTAATTTCGAGATATCGTCGGGGGCGGAAGACTTTATCGCCGCCGCAGAAAGCGACAGTGAGTTTTATGCTGTTTCTTCCGCGGCGCGCCGCAATGCGGACGGAACGGTTTCGGCGGTCATAGGCAACGGAATATCGAGCGGCTATCTTTACGACACAAGCAGGTCGTACGATGTGTCGCGCGGAACGCTTACGCTCACAACCAAGATATACTCGTACGGCGGTAAGTGGCAGTTCCACGGATTTTATATAGTGGACGGCAGTGATACAGGCAAACATTATAATATAGGCATCACTCAAGGCAATAATATATGGTTGTCCTGGTCTAACGGCGATAGGGATTACAACGGATTTCCGGGTCGCGTTCCCGTTGGCAATACATCGACGCCCGGCACGTTCGGATCGTACAATGCGCACGGCGGCTGGCTAAACAGCGGCGGCGACGTCATGTTCGAAGGTGAACTCAAACTCGTACTCAACGGCAGGCTTGCCGACCTTTATCTTAATGGCAAACGCATAGTTCGCGTGGACGTTTTCGAACTGTTCGATAAAAACGCAACGTCGGGCGGCGGCGCGGCGGGCGCGGATTCCACATCCAAATTGCCGGGTAACGAAGTCTACGCCGGATTGTATGCGTTCAGCGATCCGTGTAAGTATAGGACGCTGTTCGACGAATTTACGGTCGAATACGACGAAGTTGCGGACATAGAACGCGACGCAAACGACACGAACTGGAAAACTCAGATATACGCAGGCGGCGCGCCGCTTACACGCGACTTTATACTTAGCGGCAACGTCGATATCGGCTCTGCGGAGTTTAACGGCAGAGCGGTGTTCCGCTTGGGCGATAACGGTATGGGGCTTTTGATGCAAAACGACGGGAAGATGACCGTGGCTTGCGGCGAAAATACCGATTTCGATTTTACCGGCGGTGTCAACGACGTATTCGATTTCGGGTTCGGTATGAACGTCAAGTTCGAACTTGCAGTCACGGAAAACAGTGCGGCGCTGTTTATAGACGACGTTTTGCGCGTAGTTTACAACGGCATAAACGCGAGCGAATTGTTCGAATATTACGCTCAGGGCATGAACGTTACGCTCGAGAATATGCGTGCGCTGAAACAGGGCGACGACGGATACGCCGAGAGAATGGGCGAAATAGCCGCATTGCTCGATAGCCATGCGGACGAAGGATTCGTTTGCGTCGACAGCACAAAGCGCGATAAACCCGTGATAGTTATTTCGGAAAGCGGCGAAGTGACTGCAACGCAGGCTCAAAACGCTGCGCTCGTGTATTCCGTGGACGGCGGAGAATTCAAGCATTATGCGGACGGTATAACGCTTGCGCACGGACAGAGCATAACGGTAAAGGCGCTCGGAGACGGCGCGAGCATAGGCGCGTCGCAGGCATTTGCGGTTTACTATGATTTCGAGCCGGCGGGCGGAAAAGTTAACGTTTCGCACGGCGACGGGAAGATAACGGTCGAAGCCGACGTCGCGGCGCGCGGCGAAGTGTTTATACTCGTAGTGCAAAACAGATCGGATATTTACACGTGGACGGACGGCGGCGCGCTCGGCATGGCGCAGACTGCGGCGGACGGCGACGGCAACGTTTCAGTCGAGATAACGGCGGATATCCCGCAGGGCGGCGCGTGGGTATTTGTCATAACCGAAGAGCATGCGTATGCCGCGGAGGTGAAATAATGGTTAAGTTCGGATCGATCAAACGGAATATTGTAATAATCATAACGATACTTTCGCTGTTCTTAACGGCGATGACGGGATTTATTTTTATGAAACATACATCACCGAAAGCCGAGACGCCTACAGCCGAGCCGGCGCGTAAAACGCCGCTAATGGGCTGGGCGTCCTGGAACGCATACAGCAACGACATAACAGAGGAACGCATATATTCGCAAGCGGAGCGGCTTGTCGATCTCGGGCTTGCCGATCTCGGCTATATTTACGTCAATGTCGACGACGGTTGGCAGAAAGGCAGAAACGAAGAGACGGGACTCGTAAACGTTCATCCCGACAGGTTCCCGTCGGGCATGAAAGCGCTTGCGGATAAGATCCACGCGCTCGGACTCAAAGCGGGCATTTACAGCGACGGCGGCGAGTTTACGTGTGCGTCGGGTGAAGGGAAAGGCGACCCCGACAATCGCAACGTCGGACTTTACGGTCACGACGACGAGGATCTCGAGCGGTACTTTGTGGAATGGGGTTACGATTTTATAAAGGTCGATTGGTGCGGCGGCGCCGGACTGGGACTCGACAGACAGACGCGATACACCGAAATAAGCAACGTCATAAAGCGCATAGAGCGCGAGACCGGCAAGGACAAAGTGTTCAACGTGTGCTGTTGGGAATTCCCCGGCGAATGGGTCACCAAAGTCGCCGATTCCTGGCGCACGGGCGCGGACATAACAAATACGTTCGAGTCCGTGCTGTACGAGATAGACCAGGTCAAAAACCTTGCGGAGTATCACGGACCGGGACATGTAAACGATCTCGACATGCTCGAAGTGGGCAACGGTCTGACTTACGACGAGGAAAAATCGCACTTTGCCATGTGGTGCATGATGTCCGCGCCGTTATTGCTCGGTAACGATCTCAATAATATTTCCGCCGACTCGCTGTCCGTAATTTCCAACAAAGAACTTATCGACATAAATCAGGACGTTGCCTGTCTGCAGGCGACCGTCGCGCGCTCGATAGGCTACGGCGACGACTTTGTGGAGATATGGCAGAAAGATCTCGGTTCGGCTGGCTCGGGTACGAAGGCGGTGACTATTCTCAATCGCAGCAACAGACCGCAGACCATCACCATGAACATAGCCGACGTAGGCTTTTCGTCGGTAGAGGAGGCGCGCGATCTTTGGGCGCACACGGATATTACGATAGGCGGCGAATACACGGTAACGCTTCCGGCACACGGCGCGGCGGCGCTCAAAATGACCGGATCGCTCATAAAGAATATCGAAGAAGATACGGGCGTCGGCGAAGTGCTGCTTAACGTAAGCGGCGACAGGCTGTCGGTCGGGTTCGACGTGGCGACAAAGACCGACGCGGACTGCGTTGTCGCGGTCAAGGACAATGCAGGCAAACTTGTTTCGTACAAGACGATCAGGGTATATGCGGGCAGCAAAAAATTCGCGACGGAGTTTGCGCTCGGAGGCAAAAAGAGCGGCACGGTCGACGTATATTTGCTCAAAAACAACGTGCCGATTGCAAGGGCGGCGAGCGCGGCGTTCACGCCGTCGGCGGCGGACCGCAATATCGGACCGATGCACGCCAAGTCGCTCGTAAAAAACGGCGCCGTGCTTATCGACGTACGCACGCCGGAAGAGTTCGAACAAAGGCATTTGCCGGGCGCGATAAACGTCAAACACACGGATATATTGACCGAGATAGAAGCGCTCTATCCCGATAAAAATACGACGTTCGTCACGTATTGCGCCACGGCAAAACGCAGCGCTCAGGCCGTCGGTATGCTGCTCATGCTCGGTTACGAAAACGCGTACAATCTCGGCAGTATGTCAAATTGGGACGCCGAGGTCACGATCAATTTTTCGGACGACACCTGTTCGGTAGTCACGGCAGGCGACAGGCTTAACGTCAATTTTACGGCAAGCCCGTTCGACGAGCCGACGGTGTATATCGCGGCAGGGAAAGACTCTACGTTCGATACTGCCGTACCGATCGACGAGTTTACGGTGCCTGCGCTGCACAGCGGCTACTATCTGCCGATCGCCGCGTATCTTGCGTACGACGGCGAATGTTACGCCGAGATAAAGCAGGACTTTGTATATTGGTCGACAAAGACCGTCGATACGTTCGTGTCCGATATGGATTGGAAGGTCGACGAGTGCGGGTTCGGGACGAATAAGCGCGACAAATCGATAGAGAACAATACGCTCACACTCGCGTACAAGACGTTCGCAAAAGGCATAGGCTCGCATGCGACGTCCACGATAACGGTGGATATACCGTCGGGCGCCAAAAAGTTCATAGCGGTCGCCGGCTGCGATTGGGAAGAGATAATAAGAGATAACGTGTCGTCAAACGCGAGTACGATAATTTTCAACGTGCTTATCGACGGTAAGCTCGTCGAACAGTCCGCGCTGCTGCGCGTAAAACAGCATTATATTTTCGACATAGACATTCCCGCAGGCGCGAGAGAACTCACGCTTTACGCCGACGAAAGTTTTTCGATAGGCGGCAATGCGTGCGACCATGCCGACTGGGCGGTCGCGGGATTTGTAAGCAATACCGATCTGCTCTTGGAACGCGACATGCACCCGTACACTGTCGAGCATTACAAGAAGAACACCAAAACGGGCGAGTACGAACTGTTTGATACCGAACATGCTTTCTCAATAGATGTTGTTGTGACGGTCACGCCGCGCACGATGGAAAATTACACCGTTTCGCAAAATTCCATACTCTCCGGCGACGCGTCGAACAACGATCTCGTGCTCAAGGCGTACTACGACGCCGTGGTCTCGTCGGTAAACGTTACTTTCACCGACGTGTCGGGTACGGCAAAACAGTATAAAGCGTACTACGGTCTCGGACTGTACGACGGCGACGAGCCGTTGCCGAACGCGGTGTACGAAATACCCAACGGCTGCGCAGTCGAAGTTAACGGCACGGTCGAAAGCAATATAAACCTTGCGGCGTTCTGCAAAAGATTGACCGAAGATACGACTATCGCCATAGTCGATCATCACAACGAATTCAACATCATATCGGTCAGCGGCACGGCGACGTACGACTATACGCTCGGCGGTACTTACGATATAAGAAGCACTTCCGCCGAAACGTACATGTATCTCACCGACAGCAACGGCGAGTACGTCGACGGGGATTATATGATAACGGGCGTGCTTTCGCTCTCCGGCGACGCAAACGGCGGCGGACTGTGGAACGAAATGGCGATCATGGCGGCGAGCGAAAAAGATACGGTAAATCT
>CAJUQF010000001.1:46041-46477 GCA_910588315.1 uncultured Christensenellaceae bacterium | reverse complement strand
TTATAAAGCGCGGCGCGAAAAGTCTCGAAATGCGCGGTTTCTGGTACGGCGGCGGTGTGCCTCATCCTAAGCACGCGACCGCGACGCTCGAGAGCGTCGAGAACATACCGTTTACCGTGATTTCCCGTTCCGGATATTTGTATTATAATATCGCCGGCAACGTAGACTCGATAAGCTTTGTCAAGGATAATCTCACCGGATATCACACGTACTTCGGGTTCTGGACGTCGGGCATAGACATTCATATCGACAGTCTGCGCGTCGAAAAGGATACCGCCGTTATCGATGCGAATGTGCCTATCAAGTACGATATAGGCATGAACGGCGTCATAAACAGCCCGGAAAATAACACCTGCATATATATCGCAAATGACGGCGAGTACATCGACGGCGAATATGCTATAAGCGGTAATATAAACATGCTTGCAGGTTACAG
>CAJUQF010000001.1:16586-46031 GCA_910588315.1 uncultured Christensenellaceae bacterium | reverse complement strand
CCGAGACGCCGGCAAAGGGTTTTGGGGCGAGCTTGCACTGTGGGTGAACGACGATCTGTCGTACGATAGACTCGGCAACGAGAGCAACACTTTCCCCGTGTCGCAGCTTATCAATTACGAAAGCAAACGCCTGTCGGTACGCGGCTATAACAGTTGTGCAAACGGCGATAACAACAATTATCCTGTACATGACAATATCGATATAAACAACGTCGAGTTTACGATTGTCGTGCGCGGCGGCAAGCTGTATATGTCGGTTGCGGGACATAACACCGTATTCGATATATCCGCCGCATCGGGACATACGTACTTCGGATTCTCCGCATCGGGCGTTAACTTCAAACTCACGAACTTATCGCTAAAAACCGCCGGCGCGGATATCGACGGTGTGATAACTCGGGTATTCGGCTGATAGACAGATAATGATCCAATAGCAAAAGCCTTGTCGGCGTAAGGTCGGCAAGGCTTTTGCGCTGTTTCGATTCAATCGGTCGTTTCGTCCGATACGCTCTTTTTACAGTTGTTGCGATATTCGCTGGGCGTAAAAGCGTAGCGCTTTTTGAAAGCCGTGGTAAACGCGAGCGGCGTCATTCCGATACTGCCTGCGATGTCGGAAATGCTCATGCCGGTAGCTTTAAGTTTTGTAGTGGCGTCGGACATTCTTATTCCGGTAAGGTATCGGGACAGAGTGATACTGGTGCTTTTTTTGAACAGATTGGAAAAATACGACGGGTTTATAAACAGA
Organism: uncultured Christensenellaceae bacterium; assembly: GCA_910588315.1. GTDB lineage: Bacteria > Bacillota > Clostridia > Christensenellales > Pumilibacteraceae > Anaerocaecibacter. The sequence goes on along the minus strand of CAJUQF010000001.1, from coordinate 45,286 downwards.
TAATCGCAAACGTCGGTCACAGTTATGCCGAGATAGTAGTGCGAGTTCATATAAGCTATCGCGTTTTGCACGAGCGGCGGATAGTTTATGTCCGCATTCTGCAAAAGCGTATCGCCGGCTATTATGTCGAATACATTATATGCGTCCGACATTATCCTGAAATATCTGTTTGGCTCGTTGGAGTACAGCGACTTGAAAATGTCTATGAACGGGCTTTTAAGCGAATCCGAGTCGAACCCGTGGACGGGATTTTCCTTAGTCAAGCCGCAGCGCTGTAAAAATTCGTCCGTCTTTCTGCCGATTAGCGATATCCAATAATACTCGTACGGACATGCCGGATCGGAAAAATATTTGCACAGCGTGTTGGCGGGGAGATAAAACAGGTCGTATTTTTTCAGCCGCCATTCGCGTCCGCCGATCTGCAACGTGCCTTGACCGTCGATCACGAACTGCAAGACGTGATAATTGTTGGCGTACGGTCCGAACGAGTGGTCGGAGATCTTTTTTTGATAACCCGCGTTTATAACGGCGATATCGGAATCGCTGAAGAAATTATTGACTATGGTAACATTGCCGATGTTACTCATCTTTTGCTCCTATGCCGTGGCGGTATATATAGTGCGGGCTGATCGTTCACGTGATATTTTAGCAGATTTCGCAGGGTTTGTCAATATCCGAGATCGGCAGGGCAATGTCCGATATGTAGCGGCGCGGCGCACGACTTAACCGAGTATTCGCGGTTGTAATCATAATTTCGGCAAAACACGGCATAGATTATACGGTATAAATATAATGTCACAGTGTAAATATGTGGAAGGCGGATATTATGCTTTACGAAAAAAAGATGCTTATTCTTTCGGGCGACGGCAAGGGCGTGGTGCTTATAGAAAAGAGCGCTAACGGCGTTAAATTTTCGCTGCGTACCTTCGATATGCCGCATTGCGGCGAACTTAAAGCGGGTGTCATAACACGTTCCGTCGCCGTAGTGCGCGATCTTCCCGGCGGCACAAATCCCGCCGCCGTGTTTTCGCTTGACCCGGGCGATATTTCGAGTTTGCATTTTGCCGTGTTCGATAAAAAACTCAGACTGTACGGCTGTATCGGCAAACGCATGTGGGAATCCAACGTCATGGATCTTTTGAACAGGTCCGACCGTCGCGCGCCCAATGTGGAACGCATGCCGATAGCGCCGTTGCCGCCTATAGCGACTCCGCCCAAAGTTTTGCCTATGCCGGACGGTACGGGCATTCCGCAGAGCCGTCTTGCGCTGTACGGCGACGAAGCGCTTGCCGAATCAGATTTCTATACGCCGCTCGACATTTCCGAACGCATGCCGATCGTAGACAAGTTTTTGGATACGCCGCGCGTGCTGCCTCAGGAACTTGCGCCGCGCGTCGTTCCGCACGAGTTTGTCGAACAGCCGACGGAAGAGATAACGGGATTTGCGGTCGAGGGGACCGTTACGGAGTCGATGGCAAAAACGGACCGGGCAGGCGAAACCGTCGTTATGGACGGTGACGAAACGTCGGCTAAGACCGTCGACACGATAGAAACGCCGACTGCGGCAAACGAAAAGATCGAGTCCGACGCCGGCTCGGAACGGACGTCCGACGCCGATATGCGCGTTATGCGCGGGACCGACGCTGAAGTGCGCGAACCGATAACAAAGTCGGCCTTACAGCAGGATCCGGACGAGATCGATCCGGCTCGCGCCGTTGCGGCGACGGCGGAGCAAACCGTCGAACTCGGTACCGATATGCCTTGGGAATTACAGGCACGGTGGATACTCAATCGGTCGCACCGCAAAGTGACGGTTAGAAAAACGGAAGTAAAACCGATCGAACATAAACAGACAGTCAAGCACGTGCGCGATATGGCGTTTATAGAAATAGCTCGCGACGATATAGAAAAGCTTTTTCGTCATGCCGAACGGGACGGGACGCTCAAAGATCTGTTGCCCGATCTCGAATGGATCAGGGTAGAGACAGACGGAAACGTTATATCGGTCGGACGCGGCGACGGCGTATTGTGTTATGCGGTTGCAGGCGTTTATGCCAAAACTTCGCCGCTCGGCGAGCAATCGCAGTGGCTGCCGTCCGATAGGAATACGCCTACCGGCAAGGGGTACTGGCTTATTTTTCAAAGCATGATCGACGGTACCATAATATACGGATAAGTTTTTATGCCAAAGCCTCATATCGACCGCAGTCGAAACGCCCACTGTGTCATTTCGAGCTTGTCGAGAGACCCAAGCGGCGCGCCCTACGAATTACACAACAAAATGCTTTACGGTAGATAAAAGAAAGTAATGATTGAAATAAATACCGTAACGATGTACCAACGAAAAATAAACAACAGACTCGACCTTCGTAGGGAGCGCAGACTCTTGCGCTCCGCTTATAGTAAAGCAAAAATTCGTAAAGCGGCAGGCAAGGGTCTGCCTGCCCTACGAATTACGCAACATAAATGCTTTGCGATAATAGACGGAACGCCGAGGCGTCGCGCCATACGAATTACACAACAAAACAGTATTGCGATTATAGAAAGGATAAACCACAACCCCGTGTGTCATTTCGAGCGAAGTCGAGAAATCTCATAAATTAAAGAAACGATATGATTTATTGAATTATACATTTTTACAATTTTACAGTTTTACTGCGAAAGTGAGATTTCTCCGCTCCGCTTACGCTCCGGTCGAAATGACAGTGGGCGGTGTGTTACGCTCCTGTCGAAATGACAAGGGGAATGGTAATGTACTGCTCCTGTCGAGATGATAGGCAGGTGAGCAGACGATACGGTTCTATCGGAATCGATACGAGTCGATGCACGACGGTGAACGGCGTAAATTCGACTTCGAAAAAAATTTTTCATTTGCCATGTCGTTTTCACACGATTAACAAAAACATGGGTTATAATGGGCGAGTAAAGAGATAAAACTCTTTGCAATCTTTTTCTTCCTTTGGTAAAGTATAGTATTGTTCCCCCTTTCAATACTATACTTTATTTTTGTGCAATTTTAGGAGTTCGCCGTAATATTATATGTAGAGTATAAGCCTGATACGTGATAAGTATTATTCTATATTACAACCGCCATGCAAGTTATGTATGGCGGTTTTTAATGTATGAAAAAGAGAATATTGTGTATTGACCGATAATATATATGATATTGACCTATGATATATGCGAAAAGAAAAAGGATGAAGAGTGTCGCAATGTGAAGAATTTTTCAACTGCGGTGACATATTCTTCACTTGGTGGTATGATAACCATATCAATAGTTCCATTAGGAGGTAAAAGTAATGGAAGAGAAGCAGAAAAAGATGCTCGGCTTTATTTTTGCGGGCATCATACTTGTCGGGGTTGTCCTCGCGATCGTAGGCATGTTTATCGGCGTTATCAATGAGAGTGCGTTGGGCATGTCCGAATCTATGGGTCTGTTCGACGAAGGCTGGGATGCTTTCGAGAAAATGGAGCCGGCAGCGTCGGCGCTCGGCATTACTTTGCCTTCGCGTACGTTTATGCTTATTGCGTTTATCGTACTTATCGTCGGCGGCGTGCTTCTTCTTGTCAAAACCGCTCTCGCGCTTTTCGCAAAGAAGAACATCAAAGTTCTCGGCATTGTCGCAAGCGCAGTCACGCTTGTCGGCGCTGTATTGGTCCTTGTTGCCGGCATCATACTTGTCGGTCAGTTCGAAGATACCGGTAAGCTGTCAGGCGGCGTATCCGGCATCGCTATGGAATTTTCCATGGGCGCGGGTGTATATCTCGGTTTCATCGGCGGTCTTCTCGCCGGCGCTATGGGTATAGTCGGCTCGCTTAAAGCTTTTGCGGACTGATAAGATTCGATTTATTACATAACAAAGAAAACGGACGTTTCGGCGCCCGTTTTTTTGTGCCGCAAATCCACGGTGTTTTAATTGAAAATATCGACGGAAACGACGTTCGTAGGGAGCTTTAGACCTTGTTGCGCTCCATGTGTGGTAAAGCAATAATCCGAGAAACGGCGGTCAAGGGTCTGACCGCCCTACGAATTGCACATTGTAATTGCTTTACGATAATAAACGGAATGCCGAGACAGCGTTCCCAAAAAATTACGCAATATAATTGCTTGAAAAAATGTAAAACGATAATCGATCGGAGACTGTATATATTCGATAAAATGCACATGGTGTAAACACGTTTTGAGTTCACGCGGCATATCATGAAGTAGATAAAACTACGGAGCAGGATATGACACTCGGACTTACAATGATCGTCAAAAACGAAAGCGATGTACTTTCCCGCGCGCTCGAAGGAATGGTGGGCGTCGCGGACGAGATGATCGTTGTCGATACCGGTTCGACGGACGGCACGGCGGATATCGCAAAGCGTTTTACCGACAAGGTGTATTCTTTCGAGTGGCGGGACGATTTTTCGGCGGCGCGCAATTTCGCGCTTTCAAAACTGACCGCCGATTATTGGATATGGCTTGACGCCGATGACATAGTGCCGGAGCGTACCGCGCGGGCGATAAAGCGGTACATGAAGAATGCGGGCGGCGCGGATGTAGTCATGATGCCGTACGTACTCGGCGTCGACGGCGCCGGCAAGCCTAAATTTTCGTTCAACCGCGAGCGTATACTGCGGCGCACGCCGGATCTTTTTTGGCGCGGGCGCGTTCACGAGGCGGTGGCGCCCGTAGGTAATGTGGAGTATCTTAAAAGCCCGATAATTCATGCCAAGCCAGAGGACAGAAGTTCCGGTACGCGCAATCTCGATATATATCGCGGCATGTCGGCGCGCGGTGAAAAGTTCGAGCCGCGAGAGCGGTACTACTATGCGCGCGAGCTGTTCTATAACGGTTTCTACGCCGACGCCGAGCACGAGTTTACGGAGTTTACGCAAATGAACGGCGGATACGCGCCGAATAGGTGCGATGCGTGCGTGATGATCGCGCGGTGCAGAAAACGGCGCGGCGACATTGACGGCGCACTGGCGTTTGCACTCGACGCGCTTGCATTCGGCTCGCCGAGCGGCGAGGTCTGTTGCGAGATCGCGGGACTGTTTTTCGAGAAAGGCGATTTTCCCGCGGCGGCGTATTGGTATAAGTGTGCTACGGCCGCAAGACCCGACAAGAGATCCGGAGCGTTTTTCAATGCCGAATATTGCGCGTTTATCCCGTTCGTATGGCTGGCTGTGTGCTATGACAGAATGGGCGACATAAAAAAAGCCTACGCGTATCATTTAAAAGCGAAAAAGCTTCGACCGAACGATCCGAGCGTCGAGGCAAATCAGGCGTATTTCGATACCATATGTTATAACGGTAACGGGTGATGGTACGGTCAGGCAGTCGATACGATATGCCGTCCGAATTACCGGATCAAGCCCGATACGATACTGTTTACCGAAGCATTTTCAACAAAAGGAGGTTCGATATGTTCTTTAATTTCTTCAACAGACCGTGTTGCTGCGACGATGACGACATGTGCGAAAACGAGTGCATGCCCGTCGAAAAACCGTGCTGTCCCATGCCGCCGCGTCCTTGCGTAGGTCCGACCGGTCCGACGGGTGCGCCCGGTCCGATAGGTCCGCGCGGCTATCCCGGCATTAACGGCGCAACGGGCGCAACGGGCGCGACCGGACCGCAGGGCGTACAGGGCATACAAGGAGTACCCGGTATGATAGGTGCGACCGGACCCACCGGTCCGCAGGGCGTTCAGGGCATTCAAGGCGTACAAGGCGCTACGGGAACGACCGGCGCGGCCGGCGCCACGGGTGCAACCGGAGCGACAGGCGCTACCGGCGCAACCGGCGCTGTGGGACCGCAGGGTCCGCAAGGTATACAGGGCGTTACCGGTGCAACGGGCGCAACGGGACCGCAGGGAATCCAGGGCATCCAAGGCATACAGGGCGTCACAGGCGCGACGGGCGTCACCGGACCTACGGGAGCAACGGGACCGCAGGGAATCCAGGGTATCCAAGGCGTGCAGGGTATTACCGGCGCAACCGGCGCCGACGGAGCTATGGGCGCAACCGGAGCGACGGGTGTTACCGGCGCAACAGGCGCAACAGGTCCGCAAGGCATTCAAGGCGTTACCGGCGCGACAGGCGTTACCGGACCCACGGGACCCACGGGACCCACGGGAGCTACGGGTCCGCAGGGCGAGCAGGGTATTCAAGGTGTTACAGGAGCAACGGGCGCAACAGGTCCTCAAGGCGTACAGGGTATTCAAGGTGTTACCGGTGCTACGGGTCCTACCGGAGCAACGGGTGCCACAGGCGCGACAGGCGCGACAGGAGCAACGGGTGCGACAGGCCCCGAGGGAACGATAACCCCCGCTGCGGCGGTTCCCGACGTGGAGAGTACGCCCACTCCCGATGAAGTCGGTACAACGCTTAATGCGCTGTTGGCGTCTCTTCGAGCCGCAGGTATATTGTCCACTTAAATTTAGGAATACAATTAAGACCCGCATCGAGTGTTTTATTCGGTGCGGGTTTTTCTTTTGCATAATAAATCTTTACATAGTTTCGGCGGGATCATATCGGCATTATTATTTGTTTGATGTACGGGAATAATAAATATATGGATATAAATGCAAAGAAGATCAAATCGCTTTTGCCGGCGATCGCATTTACGGCGGTATTGATCGTTATGGTATGTCTGTCGTTTCTGCCGGCAATACGAAAGCCCGGCGGCGATGCAAGCGCGGCGGCGTATGCGATGCGTACCGACGAGGAAGCTTTGCGCGTTCTCGGATGCTGTCGGGTAAAAACATGTACGGAACGTTTCGAGACGACGCTCTCGGGGACGGTCAAAGCGCGTGTTTTCGGCATACCGTACACGCAAAATATAACCGGTATGCGTGCCGTCGACTGTGACGATTTTACGGAAAAATCGGAGAGTGCGTCCGCAGTTGCAAAAGCCGCGGTCTGCCGCGAAAAAAATGCCGACGGATTTTTCGTGTCGCGCGGCACATACAAAAAAAACAAGTTCGTTTACAGCGGGAAAGAGAAGATCGATAGAGAAACATATGTAGACCGCTACGGCTCGCCGAATACCGATCTCGTTAAATATGATCTCGACGGAGCGATAATTTCGGCGACTGCGTTAGGCAATAACAGATACAGGTATGTACTCGATCCGCATAGAGCGACCGAGCTGTCGCGAAACGAAGTGCGCAGTCTGCTCGGTGGCAAGTCGTATCCGGATTATAAAAGCGTGGAGTTTATACTTCATTGCGACGGCGAATATCCGACGGCTGTTACCGTAAAAGAAAAATTCCGTGTGGATAAGTTCGGCGGAGTGGACTGCACGCTCGAATACACGGAAAAGTTTAAATTCGATTTGTTGCCGGAATGTGAAACGATCGCAAAAATATAAATACGATTATACGCGGCATGTATTGAAAAGTTTTTGATCCGTCAGACGAACTTTATATCTATATCGCCGTTGGATGTTTTTGCGGTGAAACGCTTTTTTGCGCCGACTGCGTCGGACACGTTTTTGCTCGGCGTGCCGTCGACGTTCAGCGAGCCGTGCGTGGTTTCTATATTCAATCGGAAATCGTCGCGCGCTCCAAGCAGCAGGGCATTGATCTTGCCGTTTGAAGTTTCGAGTTTTGCGTCCGAAGAATCTACGGCGCTCGCGTCTATGGCGCCGTTGTGCGTTGCGCATTCGACCTTTTCCGCTTTCACGTCTATTGCGGAAATATCGGCATTGGTACACGATACTTCGAGCGCGGCGGCGGAAAGCGATTCGGTCTTGACGTTGCCGTTGGAACATTTTACGTCCACTTCGCCGCTCGCAGTAAGATCTTTCAAGGATACGGCGCCGTTGCGCATTTTGAGCGCAAACTTAGAGCATTTTATCTTTTCTATATCGAATTTACCGTTTTTCGTAAACAGATCGATATCGGCGAAATTACAGCCGCTTATGTACAGTCCGCCGTTTTTGTTGCGGAATTTGAATTTACCGTTAAAGCTTTTTGGAAGTATCAGCTTGAATTCGAACTTCTTCATCATAAGGCGGTAAAAGATATTGCCCGATTTTTGCGTGACCGTGAGTATTCCGCCGTCGGAGTTTATCTTAAAGTATTTTTCCTTGGCGGAAACGAAGCGACAACTTTCGTCATCGCCTAAGGTCACGTCTACGACGCAATCCGTACCGTATACGACAATATCTCGAATATCGGGAAATTCCATGTTCACCTTAGATCGACGGGCGAGCAAACTCGCCAAACGCCGTGCGTTTGATGTTCGATTGTTTCTTACCTTCCGTAAATATTTTACATGATTTCGTTTTATAAATCAAGCGAAAATCCCGTGACGACGGCAAAACGTCGGTTTACACATAATTTCATACGATTTATACGTTTTATTTCGTGAAATTTACTTGCAAACGCCATAAAAAGCCGAATTATAGCGCTTTTTTCGCACATTGTCCATTCGTGCTTGACTTTGTGCGTTTCAAGTTGTATACTTTTATCGTCGAATGTAATTCGACCGAGGCAACGTGCGCTGCTTATTATATTACGTCGCGAGCGACATTGGAAACGTAAATGGAAAAATTCGTCGAAATTCTCGATATAATCAATAATAACGTCATACTTACCATTCTCGGCGTTGCGTTCGGTATACAGGTATTATATATTCTTTTGTTTTTCGTTAAAGCAAAGGTCTATCCCAAAGCCAAAACCAAGCATCGTTTCGGCATAGTGATTCCCGCGCGCAACGAATCGGACGTTATAGCCGATACCATAAAGTGTATCTTGCGGTCCGATTATCCGCGCGATCTGTACGATATTTACGTCGTTGCCGATAACTGCACCGATAACACGGCGGAACTTGCGCGCGCGGCGGGCGCGATCGTTTACGAACGTTCCGATCCCGATCCCAAGCATCATAAGGCGGGGTATGCGCTTAAATATCTGTTCGAAAAGATAATGGAAGAACACCCCGGATACGAGGCGTTTATAAAATTCGACGCGGACAACCATATGGAGCCCGATTATATATCACGCATGAACGACGCGTTCGACGCGGGCGTAAAGTGCGCGCGCGGCTATTCCAACTCCAAAAATCTCGGGCAAAACGTCGTTACGGGAATATCCGGACTTTGGTATATCCGCGACTGCCGTTTCGCAAGTCACTTTCGCTCGGCGATAGGTCAGGGAACGATGCTCGGCGGTGCGGGCATGATGTTTGCCGCGGAGATAATCGAAAAACACGGTTGGGACTGTCTGTCGGCGTCCGACGATACCGAGTTTACCATGCGCCGTCTCAATCAGGACAAGATCAAGACGATGTACGTAAAAGACGCCATCGTATACGAAGATCAGCCGTCCACGCTTAAGGACACGTTCAGTCGTTACAAACGCATGGCGAGAGCGTTGAACTCGCTGTTCTGGACGCAAGGCTTAAAGTCGTTCTGTCTGTTTTTTGTGCGTTGGAAGTGGACATATCTCGATATGTTCATTACGCTGCTGTTCATACCGGTGTGCGTTCTTTGCGCGACGTGGCTGCCCATATACTATATATTCTATCTGATATATCTCGCCGTGATAGGCATGCAGGGCGTAGCCGGCGCGTGGGACGTTTTCTACAAGACCCTGACGCTTATCGGCGTGAGCCTTTCCTGCGCATTCGTTCTTGCGTTTATATTGCAGGCGCTACTCGCGATCGCGCTCGAACATAAACGCATAAACGTACCCGTCAAAAGGCTTGTGAAACTCGCTTTTCTTTTCCCTGCGTTTATGATAGTGTATGCCGCGGCGATCACGCTCGGCGTGTTCAGTAAGCCCAAGTGGCGGCAGATCAAGCGTAACGTCGTTCCGGCGGCTGCGGTATCCGGCGGCGATACTAGCGTACCGGCAAACGAGTCTATTGTTATAACCGACGACGCAGATGCGGACATAACGCATGATGCGGCGGCGAGTGATCCTGAGATAACGCCCGATATAACCGCGGACGAGCCTATAAGCATAGCCGTGGAATCGGAAAAATCATCGGAATAGCAAAGGGATATAATCTTTATGGGGAATGAAAACGCGAAATACGATTATTTGATTGTCGGCGCCGGTTTGTTTGGCGCCGCTTTTTCTCGGATAATGACCGAGCGCGGCAAGCGCTGTATCGTCGTGGAAAAACGCGAGACGGTGGGCGGCAATATCGCTACGGAAGTTACGGAAGGAATAACCGTGCATAAGTTCGGCGCGCACATATTCCACACGAGCGATAAAACCGTGTGGGATTTTGTCAATCGATTTGCCGAGTTCAATAATTTCGTCAACAGCCCTATAGCCAATTTTCGCGGCAAGCTTTACAATTTGCCGTTCAATATGCACACGTTTTATCAGCTTTGGGGTTGCAGGACTCCTGCCGAAGCGCGCGCGGTGATCGACGCGCAGCGCGCCGCATGCGGCATAACCGAGCCTAAAAATCTCGAAGAAAAGGCGTTGATGTCGGTCGGCGAGGACGTTTATAAAACGCTCATAAAGGGTTATACCGAAAAGCAGTGGGGCAGAGACTGCAAATATTTACCCGCCTTCATTATAGGCAGGGTACCGCTCAGGTTCGTATACGACAACAACTATTTCAACGACAGATATCAGGGCATCCCCGTCGGCGGCTACACGGACATGATTAAAAACATGTTGGGAAAAACCGAGGTCGTGCTCGGCGTTGACTATTTTGCGGACAGAGCGCGATGGGACGGCATGGCAAACGTTACGCTGTTCACGGGCGAGATCGACAGGTTTTTCGAATATAAGTTCGGTGCGCTCGAGTACAGATCGTTGAGATTCGAAACCGAGATAATGGATATGCCCGATTTTCAGGGCAATGCGGTCGTAAATTACACCGACTTCGAAACGCCGTTTACGCGCATCATCGAGCATAAACATTTCGAAAAGACCGTCGACACGCAAAAGACCGTCGTCACGCGCGAGTATCCCGAAAAGTACACGCCGGGCGCCGAGCCGTATTACCCGATAAACGACGAGAAAAACACCGAGCTGTACGCAAAATATAAGGCTTTGGCGGATAAAACGCCGAACGTGATTTTCGGCGGGCGACTTGCCGGATATAAATACTACGACATGGACGATACCGTCGCCGCGGCCATGGCGCTCGCGTCGGAGTTGTGATTTATGGAAAACGCAATTTACAAACGGATCGAAGACTATATGCTTTCGTGCATGTCGGATACCGCGCACGACAAAGACCATGTATATCGCGTTCTCTATAACGCGCTCGCTATCGCCGATACGAAAGCGAAAGTCGATAAAGACGTGCTTATCGCGGCGTGCCTGTTGCATGATATCGGGCGGAAAGAACAGTTTGAAGATCCCGAACTCGATCACGCGGAGGTGGGCGCTGATAAAGCGTATAAGTATTTGATCGGGATCGGAACAGGCGAAGAATTCGCAGCCGCGGTCAAGAGCTGTATACTGACGCACAGGTTCCGTAAGGAAAGACCGCCCGAGAGTATTGAAGCGAAAATACTTTTCGACGCGGACAAACTGGACGTTACCGGAGCTATGGGCATAGCGCGCACGCTCGTGTATAAAGGCGGCGTGGGCGAGCCGCTGTATTCTATCGACGGCGACGGCGTGCCGACTACGGGCGAGTTCGACAAGGCGCCGTCATTTTTTCGGGAATACCATTTTAAATTGAAAAATCTGTACGACAGGTTTTATACCGATAAGGGCAGGGAAATAGCGCGATCCCGTCGTGCCGCGGCGGAGAAATTTTATAACGATCTGTATGCGGAAGTTGTCGAGACCTACGCAATGAAAAAATCGCTCAATATAAAGCCGTAGTGCGGCGACGGTAACGCGTGCCGTACAGCTTTGCAGACGTAGCCGTTATACGGGGTTTTACATAGTACGCGTTACGAAAGAAATAACGAACGTGTTTTGCTTGAAAAGATCATCGACTTGTGATATAATAAACGTAAATAACGAGTGTCGATAGTTTCGATAAAAGGAGTGCTGTCGTATGTTGGAAAACGTAATGACGCGAAGGAACTGTTCCGTAAAAGTAAAGCTCACGGTAAAGAGTCTTTTGTCCGCAGGGCTTGTGGCGCTTGCCGCGGTATTGCCGCAGCTCGTTCACATGACGCTCGGTGCATCGGGCGGGATCACTTGGCTGCCCATGTATTTGCCGGTGCTTATCGGCGGTTGCATACTCGGTATGCGGTGGGGACTCGGCATAGGCATAGCGTCGCCCGTAGTAAGCTTTTTGATAACGCTGGCGTTCGGCGATCCCATGCCCGTAGCGGCGCGCCTTCCGTTCATGACGGTCGAGCTTGCCGTGTTCGCGGCGATATCCGGACTGTTCTCGAAGCGTATTGCGCAAAACGGTTGGATGGCGTTTCCGGCTGTATTGCTGGCAGCGGTATCGGGTCGCGCGACGTTCATGCTGCTTGTTGCGATATTTCAAGCCGTAACGCCGTTTACGCCCGCGATGATTTGGGCGCAGATACAGACGGGGTTTGCCGGATTGTTGTTGCAAGCCGTCGTCGTACCGTTTATCGTAATGGGCATTAAATACCTGCTTGACAAAAGCGAAAAATAATCTATAAGCTTTAAAGTAAAAGACAAGCCGCATATCGGTGTAATATCCGGTAATGCGGCTTTTATATTGCAAATATTATGTATGGTCGGGAAAAAAGAGCGTTTAATATTCGTGTTTCATATCGGGATCAGCCATCGAGGCTTTTACGTTTTCCGGTATGGTTATCTTATCGGAATGAGTCGATACCGAGGATGTAAAACGCGTAATATCGCATATCAGGTCGGGCGAATATTCGCAGGACGTCAATCGCCCGCGCGAAACGGTAAGATCGCAACGGAAATCCGAAATTTGTTCGGCTGTTATGACCCCTGCGTCTATTTGTCCCAAAAACATTTCTTTTTTGAACGCGTCGTTTACCGCTATGCCTTTTTCGGTCTTTACGTAAAATCCCGGATACGAACTCAATTGCCCGAATAAGTATTTATTTATGTATCCCGCTACAAACGAATCAAACGTTCTGTACGGGGTGATCGCGTATTCGTGTGTTATTATATTCGGCACGTCGAGTTTGCTACCGCTGTAAATATCAATCCAATAGCATGACGACGCGTACAGTCGCCCGTCGTTTTCGACAAGGTATTCTTCGTAGTATTTTTCGTTTGTTTCCAAGTCGAACTCGTAGGCGTAAACAATATTATCTTTAATTATCACCGCACCCGCCGAGTCGGAACTGTTCGGATCGTCCGACTCCAAATGCCGCCTGTAAGTTATCTTCGTGTCAACATACTTATCGGTATCGGTCAGAAATTTCATGTAGCTGTCGGTGATCGTTTCGCCCTTTTTCGGCGTGCCGGAATAATACTTGAACGCCGAATTTTCATATTCGAGTATGACGGTATCGTGCGTGGCGGTATAATTTACGTCGGGTATCGTATAAGATACGGTATATCTCGAAGCGCCTGTTGCGCCCGTTGTATCGATTTTGAGCGCCGCGAGTTCTTTGCTCGACAGGTCGGCTGTTTTGACCGCGCTTTTAATCTCGATTTGCGAAGGATCGCCGTCAGAAAGTTCGTTGTCAATAAATGCCTGCGCCGCCTCGACTGCGGTAGAGTAAGAACCTTCGGACTGCTTGCCGATATATACGTCGCCGCTGTCTCCGGTTTCTTTGCCGTTTCCCGGACTGCTGTTGCATGCGCCGAGCGCAAAAACAGAGAATACAGCCGATATCGCCGCTGCCGTTTTGATCAAATTATTCATACGCTTTTTCTCCTTTTTATTACACTTGCATAATAGAGTACATTCATAATTAAAAGCGTATCACATATTAAGAACAATGTCAATTATTTACATTCTCCCGACCCCAATAGAATACACCCGACAGCGGGCTATTATTGGCTCTTGCTACGTTAAGCTCGCTCATAGTAGCCCGCTACAATTTCGCTCGCTTGCCTTGCAATAGCGCAAAAACAGCCTCGCTTCGGGCGCGGTGCGTTTTTACGGAGCAAATTGCGAGGATAGACGTGCGAAACGGAGTGAAATTGTACTTGACAGTACTATGAGCGACGCTTCGGGCGTATAGACCGCAGTTTGCCCGTAAAAATGGTTCGGTTGGGGTCGGGAGAATGTAATATACGAATTAAATAAATTCATTGTCACTGAAGATCGTATGTTTTACGCAAAGCGAAAAGTTTTAATCTCCACGGCATGATTTTATATAAAAACATCATCAGTTTGTTTTTAAACCCGACGGTCACGACGGGCGGAGGGTTGACCTTGCCGATTAGTTTGACTATCTTTTTCGCGACGTAATCGGCAGAGTAACCGGTCTGTTCTCTTTTTATGAGCGCGTCGGACGCCGTCTTTAATTGATCGGCATAATCGCCGCAGTCGTCGTATATTTTACGCTCGAACGAGAACTGCGTGCGCGTGCCGCCGATGATCACCGCGGTGCTTTTTATTTCCGGCAGTTCGAGTCTCAGCGCGGTACATAACGAAACGAGTCCGGCTTTTGTCGCCGAGTATATCGAATCGTATGCTATCGGCGTAACGGCGGCGGACGACGACAGCACTATTATCTTTGCGTTATCGCTTTGGCTGAGCGCGGGTATAGCGAGTTTTATACAATCGATCGCCGACAGGATGTTTACGTCGAAAACGTATCGCGTGTCTTCGTCCGTGAGAAGTTCGGTAGGCGCGGCAAGCGACGCTCCGGCGCAGTAAACAAGCGCGTCTATGTCTTCCAGCTCGGCAAAAGCCGCTTTGAGTTCGTCCTTTTTCGTCACGTCGGCGGTGATGTTTTTTACGCCGGCGACATGACAGGGAGTGCGGGAAATATTGACTATATTATTGCCCTTGAGATTTTGAACGACGGCAAGTCCGATACCGGACGACCCGCCTACGATGACGATGTTTTCCATGGTGATAGTATGCGCGGTGCGCACGTATAGTATCCCTGTCGGTCCGCATCATCGGACGGATTTTCCATAAAGAATAAAGTCTCGTGTGTTTTGCATATAACAAAGCGACGATAAAAGCGGCGGCAGTCAAGTCCGACGCGCGATTATACGGTAAAATCGCTTTATAAAAACAGATATTGTCGTTTCGAGATGATCGAGAAATCCAATCTGTTAAAAACCCGACTGTAAATTTGTTGATTTTAATTCGTTTCGGTGATATACTAATAAAAACAAAAATCAAAACGACAAACCAAGGAGAAACATATGGAACAACCTTATATCTACGAATGCGAACCGGAAGATGAAGGCATTACTTTTAAGAAAGTGGGTTATTTCTTTAAGAAGGCATGGTTGCGTTTGGTGATCTATGCCGTAGTTGCCGCACTGCTTACCACTGCCGTCGCATTGCCCGTCAAGGTGTTTTATAAATCCGAACCTATCGCGCAGACTTCCATAGAGTTTATTTACGACGGTATCGAGAAGGGACTCGATCCGTTCGGCGGCGCGCTCGATACGGATAATATTATATCCATGTCGGTACTTAAAGACGCCGTAGAAGAAGCCAATCTCGGCGGTAAGATAAAGAGCATAACCGCATTGAGAGAGTCGATGCGAGTCGAAGGCGTAAAGACGGACGAATATGTCAAACTCGTAGAAGCGGCGGCAAACGGCGATAAGGAAGCCGCCAATAGGCTGCGTAACTACACTATGTTTCCGACTCGATTCGATATCGTGATATCCGATCCCGGCAAGCTCGATCTGTCCGACGATCAGGCGATGGCGCTGCTCGATAAGATAGTGATGAGCTATTGCAACGACTTCAAAGACAGATTCTCCGTGACCGGAATGTTCCCGAGCGATATATATACGGAGTCTGCCAACAAGAGTAAAGAATTCGTGGATATTTACGATATGTACACCGCAAAACTCGATATCGTAAAAGAGTATCTTACCGAGCGCGCGACGGCAAACCCGACGTTTGTGTCCGCATCCAACAATACGACGTTTTCGCTGTTGTTGAACGAACTCGATATTTTAAAGAGCAATTACGCGCTGTTCAATGCGACGGTGTTGTCCGGAAATATTTGGCGCGACAAGGCATTGGCAAAGAGCAATCTCGAAGCGAGTAAGATAGAGATACAAAACCAGCTTACTCCGCTCGAAAATTATATAACGGCGCTCACCGAGCAGATCAAAGCGATACAGCCCAATACGTCTACGAGCGATTCCAACGGTTCGCATAACGTTACGGTCACTTATCCGCCCGAATACTATATATATCAAAACCGTCTCGACGAGTCCAACAGGCAGGTGCGTGATTATCAAGTTCAGCTCGCAAGCATAGAAACGAGACTGACCAAACTCGAGGATCAGACGGCGACCGACGATAAATTGCTTGCCGCAGCGGAACGCGATCTTGCCGAGATCGAAGAAAGTTCCCGCCTGTTCATAAATAAAGTAAATTCGACTATTGCCGATTATTTCGAAACGACATTCGTCGTGTCGTCCGTGCGCCAAGTACAGCCGCCGATCGTGACGAGAAGAAGTCTCGATTTCAGCTTGCTCATGATATACCTTATCGCGGTTATCGCAGGCGCGCTTGCGGCGTGTGTGGTTACAGGGATCAAGATATCCAAAGCCAATGCCAAGCGCAATGCCGTATGCGAGCAGTCCGCAGACGAAAAGGCGGGCGACGATAAATCCGATTCGAAAGGCGAAACGGATAAAGCAGATAAATAAGATTTTGTCATAACGTATCGATCGTCTTAATAAGTTAAACAGATAAGTCAATCAAGGAGTTTTTATTATGTCGACATGGCTCAGATCCGCAGTGTTTTACGAGATATATCCCAATTCGTATATGGACAGCGACGGCGACGGCTACGGCGATTTCAAAGGTATAACAGGCAAACTCGATTATATCAAATCGCTCGGCTGCAATGCGATTTGGTTAAATCCGCATTACGATTCGCCGTTTATGGACGGCGGATATGACGTGCGCGATTATTTTAAAGTTTCGCCGCGATTCGGTACCGAAGAGGATTTCGACGAATTTATAAAGACCGCGCACGCCAAGGGGATAAAGGTCATTCTCGACCTTGTACCCGGACATACTTCCGAGCAGAACCCCGATTTTTTGCGCAGTGCGGAAAATACGCCAAACGAGCTTTACGACCGTTTTATCTGGACAAACCACGAATGGCATTTCCCCGAAGGATACAGAGCGGTAGCCGGCAGGCATAACCGTAAAGGCAATTATATCGTCAATTTTTTCTCCACCCAACCGGCGCTTAACTACGGGTTCAACGAGATAACCGACCCGTCCTGGCAGGCGTCGTATAAGTCGGATGCGGCGCTCGCTACGCGCGAATGGCTGAAGAAAGTTATGCGGTTTTGGTTGGACCGCGGTGCGGACGGGTTCCGCGTCGACATGGCGGATTCGCTTGTCAAAAACGACGGCGGACCGGGCGAGAAACCGGCAACGAGCGAAATCTGGCAGGAAATTCGCGCCATGCTCGACAGCGAGTATCCCGACGCGGTGCTCGTTTCGGAATGGGCAAATCCGCAGGCGATACGCGCAGGGTTTCATGCGGACTTTATGCTCGATCACCACAACAACCCGTACAATCTTTTGGTTCGCGCCGAGGAATGCGACAAGCACAGCTATTTCGACAGCCGCGGCGGCGGAGATGCGGCGCAGATCGCAAAGAGTTTTACGGAGTGGTTCGAAGCGGTGCGCGGCAAGGGGCATATAGCTGTAATAAGCTGTAACCACGATACGCCGCGGCTCGCGCCGTTTTATACGCAGGATCAGCTCAAACTTATCTATGCGACGTTGTTTACTTTGCCCGGCGTGCCGTTTATATATTACGGCGACGAGATCGGCATGAAGTATGTAAAGGATATGCCGTCGGTGGAGTGCGGGTTCGCGCGTACCGGTTCGCGTACGCCGATGCAATGGAGTACCGATAAAAATGCGGGATTCTCGGTTGCGGATAAGACGTTCCTGCCCGCGGATATCGACAAGCAGGTAAACGTCGCGGCGCAAACCAAAGATAAAAAATCGCTCCTTAACTTTCTTAAAGAGTTTCTGTCGTTTCGCAAAACGCGTGCCGAGTTTGCGTCCGATGATTTTCGATTCGTGCATGCGACTGGGGACGAACCGCTCGTATACATGCGCGGCAAACTGACCGTCGTAGTAAATCCGCTCGGCGTCAAGCAGACCGTCTCGGTAGAATTGCCGCAAAAGACCGCGGTGCTGTTTGCCGCAGGCAAGGAAGCAAAGATAGGCAAGGGAAGTATTGCCGTGTCGCCGCTGTCGTTTACTGTATTCGACGGTATTTGATTGTTGCGTCAAAAAGCTCATTTATAATTCATGCGCCGTGCAAGTTGACATTTGCGCGGCGTTTTACTATAATTGATATATATCTTTCGGGAGAATAGTTGCGCATGGTAAAGAAGATCAGCGAATACGAGTACAAGCGCGTCGATATAAACGACGCGATAAACTATATCGATGCGGCGGCGGAAAAGGTCAAATGCGCTTCGAGCGCGCAGGAGATCGTCGATATACGCGATACCGTCAACGATTACTTCAATAAGTTTACCACGGCTGTTAACCTTGCTATGATAAGGCATACGCTCGACGTGCGCGACGGATTTTATGCCGCAGAGCATGATTATTACGACGAGAACCTGCCTCGTCTTTCCGCGCGCAATACAGAGTTTACGCGCGCGATAGTGTCGTCGCGGTTCATAAACGAAATAGAAAAACTGATCAACCCGATTATCGTTCGTAATATGCGCGCGTCGCTTAAAGTCATGGACGAGCGTATTATAGGCGATTGCGTGGAAGAGAATAAACTCGTCACTGAATACGACAAACTTCTTGCCGAGATCACATATCCGTGGCGGGGCAAGAACGTTACTCTTTCCGAAATGCACGGGTTTTGTAAGGACAAAGATCGCGCGGTGCGCAAAAGAGCGTTTACAGTGATCGGCGAGACGCTGCTCGCCGTGCAGGATAAGCTCGACGATATTTTCGATCGCATGGTCAAGGTAAGAGACCGCATGGCAAAAAAAATGGGATTCGACAGTTTCGTCGAAATGGGCGATCTGCGCATCGGACACATCGGATACGGCAGAGAGCAGATAAAAGTTTTTCGCGAATCGGTGTTGACCGACGTCGTTCCGGCGTTATCCGCACTTAAAGGCGAGCTTGCGGCTCGGCTCGGTATGGATAAAATACATCTTTACGACAACGACAACTACATTGCCGGCGGCAATATCGATCCAGTAGGTAACGCGGATACGCTTTTTGCCGCGGCGCAAAACATGTATGACGACATGTCGCCCCTGCTCGGTTCGTTTTTCAAGCAAATGAAGGATGCGGAGGCGTTCGACTATATTTCGCGCGAAGGCAAAATGGGAGGCGGTTACGCGGAAATGCTTTTCGCTTACGGTCAGCCGTTTATATTCGCAAACTTCAACAGTACGATGGACGACGTCGGAGTGCTGACGCACGAATTCGGTCATGCTTTCG
Organism: uncultured Christensenellaceae bacterium; assembly: GCA_910588315.1. Lineage (GTDB taxonomy): Bacteria > Bacillota > Clostridia > Christensenellales > Pumilibacteraceae > Anaerocaecibacter. The sequence continues at coordinate 25,792 of CAJUQF010000001.1, read as the reverse complement.
CGTTCAAACGCGCTTACGACAACAAGATCGACGCGGATCTTTTTTTCGGCGGCATGGAGACCGCAGAGACTCATTCCATGAGCATGGAAGCGCTTTGCAACCGATACAACGACAGATTTTACGGCGAGCACGCGGCTGAAGCGACGTATCAGCAGATATTCGACGCGATAAACTTTTTGCCGTACGGCGTGATAGTGGATTATTACCAACAGCTCGTTTACGAAAAACCGGACATGACGCCGGAAGATCGCAGAAAACTGTGGTTGAAACTCGAGAGCGAGTTTCGCCCGTACGTCGACATGCGCGATATTCCGTTCATTAACGTCGGCGGCAGATGGCAATATCAAAAACATATTTACGAGTCGCCGTTTTATTATATAGACTACTGTCTGTCCACATGTCTCGCATTGCAGTTCGGCGAAGAGGCGACCGTAGATTTCGATGACGCGCTCGATAGATATTTGCGTCTCGTCGATGCGGGCGGTACCAAAGATATAGCGACGCTCGCGCATGACGCGAAACTTAAAAGCCCGTTCGACGACGGGGCATTGAAAAACGTGTGCGCCAAAATAAAAGCGCATCTCGAATCATTGGCAAAGGAAATTACGAAATGAAGAACATTTTGATCGTAGATCAGGAGAATTTTTTGACGCTGCCGGTCATCGACACGAATATAGCGATAAAGGTATGTGAAATAACCGATACGGCGGCGGTCAAGCGCAAGCTTATGCGTACGTACGGCGACGTCGATATAGTTGCGGACGGCAATAAAACTTCGATAAGTTCGCTCGAAAATGCCGTCGAGATAGAGATCGCGGCGCAACCCGTTTTTGCGAAAAAGCGTTACAACGTCGCCGATGTTCTGCGCGTCATAGACAGACTGACGTGGGAGGACGGCGGATGCCCTTGGGACAAGGTACAGACACACGACAGTATACGCATCAACATGATAGAAGAGGCGTACGAGGCGGTGGACGCGATCGATAAGCGCGACGTTGCCAATATGCGCGAAGAGTTCGGCGACGTGCTGTTGCAGTCTGTGCTGCAATCGGACATTTCGCGTCGGAGCGGCGAGTTCGATTTCGACGACGTATGCGACGAGCTTTGCAAAAAGCTTATCGGCAGACATACGTTTATATTCGGGTCTGACAGCGCGGGTAATGCCGACGAAGCGCTCGTACTGTGGGAAAAAGCAAAGGCGGTCGAAAAAAATTACGACAGCGTAAAGACGCAGTTAAGCAAACTTCCGGATAATTTCCCGTCGCTTCTGCTCTGCCAAAAGACTTATAAAAAACTCAAAAAAGCGGGCGCGGATATATCGCCGGAACAAGAACTGAAAAAAGCGATCTCGGGCAAGCATTATGCCGAGGCGATATGCGCTTGCGCCGAGCTTATAGCCGACGAAGGCGGCGATGCGGAAGTCGAACTCAACAAGCTCGTCAAGAACAAAATAGCGTCGCTGTAATGTCGTTTAACATAGGTAAATTTACTATTGCCGGCGGCGTGCTTGCGCCGATGGCGGGTTATACCGATATAGCGTTTCGAGAGCTGTGCGTGTCTTACGGCGCGGGACTTACCGTTACCGAAATGGTATCGGTCCGCGGGCTCGTTCACGGCAATGCGGCAACCGATATATTGATGCGTACCGCCGCAAACGAACGTCCGTCTTGCGTGCAGTTGTTCGGCAGCGCCCCGGACGATTTTGCACGCGCGGCGACCGTCGTGAAAAGCGATATAATAGACGTTAATATGGGCTGTCCTATGCCTAAGATAGTCAAGAACGGCGACGGCGGTGCGCTCATGCGTTCGCCGGAGAACGCAGGCGCGATAGTGCGGGCTTTGAAAAATGCCACGGATAAGCCGATAACGGTCAAGACTCGATTGGGTTACGAGATCGGCGCGCCGCGGCTTGTCGAGCTTGCGGATAGCGTGATCGATGCCGGAGCGGCGGCGATAGCGGTACACGGCAGGTATGCCGAACAGCGTTATGCCGGTAACGCCGACTATTCGGAAATAGTCAAGCTGGCGGAGAAAAGCAAAATACCGGTCATCGTCAACGGCGATATCAAAAGCGTCGAAACCGTGCAGCCTTTTGCCGGAGTCATGATAGGTCGTGCGGCTTTGGCAAATCCCGCGGTGTTTTCGGGCGGTACGGCGGACCCGTTCGAAGTCGCGCGGCGGCATATGGAATTATCGCAAAAATATTTCGACGACAGATATACGGTCAATCAGGCGCGGAAGTTTTTCGTGCATTACTTCAAGGGTATGTGCGGCGGTAAAACGCTAAGGGACGAAGTCAATCGCGCGACGCGCGTCGAGGAAGTCCTGCGCGCGCTCGACAGAGCGCAAAAAGCCGCCCTTACCGATCGCAAAACAAATAATCCAATGTAGTAGGAGATAATATCATGGCAAACGAAATCAAAGCGAAAATAGAATTCGCAGACGGCAACGTCATCAACCTCGAACTTTATCCCGATGTCGCGCCGATAACGGTCGCAAACTTCGTCAAGCTTGCCAAAGCTCGTTTTTACGACGGACTGTGCTTTCATCGCGTCATCGACAAGTTTATGATACAGGGCGGCGGATTCGTTTTCGACGAGCATCAAGGACTTATCCAAAAACAAGCCGGCACGATCAAAGGCGAGTTTAACAGCAACGGGGTGAACAACCCGATAAAGCACGTCAAGGGTACGATCTCGATGGCGCGTACCGCCGTCAAGGACAGCGCGTCGTCGCAGTTTTTTATCTGCGTTGCGGATACGCCTTTTCTCGACGGCGAGTATGCGGCGTTCGGCAAGTGCGCGGACGAAGAAAGCTTGAAAGTCGCTATCAAGTACGGCAAGGCGAAAACGGGAAAGTGGCAGTATTTTTCGGACGTGCCGTTCGATCCTATAGTCATCAAAACGGTTACGATCGCGTAAAACCGAATAAAAAAGCAAATATTGGCAAAAACATATTTAAAACGTTTGATTTTTACGGCTCGTTTTAGTATAATATAAATTACTTTAATCGGTATAGGTGTCTATAAAGTGTTTAAACGTATAGTAACAGGAATATTGACTTTTGCGCTCGCGGCGTTCGCGCTTTGCGGCTGTTCGTTTTTTACTCACGATTACGAGCGTGACATGCAGCAGGAGATCGCTACGGTCAAGTCGTACGAAATAGTGAACACCGTTCTTGTCGAGACCGAAGGCGAAAACGGCGAGAATAAGGTCGAAGCGAAAGATTACACATACACTACCAAAAAGAAAACGGTGTACAAGCAGGATCTTATCGATTATGTAAACAGCAATGCAAGCTCGCTCGCGCAAAATTTTCAAGGTGATCCGAAAGGACTTTACAATTATGCGGTGCGCATGCTTGTCAGCGTAGAGCTTGTGACCAACGAAGTCGATGCGCTTATCGAAAGCGACAAGGTTGAGTGGGGCATAAAAGAGCAGAATACCATCAAACAGAACCTGTATTCCATTATCGACAATACGCTTCTATCGCTTAAAAATACCATTCTCGACGAGCGCGACCAAGAGCAGATCGTAACTGACGGTTCTTCTTCGGACTCCGAGAATTCCACAACGTTCCCCGTAAAACCCGATCCTACCGACGATGCCGACGACGATGATGACGGTAAGACCGATCCGGAACCGTGGAATCCTTCACGCGTCAAGTGGCCCGGGATCAACGGCACCGATGACGAGCGCTCTTTGGACAGAGAAGCCATGCGTCGTTTTCTCGCGCTTATCGAGTCGCGAGTAAAAGACGATTTTCGTTTGGACAAGCCCGAGCGCAAATGGCTCAAGACAAAAATAAACAACGAGTTGAAAGCTATCGATAACCTTATCGACACTCAGGGCATAGAATATGTGTATCCGGTCATCGCGGATTATAAATATCCCATGTCGGAAAGCGACGGCGAGTTCGGCTATATCATGTACTATCTCAGCGGCGAGTCGCTCGAGCGTTCGCAGAAGATATCCGCGATGCAGACCGAGCTGTCTGAAGGCGTTGACGTCAGTTACGGCGAAGTGGTCGATTTGTATCGTGCGACCGTTGCCGAACAGCAGAAACTTTACGATGCCGATATAGCGGCTTACAATACGGCTATAAACGGCAGTTCGACCACGGTGCTTTATCATCCGACCGTCAATTATTTCTATGTCAAGCACATACTTCTTCCGTTCTCCGACGAACAGACCGCGGCGCTCACAGAGTTTAAGAACCGCCCCGATATCAAGAATTTGCAGGAAGACGAAAAGAACGACAGGATCGAAGCGTTCCGTGCCGATCTTGTCGATGCGATAGTATGCTATCCGCATAAAGACGGCGAAAACGATTTAAGTAAGCCCATGTCGGTGGACGAGGTCATGATGCACGTTCGTTCCGTCATGTTGCCCAAGGAATCGTCCGTCAAAGCGGCAAACGACGCGTTTAACGATTTGATCTATCTCTACAATACCGACCCCGGCGCATTCGGCAACGACAAGGGCTATATAGTCAAATACAAACTCGACGAAGGCGAAGAGGAATCGTATATGCAGGAATTTGCCGATGCGTCGAGATATATGTTCGATAATCTCGAAGTCGGTCAGGTATATTACGAAAAGGTCGTCACAGATTACGGTGTGCATATCATGTATTTCGCGTCCGAGATAAAGAAGGGCGCGGTCGATCTCAATGCGACGACTTCGCCGTCCGGTACGGAAACTTACTACGACCTTTTGGAACAGCCCATAAAGTCCAACCGCGAGAGCGCGGCTTACAATACTTGGGAAAACAACATTCTTTCGTACAACTACAATAAGTATTCCAAAATTTACACCGAAAACTTCTCCGATCTTTGGGAAGACTGATAGGGAGTCAATATGGCACGGTTCGGCGGTTACAGAGGCCCGGGTGGCGGCGGAATGAATATGCAGCAGATGATGCGTCAGGCTCAGCAGTTGCAGGAACAAATGGCTAAAGCCAAGGAAGACTTGGAAAACGCCAGAGTTACCGGTACGGCGGGCGGCGGCGCGGTCACGGTCACGCTGTCCGGCAGCAAGCGTTTTCTCGGTATAGAGATCAAACCCGAAGTCGTCGATCCCGACGATGTTGAAATGCTCGAGGATCTCATAGTCGCCGCGACCAACGAAGCGTACGTTCAGGCGGAAGAACTTGTAAAGAACAGCCCGCTTTCTCAGCTCGGCATGTAAATGAAAGAACCTCAAAGCATAGCGACGCTCGCGAGCAGATTTTCAATGTTGCCGGGCGTGGGACGAAAAACCGCATTGCGTTACGCTTATGCGGTCATAGATTTGACCGATCGGGAAGTCGAGGAGTTTTGCGAGTCTCTGAAAGAAGTAAAACATAGCGTAAAACTTTGTTCGCAGTGCGGTAATTTTACCGATTCGGATGTTTGCGATATCTGTTTGTCGCGGCAAAGTAAACAGATCTGCGTCGTAGCGTATCCCAAAGATGTGACCGCCGTTGAAAAAACGGGCGCGTTCAACGGGGTATATCACGTACTTCACGGCACGCTCTCGCCGATGAATAACAGAACGCCCGACGATCTCAATATCAAAACATTGATGACGAGACTATCCGGCGTGGAAGAAGTGATCATCGCTACCAATCCGGACGTGGAAGGCGAAGCGACGGCGGTGTATTTGGCAAGACTCATCAAACCGCTTGGGATAAAAGTAACGAGGATTGCACAGGGTATTTCTATGGGTTCTGAACTCGAGTATGCGGACAGCGTTACGCTCTCGCAGGCGCTCGGCAGAAGAACGGAACTGTAGTTACATACGGTCGGCAAAGCCGACCGATTTTTTATGAACGAATACAATAACGAAAATATAACGGTCTCGAAAAATGAATTGCGTCGATTTTTTGTAAACTACCACGGCTTTAACGAATTTTTCGATTTGACCGCAGAGCATGCTGTCGACGCGATATTCGATCGTTTACGGTCTGTGCAGTTCGATCCGCTCAACGTTACGGGTCGGAATGCCGAGCTTGTGATGTTTGCGCGCAACTCACGCGTTTCGCGTGCCGATTTGTTTGACGCATTATATAAAACGCGTCGGCTCGTAGACGGTTGGGATAAAGTGATGTGCATATATAGGACCGCCGAGTTCGAAAAGTTCGGATACGTGCGGGACGATTGCACGACGCGATACGAGCAGATAATGCGGTGGCGCGGACAGGAGGATTGTCATGCTTATACCGATGACGTATATTCGTATATCGTCGAGCATGGCGCGACTTTTGCGTCCGACATCCCGTCGCCTAAGACTAATCGCGGCGGTTGGGGAAACGCGCGAGTCGCAGGAGTATGTTGCGAATATCTTTGGAATGCCGGCAAGATTTGCGTTGCCGAAAAGAAAGGTGTGATCAAATCCTTCGATCTTACGGAGCGGCTCATAGGCAAGACAGCCGACAATAACGCATTCACAGATAAAGAAGAATTTTTGCGTTGGTATACAAAGCGAAGAATATCCGCCGTCGGCGCGGCGCGTCTGCAAAACGGCGGTGCATGGTTGGGCGCATATTTGGAAGAAACCGCAGTAAGAACAAAAACTGTAAACGAGCTTGTGGAACTCGGCGAGTTGATACCCGTCACCGTTGCGGACGTCAAAGGCAAAAACAATGTGTATTACATAAATTCGTGCGACATGAAATTTTTTGCTCAGATCGAACTCGATCGCGCCGTTTTTGTCGCGCCGCTCGATAATTTGCTGTGGGATAGAAAAACGGTAAATAATATTTTCGATTTCGATTATAGCTGGGAAGTGTACGTCCCGCCGGCAAAGCGTAAGTACGGTTATTATGTGTTGCCCGTACTTATCGGCGATCGATTTATCGGCAGGATAGAACCGATCGTCGATAAAAAATCGTCACAGCTTATTATGAAAAACTTTTGGTTCGAGCGCGATCATGTCGCGACGGTTGATGAAACGGATATGATAGAAAACGAGTTCAATAGGCTTGCGGCTTATTTGAACGTGTCTCCGGAGCCGACGGCTAAAGCCAAATTGCTCGCGGCTGCGAAAACAGCATAATTATCGATAGCTGATAGATCGTTCGAAGTTAAATTGTTTCATAAACGCGAAAGTAGAATAAAATCCTTGACAAAAGACGATCGCATGTGCTACAATTTATTTGCGTTTGGCGCAGTTCGTTTATTGCGTATCACATGTTCGTTTGTTTAACATACGACTGTGACTCGATTAAATCGGTTGATTATTTAAGTGGTGCAATAAACTCAAACAAACAAATCAATATTATGCTACTGTGGCTCAGTTGGTAGAGCAGCTGATTCGTAATCAGCAGGTCGGCGGTTCGAGTCCGCCCAGTAGCTCCAATACCCCTATCGGCGTTGCCGATAGGGGTATTAAAGTACTGAGGTAGCTCGACCGTGTGGTGCGAAGAAAAGCAAAATAGAACGAAAGAGTAATTTTACCACACGGTTCGCTAGGCGCTTGTGCCGATAAATACTAAAATAAAGAAAAACAACAATTATAAGAGAGTAAAATCGAGAAGATAATACTTGTCGCAAAGCCCGCCCGCTTTGTTGCGGGCATTCCGCCCGGAAGCTCCAAAAGCGTCGGTTTCTTGGTTTCCGGACTAAGAATCGGCGCTTTTTTGTGTCTAATAAGCGGCATATACCGTTTTAATATATGATCTACGTAAAACGTTTTACTTTTTCGAGTCGTTATAGAAATCCAGAGCCTGTTCTTCCCAAAATCGTTTGTCATCGTCAGTGATCTTTCTTATGACGCGGCAAGGATTTCCTGCCGCGACGCAGTTCGACGGAATGTCTTTTGTTACTACGGAATTGGAACCGATGACGACGTTATCGCCGATAGTGACGCCCGGATTGATGACTGTATTGCCGCCCACCCACACGTCGTTGCCGATCTTGACTTTATAGCCGTACTCCAACAGCGCGTTGCGCACGTCTTTGTCGATCGGATGACCGGCGGTATAGACGCATACGCGCGGCGCGAACATGACGTTGTTGCCGATCTCGACTTCGTTGACGTCCAGAATTATGCAGTCGAAATTGGCGTAAAAATTATCGCCGACCGAGATATTGCAACCGTAATCGCATAGAAACGGTTTGTTTATCATAACGTTGCTGCCGACGTGCTTGAATATATCTCGCACGAGTTTTTCACGCGTTTTAAAATCGCCGTAGCCGGTCGCATTGAATTCGTCCATGAACTTTACGCGGCGTTCGTACATCTCTTCACGTTCTTTATCCGGAACGGCGCAGCAGTACAGTTTGCCGCTCAACATTCTTTTTACTTGTGACATCTTTCACCTCGCAATATATTGTAAAACGATTATACTATTTTGTGACGCATAAGTAAAGCGTAATGTTGACGCTCGTGCATTTATCGTCGGTTCGTCGATGCGATCAAGCGCGTTACTAATACAATAAACGCCGTCTTTACCGGCGGAAACGCTTGACACAATGAGCGGCAAAGCGTATAATATCGATGTCTGAACCGAAAGAGAACTGACGGCAAAGACGGCAACGATAAGAATTTTCCGGCGTTTTTGCCTTGCCGTTTTATGCTCTTTCGGATTCGAAGGAGTTTTTTTATGCAACAAGATACATCACGCATAGCGATCATCGGAATAATAGTATCGGACTTCGATTCCGTGGAAAGCGTAAACGCCGTGCTTCACGAATACGCGCCGTATGTTTTGGGTCGCATGGGTCTGCCTATGAAAGACCGCGGCGTAAACGCGATAACTCTCGTTCTCGACGCGCCGCTTAACGCCATCAATGCGCTCACCGGCAAGATAGGGAAAATATCGGGAGTCGACGCAAAGGCTTTGTTTCGCTAATCGGTCTTATAACGGTCCGTTACGCGGCGTCTTGCTTTAGATTTTCTCTACATGTTCGTCGTGCGCGACGCACGGATTGACGACGCGATAAAGATTGCGTGTTTTATATGGCGCGGTAACGTACTAATTTATTAAAAACGAATTTAATTTCAAGGAGATATATCATGAAAAAAATATTGACTAAACTTATGGCTTTCATGTCCGCCGCGACGCTGAGCGTGCCGCTTGCTGCGTGCGGCGACGGTGATGCCGATACGATCGTTCACGTTTATATGCCGGACGGCGCGCCGGCGATCGCGTTGTCTGCGATGATGGATTCCGGTTATAAAGGTACGGACTTTACGGTCGTGACGGCGACCGAAATAGGCGGG
>CAJUQF010000001.1:0-16545 GCA_910588315.1 uncultured Christensenellaceae bacterium | reverse complement strand
AACGCGGCGGCTACGCTTTACAATCGCGGCGTCGGAATAGTAATGCTTTCGGTCAATACGCACGGCAATCTGTTCATCGTCGGCGGCGACGCCGATACGGAGATCGAACCGCAGGAACTTGTCGGTCACACGCTCGGCGTTATCGGCGCCGGCAACGTTCCCGATCTTACCATGCGCATGTTGTTCGATGAGATAAATTTAGCGTACGAGCGCACGACCGAAATGGATGACGGGAAAGTAAAGGGTATTGCCGGCAAGGTCGCCTTGTATTACGCAGACGACGCGACGGGTATAATGCCGTTGCTTAAAACGGGCAAGCTCGATTACGCGCTCGTAGGCGAACCTGCCGCTACAAACTCGGGCAAGCCAATAGCCGTCGATATGCAAAAAGAATGGGAGGCAACGTTCGACGGCGGATATCCGCAGGCTTGTCTCGTCGCAAAAAGTTCGCTCGTAAAAAACGATAAGGCGTATGTCGACGGTTTTCTCGACACGCTTAAAAAGTCCGACGGTTGGGCGCAGGAAAACCCGGATAAAGCGCTCGCCGCCGTAAAAAAACATATGAACGGCACGTCGTCGCTCACGTCGCTGACTCCGGGAATTGTTAAGAATTGTAATATCCGCACCGTTTCCGCCGAGGACATGCGTGAGGACTGCACCGTATTTTTCGAGATGCTGACGAAGCTGGAAGTGGGGAACGGCACGACCGCGCTCGCCAAAGTGCCTGCCGACGGGTTCTATTATTCGGCGGTATGACCCATGCGCGCGGGAGCTGTAAACCGCGCTGTGTTTAGTTGACGGCAAAGCAATAAATCGTGAAGCGGCAGGCAAGGGTCTGCCTGCCCTACGAATTACACAATGTAATAGCTTATCGTAAGGTAATAATCGGTTCGATGTTCGTAGGGAGCGACGCCCTGGCACTCCGTGTGTGGACAAGCAATAAACCATGAAGTGGCAGACGGTCTGCCTGCCCTACGAAGTACATGATGAAAATGCTTTGCATAAAAGAACGTCAGATTGCCGCCCCTTGTGTCATTTCGAGCTTGTCGAGAAATCTCATAAAATAGGAACACACTTTGTGAGTGAGAGTTCTCCGCTCCGCTTGCGCTTCGGTCGAAATGACAAATAGGGAATGCATAATTCCTTTCGCATGGAGCTTTAGACCTCTTGCGCTCCGTGTGCGGTAAAGCAATAAATCGTGGAGCGGCGGTCAAGGGTATGCTTGTCGAATTACATAACACAAATGCTTTGCGGCATGTTGTACGAATTGCACAAAGTAATTTAAAGGCGCATTCGTATTGTAACGATAATGAAAACAATAAAGAAAAGAGTTTTGACCGATATTTTATTCGTCGCGGCGGCGATCGCAATCGTACTCACGGTTTGGTACGTTGCGTCCGTTGCCGTCGATTCGGAATTCATCGTACCGAGCCCCGGCGCGGCTTTTCGCTCGTTCGGGGTCGTTTTCGAAACGGAAGAGTTCTGGTCGGGACTCGGCGGAACGGGTATAAGATGCGTAATCGGTTTCGCTGTCGCATTCGTGCTTTTTATCGTGACGTTTTATTTTTCCGTATCGTTTTATACGTTCGGAAGGATAATCGAACCGATCCTGTCGGCGATCAGGTCGTTGCCTGCGGTTGCGGTGACGCTTATACTCATTTTGTCCGCAGGTCCGGACGGCGCACCGGTAATACTCGGCGTGACCGTAATATACCCGATAATGTATTCGTCCGCGAAGTCTCGAATATCGTCTGCACCGACAGAGCTTAAAGAAATATGCCGATTGTGCGGCGCGACGAAATGGCAGACTTTTCGGGTCTTGTGGTTCCCGTACCTTGCCGGCGGGCTTGCCGAAAATATCGCGTCGGCATTTTCTTATAATGTAAAGGCGGTTATAGGCGCCGAGATACTCGCACAGACTGCAAGCAGTCTCGGTATGCTGATGAAACTGTCGCAAATATATCTGCAGCCCGAAATGCTCGTGGCGTACGTTATATGCGCGGTGGTGTTCGCCGCTGTCGCCGAACTGCTGTTGCGCGCGGTATTGGGCGTCGTATTGAAAAAATTCGTTGCGTAACGTTGACAAATTTTAAAATTATGCTATACTTAGAGTATGCAGGAAAAAAGCAAGAAAACGACCGCTACCAAAACGGTCACCAAAACCAAGCGTACGACAACTCCGAGCGCGGAACCCGATTCAACAACGGATAGCGTCGTATCGGAAGAAGTCGCGGCGGTCGAATCGAATACTGTCACTCCGCAGACAAAGCGCCGCGCGCCTGCGAAAAAGCAAGCCGCACGCATAGTGACAAAGGACGGCGAATACGATAAATCGCCGGAACCGGACCCCGGCAGTCGAACGGTGGGATCGGTAATAGACGAATCGGTTTTCGACGACGATATAACCGAAGAACCTATTACCGGCTATTATCATAAATCCATGACGATAGATAACACCATGCTCAGCCGCGAAGCTGCGGCGGCGCGCAGGCGTTCCGGCAAACGCCGCAGACAAAAAACGGTGGACCTTACGCTTGCGGAACGCTACGATCCCGATCCGGAATCGGGACTGTCATCCGAAGTCGCCGAGGCGCGTGCCGAACAGGGTTACGATAACTTCGTCAAAAAGAAGAGCGGAAAGAGCTATCTTTCTATTTTCATGTCAAACATATTCACGTTCTTCAACGTACTCACATTCACAGTCGCCGCGGCGCTTCTCATTGTTGGTGCGGGCTTTACTCAGTTGTTTTTCATAGTTATCATAACGGCTAACATAATACTCGGCATATTCCAGGAAATAAGATCCAAGATGAAGATCGACAAGCTTTCGCTTGTCTCGGCGCCGAGTGCGGTAGTAATACGCGACGGCGAGCGCAAGGTCATTCCGACGTGCGACGTCGTACTCGACGATATAATCTGTTTCGATCTCGGCAAGCAGATATGTACCGATTCCATAGTCGTTAAAGGCGAGTGCGAGGTCAACGAATCCATGCTTACGGGTGAAAGCGAGCCTGTAAAAAAGCGCGTCGGCGATATGCTTTACAGCGGTTCGTTTATAAGCAGTGGGTCGGTCGTGGCGCGCGTGGAAAAGGTGGGTGCGGCAAACTATGTCGAAACGCTCACGTCGCATGCCAAAAAGTACAAAAAGCCCAAGAGCGAGCTTATGAATTCCATTAAGCTCATAATCAAAGCGCTGTCGCCGTTTATAATCGTACTCGGCGCGCTGTCCGTGTGGGTGGGATATCGCGACGTGGTACCGGTAGGGCAGAGCGCGACATACGAAGATTGGAACAAGATAATAACCGGTGCGGCGGGGTCGGTGATAGGAATGATTCCGTCGGGTATGTTCCTGTTGACGACTCTTGCTTTGGCGGCGTCCGTACTGCGGCTTGCCAAAAAACAAACGCTCGTTCAGGACTTGTACTGTATAGAAATGCTCGCGCGCGTCGACGTGCTGTGTCTCGATAAGACCGGGACTATCACCGACGGGTCGATGGAAGTTAACAACGTCATAGAGATCAAGGGTTTCGAGAGCGAACATAATATCGGAGAGATAATCGGATCGATGCTATCAGCGACCGGCGATAACAACCAGACGGCGCTGGCGCTTGCCAATAAATTCGGATACAGCAAGGCTTTGAATCCGACTGCGGTATTGCCGTTCTCGTCGCAGCGCAAACTGTCGGCGGTCTCGTTCGAGGGCGAAGGTACGTTCATGCTCGGCGCGCCGGAGTTCGTACTCAAAGACATGGGCGTGCGTATTGAAAAGCTGATAAACGAAAATGCGGCGAACGGATTCCGCGTAATGGTGCTTGCGCACTCCCCGGCGGAGATCACGGGCGAAAAACTGCCCGCCGTGCGTCGCCCGGTCTGTCTTTTGGTCATAGAAGATCATATTCGCGAGGACGCGATAGAAACTATAAAATGGTTCAAGGAGAATGACGTATCCGTTAAAGTCATTTCCGGCGACAATCCCATAACGGTTTCGGAAGTCGCTCGCCGCGTCGGCGTAGAACATGCCGAGATGTATGTATCGCTCGAAGGCTTTTCCGATCAGGACGTCATCGAAGCTGCCAATAAATATACCGTATTCGGCAGGGTAACGCCCGAGCAGAAACGGTTGCTCGTTCGTTCGATCAAAGCGAAGAACCATACCGTTGCCATGACCGGCGACGGCGTAAACGATATACTCGCCATGCGCGAGTCCGATTGCTCTGTAGCCATGGCGTCGGGTGCGGAGGCGGCGAGAAACGTCAGCCACTTGGTTTTGCTTAATAACGACTTTACGTCCATGCCTGACGTCGTTATGGAAGGACGGCGCGTAGTCAACAATATCCAGTCGTCGAGCGCGATGTTCCTTATGAAGACTTTTATGTCCGTCGTGCTTACGATAATATTCCTGGCGATGCAAAAGACGTATCCGCTTAAAACAAACAATCTCATGGCGCTAGAAACGTGCGTTATAGGCGTACCCGCTTTCTTCCTGGCGTTGCAGCCGAATAAAAATATCATTCGCGGCAAGTTCCTGTCAAACGTAACGTCACGGGCGGTGCCGGGCGGTATAGCGCTCGTGCTGGGCGTTATGGCGATGTATATGTATAACATATTTATGCCGATGGCGACGACGGGCGATGCGTATCCGCCCGAACTTATCTGCATGATGGTGATAACGATAACGTGTGTGGGTATGATGGTGCTGTTCAAACAGTGCGAGCCGTTTAATGCGTTCAGAATAGTGCTCATGCTTGCGGTCATAGCCGTTACGATAGCGTTCCTGTACGTGATGCCTACGATAGGTATAGTAAAGATCGATTTCACTCAGTTCTGTTTCGTGTCGACCGTCGTGCTTGCGAGCTACTTTATAGTTACGATCCTGACAAAAATATTGAGCGCGATCAATATAGGTTAACTCTGTAAACGAACGACCGAATAATAACGCCGATTGCATGCTATCCGCTCTTTTTAAGCACCATGTGTGAGTTTTGACATATCATTTCACAATAATGATACCGTAATAGCTTGCAATTTACATAATTCTTGTGTAGAATGTTTTTACTACATAAGAAGGAGGAGTTATGGCTAAATTTCTCATAGCGGACGACGAACAAGGTATTCGCCAAATCATTAAGGAATATTGCAAGTTCGAAGGTTACGAAACCGAATTTGCATCCGACGGCATGGACGCTGTGCGCAAAGCCCGCGAACAGGATTTCGACATGATAATCATGGACGCGATGATGCCCAAGCTGGACGGATTTTCCGCGACCAAAGAGATCCGCAAAATGAAGCAGACTCCTATAATCATGCTTTCCGCCCGTGTGGAAGAATACGATAAACTCCACGGATTCGAAATGGGTGCGGACGATTATGTGACCAAGCCGTTCAGTCCGAAAGAACTTATGGCGCGTGCCGCCGCAATCATGCGCAGGGGCGCTATAAGCGAAGACAAAATGGTGTCGGGCGATCTCGTTATAGATTTTGCGGGCTGTGCCGTGTTTATATCGGGCAAGCGTATTCCCATGACGCCCAAAGAATGCGAATTGTTGTTTTTGCTCGCGCGCTACAACGGCAAAGCGTTTTCGCGTCAGGAACTCTTGGATAAGATCTGGGGCTTCGATTATTACGGGGACGATCGCACCGTAGATACGCATATCAAGATGCTCAGAAAATCGCTGGGCGAGAATTACCGCGACAAGATAGTAACGGTGCGCGGCATGGGTTACAAAGCGATACTTTGATATGTGCAAGGTAGCGACGTTAATAAACATCAAATGTCACGGGACGACAGATGCAAATATCGTTCCGTGATTTTTTATTTTCAAAGAGTGCGAATTATAAGAATGACTGTCGACAATAACATATTTGCATTTTATCGTAAAGCAATAACAGAAAGATGTTCGTAGGGAGCGCAGACCCTTGCGCTCCGCATACGGCAAAGCAATAATCGAAGTTGTGGCAGGCAAGAGTCTGCCTGCCCTACGAATTACACAACAAAATTGTTTTACGATAACAAACGGAACGCCGAGACGTCGTTCCCTACGAATTGCGCAATGAAATTTCGTTACTATAAACAATTGTTTATAATTCCCATAATACCATTATTTTATCGTAACGCTATTATAGAAACGACATTAGTAGGGAGCGCAGACCCATGCGCTCCGTGTATGGAAAAGCAATAATCGAAGTTGTGGCAGGCAAGGGTCTGCCTGCCCTACGAATTGCACGTTATAAATGCTTTACGATAAGCAATTGTTTATAAATTTCCATAACACCATTGTTTTACCGAAATGCTATTACAGAACCGATCTTCGTAGGGAGCGCAGACCCTTGCGCTCCGCTTATGGCAAAGCAATAAACAAGAGAGCGGCGGTCAGGAGTCTGCCTGCCCTACGAATTACACAATGTAAATGCTTACCGTAAAGCAATAACAGAAAGATGTTTGTAGGGAGCGCAGACCCTTGCGCTCCGCTTATGGCAAAGCAATAATCGAAGTAACGGCGGTCAAGGGTCTGCCTGCCCTACGAATTGTACAACGTAATGTTTTACTATTACGATATTGTACACTTTCATTCAGACAGTCGACGTCAGGATAAAATTTTCGATATTTTTGTTTTTTAACGTCGAAGTATTGACATTGACGTTTGATTCTGTTATTATAGACAAGGTTGTGCCGATAGCAAAATAATTGTGCCGTAAAACGGCAAAAAAATTTTGCTTTTTTTCGGCAGGATTCAATAAAATACGGGAGATAAAACTATGGAAATGATCTACGGCGTCAAGGACCGCCCGGGCAACAGCAGCATGAAAGTAGGACAGATGTTCCTGTTTTCGCTGCAACAGCTCCTGGCGATACTTGCCGCAACTATTGCCGTGCCTATGATTATCAAAAACGGCATGCAACCTTCGGCGGCGCTTTTCGGCGCGGGCGTCGGCACGATCGTCTACTTACTGTTTACGAGATTCAAAAGCCCGGTATTCTTGGGCAGTTCGTTCGCGTTCTTGGGATCGATGGGCGCGGCGTTCGCCGGCGGCGTGTCTATGTCGCTCGGATATTTGGGACTTCTTATCGGCGCGGTGTTTGCAGGTATCGTTTATGTGATAATCGCGGTCGTAGTCAAATTTGCGGGCGTCAAATGGATCGACAAGATCATGCCTGCGGTAGTTATAGGACCTACGGTCGCGATCATCGGTCTTTCGCTTGCCGGTAATGCGATAGGCGATCTTATGAGCGGCAGCGCAATGCACGATATCATCGACGGCACTATCATCGACATTGTCGATAAAGTCGAGACGATAGTCCCGAACGTCGTATCCGTGCCTTACGCGAATACGTTCATCGCTCTGTTCTGCGGACTCGTTACGCTCGGTGTGACTATCGTATGTTCGGTCTACGGCAAGAAGATGACCAAGATGATACCGTTTATTCTCGGCATACTTGCCGGCTATGCGGTAGCTGCTATCTTCACGGGATTCAGTTATATCGAGGGTGCGGAGATGCTGCGCGTCATCGATTTCACTCCGTTCGAAACGCTCGGCACGCCGGAAGCCTGGTATCCTGACTTCGCGTTTATCGAAGCGTTCAAGGGCGGATATGTCGCGGGCAAGAACGGGTCCGTCGGCGCGTACATCGGCACGATAGCGGTCGCGTACATACCGGTCGCGTTCGTAGTGTTCGCCGAACATCTTGCCGACCACAAGAACATTTCGTCCATAATAGAACACGATCTTCTCAAAGATCCCGGACTTCATCGCACGCTTCTCGGCGACGGCGTCGGTTCGATCGCGGGCGCGTTCTTCGGCGGTTGCCCCAACACGACTTACGGCGAATCGGTCGGCTGCGTGGCTATCTCGCGCAACGCGTCGGTCATAACGATATTCGTAACTGCGTGCATGGCGATCCTCTCTGCGTTCATAGCGCCGTTCACGCTCTTCCTTGCAAGCATTCCCAAATGCGTCATGGGCGGCGTGTGTATCGCGCTTTACGGGTTTATAGCGGTCAGCGGTCTCAAGATGATACAGAAAGTCGATCTCAACGAAAACCGCAATCTGTTCACGGTTTGCGTAATACTGATCGCAGGCGTCGGCGGCATGGTGCTTACTATAGGCAAAGTTACGATCACATCGGTCGCGTGCGCGCTTATTCTCGGTATCCTTACAAACTTGCTTGTCAATATTAAGAACAAAAAGTCGGATGTCGGCGAAACGTCCGAAACTAACGAGACGGTAAACGCAGTCGCTGACGAAACAGTCCCCGACACGGTAACGGAACCCGCATCGGCGGAAGATAAAACGGAATAGATCACGAGAGGAAAATGCAGATGAAAAAATTCGATAACGTGACGATCCTCGACCATCCGCTTATCAGCCATAAGATAGCGATATTGCGTTCGGTCGAAACACGTACAAAAGATTTCCGCGAGCTTGTGGAAGAGATAACGATGCTGTTGACATACGAGGCGTTCAAAGATCTGCCCACACACGAAGTGGACGTCGTAACGCCGCTCGTAAAATGCAAGCAGAAAATGATCCCGGAAAATTCCGTTGCGGTCATTCCCGTACTTCGCGCGGGACTCGGCATGGTCCCCGGCGTACACACGCTTTTCCCGACGGCTAAGGTAGGACATATCGGTATGTACCGCGACGAGCAAACGCTCGAGCCGCAGGAATATTACTGCAAGCTGCCGGAAGGCGTGGAAAAGATGCGCGCGATCGTACTCGATCCGATGCTCGCTACCGGCGGATCGGCTGCCGCTGCGATCGACCTGCTTAAAAGCAAGGGTTGCAAAGATATACGCCAGATGTCGATAATCGCCGCGCCCGAGGGCGTCGAGCGGCTCGCGACCGCGCATCCCGACGTCAAGATATTCGTCGCGGTGCTTGACGAAAAACTCAACGAAAACGGATACATTCTGCCCGGATTGGGGGATGCCGGAGATCGCTTGTTCGGCACGAAATAAAATAATATATAAACGGTCGATCGGATTGCAACTGACATGATAGGTTGCAGTCCGATTTTTTATGAGCTTTGCGAAAAGACGGTTATTGCGATATATTTATTTACTTGTATGGTGTTCTCGGATAGGCGGCGTATTTATATTTTGCTATGACGCAAGATATATGTATGTGTAACGGTATATGTATTCTTAAACGCTTTCTTATTTTGATCGCGGCGATAGCGGCGTCGGTGTTTGCGCTTTCATGCTTTACGGGCGCGGCGGCAGCGGGAGATGACGCGTGTGTCGAGTATGTCGGCAAGATCGAGCATATTTTCACGCACGAGCTTATATTCGATACGGTTAAGGCATACGCGCCGGATAATGCTTTGCGCGACTGTTTCGATAAGGATCACTTGACGGCAAAGGAATTCAAAGCGCTGCTCGACGAACTGTATAAAAACGGATATGTTCTCGTGTCGCTCGACAAAGCGATAAGCGGCGAGCCGTTAATGCTGCCGCGAGATAAAAAACCGCTTGTAATGTCGTTCGACGATATGACTTACGATACGGTAGATCGCGGCTGTATAGACAGGATAGTGTTGCACGGCGGCAAGATCTGCGATTATACCGAGCGTGCCGAGCCGCAAGTGACGCGCGAGCGCGAAAACATTTCCATACTCGAAAGCTTTATAGAGACGCACCCGGACTTTTCGATCGACGGAGCGAGAGCGACGCTGTGCGTAAACGGATATAACGGTATACTCGGCTATAGATGTACGCCCGATTGCAGGGTTTCGGAGCAAAAACAAGCGGAGCAGATTGCAGCGTGCAAAACGGTCGTTGCAGAACTTAAAACGCGCGGCTATACGTTCGCATCGCACACGTATTATCATAAATATTTTAACAGCTGTTCCGCCGCTATGATAGAAAAGGACTGCGCTATGTGGCAGAATTACATTGCGCCGATCGTGGGTACGACGCGCGTGCTTTGTTATCCGGCGGGCGAACACAAGGCGCGCAGTGCAAAAAACGACATATTCAAAAGATACGGGTTCGATGTTTTCTTATGCGTGGGAAATTTTGCCGGCACGGATTACGAACGCAAAAGCACGGATGCAAAGTATGTTTATCGTCTGCCTTTCGACGGCACGGCATTGCGATTGTACCGACAGTCTTACGAACACCTTGCCGATACGCGCACGATATACGACAGCACGCGTTTTCGTTCGTTTTCGTACAAAGGCGGATATCATAAGTAACCGATCGTAACGTTACGAGAGCCAACGGCAAGAGCTGTCGGCGGAAAATCGCAATCTCGAAAAAATGTTTTCCGAATCGTCGTTGCAAACCGCGTTATTGGAAAAAATCGAACACTTCGAGCAAAGAGCTTTTAAGCGCAGTGAATAAATTGCGAAAGTGCGTCGAATAGATATTTTACGTCAAAAAAGAATCGGCAAAGCGCGCTATGCTTCGCCGATTTTAAATATAGTCTATTCCGTACTATTTTTCCTGCATTTGTTCGTATGCTTTACGCGTAAGCTCGTATACTTCGTCGGGGACTATCGGATTGCCTTTGGAATATGACGGCTGAAGCATTTTGCCGGCGACTTTTTTATCAGTACAAGCGGTGTCGTTTCTGTACTTGTCGCGTATCGTTTTGTCTCTGAAATCGGGATAGTCCATCGGGATGTTTCCGTTTAGCGCGGAGCGGTAGGCGAGAAGACCCGGCAAGCCCATATCGAGCGCTTCGTACACGTCTATGGTGTCGGCGGTTTTATCGCCGCAAAGCTTGCTTATAAAGTTGTACATCGTATAGTAGTCCGAACCGCCGTGTCCCGTACGTTCGGCTTTGCCTATCAGTTTGTCGACGGGGGTATACGCTATACGGCGGTCGACGTTTTCGCCTTCGTAGCGATCGAGATTGGTGTAGATCTTATCGACGTTGCCCGTGCCCTCGGGAGTTTCTCTGCCGCTTTCGCAGGCGCCGAGCGAGCCGTAAATGCTAAACCATATCGAGTTGCGGCTGGACGCCAAGCCGTGAATACTTTTTATTATCGCGCCGTTTTCGAGCGTGATTATTATGAGTCCGCCCCAGCCGCATTTTTCGCCCATGCGTGCGGTGCGATTGTTGTAAGGCAATTCGAAACCGGTGACTTTCACGGGTTTGAGACCCGAGATATGAACGAGCGGTCCGATTGAATGCGTGCAATAATAAAACGTGTGTATGTTATTGCGCCAATGTTTGGGATCGCCGTATGTAATCTCGGGCCAAATAGGCTCGCAATTATGTAAATATTCGCCTTCGCCGTACTCGAACGTGCCGAGTTCACCGTTTTCGTACAGTCGTTTCATTTCGCGCGGCGCTGCCATATAACAATAGTTTTCGGCGTACGCGTATACCGCGTTGCTGCTTTCGACAGCTTCGACGAGCGCAACGGCTTCAGCAAAAGTCTGCACGGGCAGGACTTCGCTAAGTACGTGTTTGTCTGCCTTTAAACATTTTATTGCGAGCGGCGCGTGTTCGGTCGCATAGTTTGCAAGTACGACTGCGTCTATGTCCGATTTGGCGAGAAACTCGTCGAAATCGTAAAAAAACTTTACACCGTCGTAAGCATATTCCGCCATCTTATCGAGCGCCGGTTTAAAGAAGTCGCAAACGGCGGTAAGTTTGACGCGCTTGTCGTTTTTACAGTAGTCCATCATTGTTTTGCCGCGGTGAACGCCCACGACGCCGAGTTTGATTTTGTTCATGTTCATTGAGTCTCCGAATAGATTTGTATTCTATAATAAAATATCATTCAAATGAGAAAATCACAATGGATAAAAGCCCGATTAACATGGATATTTTCGCGCTGTCTTGACAAAACCGTCGATAACCTTTATAATATTAAAGAAATGAACAACGGGTTGGAAGATGAAAAACAAAATATTTGCAAGTTCGTTCATACCGGCAATAAAGCGTCGCTTGAAATAAACCCCATAAATTTCGTGTGGGAACGTACGGCGGTACGCGAAACGGAAAATGTTTATTCTGTGTATTCGCTGCATATCGTGACCAACGGTACGGGTGAACTGATTCTCGACGGCAAAGTTTTCGATCTTCGGTATGGAGACGTTTTCTTTACGCAACCGAGTTCGCGCTATGCGGTAAGAGGAGATTTGGAATATGCGTATATCTCTTTTCTCGGCTCGGGTGTCCCGTTGCTGTTAAAGCGCATAGAATCGTACAGTTATCCCGTTTATCGCGGTTATGACGATCTTATAGAATTTTGGTCTAAAGCAATAGCCAATACCAATGCGGAAAATATAGATTTCATATCGCGCGGCGTATTGTTTTATTCGGTAGCGCGGTTGATAAGCGTCGAGCCGGAATCGGACTTGACGGCGGTGATAGTCAATATTGAAAAATACGTAAAACAGCATTTTACAGACACGGAACTGTCGCTGCATACTATTGCCGAAAAGTTCGGGTACAATACCAAGTATCTTTCCAAGTTCTTTTTGCAACATACGGGCGTTAAGTATTCCGATTACATCGCAAATTTGCGAATAAACGCCGCGTGCGCGCTCTTATCCGAGGGCAAAATGCCGATAAAAGAGATAGCGTACTGCTGCGGTTTTCACGATGCGCTCTACTTTTCGCGCGTGTTTAAAGAGAAAATGAAACTCTCGCCGTTGGATTTTCAAAAATCGATACAAGCCGGCATGGATTTTCGCGGATAAAATCGGCGAGAAAAAAAGTAAAAATGCGTTAAAATACTTGACTTTATATTTGCGAGTGTGGT
Source organism: uncultured Christensenellaceae bacterium (assembly GCA_910588315.1). GTDB lineage: Bacteria > Bacillota > Clostridia > Christensenellales > Pumilibacteraceae > Anaerocaecibacter. The sequence continues at coordinate 3,824 of CAJUQF010000001.1, read as the reverse complement.
AAACTACATAAGCACCGTTTTGGCGGTGTTTTATTTAGCGACTTTTCGGAGGCCCTGTATGGAACCTAAAAACGTACAAATCACGCTCGAATGCACGGAGTGCAAACAGCGTAATTACGACACGACAAAGAACAAAAAGAACGATCCCGACAGGATCGAGCTTAAAAAGTACTGCCGTTTTTGCAAAAAACGCACCGTTCATAAGGAAACCAAATAATGGCTGACGAAAAAGTCAAGGCAAAAAAGAAAAAAGAACCGGGTAAGGTAAGGCGTTGGTTCAAAGACTTCTTTTCCGAATTGAAAAAGGTCACGTGGCCGACATTCCCCAAAGTTCTTAAACAGACGGGTATCGTTCTTGTAGTAACGATATGCTTTCTGCTCGTCATGCTTGCGTTCGACTCGCTGTTCGGATATCTCAACAAGCAGCTTATAGGCGGACTTACGAGCGAAAGCGTCACGGCGTTTGCCGCGGCGATCCGCGGCGTCGGAGGAGGGTTGCTATGACCGATCAAGAACTCCCCGAAGCGCAGTGGTTTATTTTGCACACCTATTCGGGTTACGAGAATCTCGTAAAGGTCAACCTCGAAACGGCGTTCCAAAAGAACAACATCGAGGATAGGCTGATCGATATTCGTATACCCATGGAAGACATCGTCGAAGAGAAAAACGGCAAGCGCAAGATAGTGCATAGGCGTATGTTCCCTTCGTACGTACTCGTCAAAATGATATATACGCGCGATATGTGGCATCTTATAACGGGTACGCGCGGCGTTACCGGCTTTGTCGGTCCGCAGGGTAAACCCACTCCGCTCACCGACGAAGAGATCCGCCGCATGCAGCTCGAGAAAGTTACCGTCAAGACCGACTTCGCGGTCGGCGATCAGATCCGCGTCGTAAACGGTCCGCTCACGGACATGACGGGCGAGATCAAGAGCATAAACGCCGCTACCGGCAAATGTTCTGTGGATATCAACATCTTCGGGCGCATGACGCCCGCCGAGCTTGACACATATCAGCTCGAAAAGGTTGATCTTTGATCTTCGCCGCACGTTCGGCAAACAATCAGTCAATTCCGGGAGAGACTTTAGTCTCGACAGAACCGCGATTGTAAATAAATTTTACAAGGAGAAACTTTCATGGCAAAAAAGCTTAATGCAGTCGTCAAACTGCAGCTGCCCGCCGGCAAAGCCACGCCCGGACCGCCCGTCGGTTCGAGTCTCGGTCCGCACGGCATCAACATCGCCGGATTCGTAAAAGAATTCAACGAACGCACCAAGGATCAGGTGGGGCTTGTTATCCCCGCGGTACTCAGCATCTATTCCGACCGTTCGTTCACGTTCGTGCTTAAAAGCCCGCCCGCAGCCGTTCTTATCAAAAAGGCGGCAGGCATCGAGTCGGCTTCCGCAAAACCCAACCGCGACAAGGTTGCCAAAATAACAAAGGCTCAGGTCGAAGAGATCGCCAAGATGAAGATGGTCGACCTTAACGCCGCGTCTTTGGAGACCGCAATGTCCATGGTCATGGGCACCGCCCGTTCGATGGGTGTGACGGTGGAGGACTGATATGAAACACGGAAAGAGATATACGGCGGCAGCCGCCGCAGTCGAACACGGCAAGGCATACGACCCCGCCGAAGCGTTCGGCAAGATACAGGAAATAGCAACCGCTAAGTTTGACGAGACGATCGAAGCGCATATCAAGCTCGGCGTCGATCCCCGTCAAGCCGATCAGCAAGTACGCGGTACCGTCGTTCTTCCCAACGGCACGGGTAAAAAAGTTCGCGTTCTTGTCATTGCAAAGGGCGAGAAGGCGGACATCGCCGAAAAAGCCGGCGCGGATATCGTCGGCGCGGAAGAGATCATCGCCAAGATCCAAAACGAAAACTACCTTGATTTCGACGTCGTTATCACGTCGCCCGACATGATGGGTCAGCTCGGTAGGGTCGCAAGGATCCTCGGTCCCAAAGGTCTCATGCCCAGCCCCAAGTCCGGTACTATCACGCAGGATATCGCCAAGGCTATCGCCGATACCAAAGCAGGTAAGGTCGAGTACCGTGTCGACAAAACGGCTATCGTTCACTGCATCATCGGCAAAAAGAGTTTCGGTGCGGACAAGCTTAAAGAGAACTTCGACACGCTTATGGACGCCATCGTCAAAGCCAAACCCGCCGCGGCGAAGGGTACGTATCTTAAAAGCGTTTACGTCACCCCGGCTATGGGACCCGGAGTTAAGGTCAACGTAAGAGCGTAGTTTTGTATCGGCGGCTTATTCATCGCGGGATACGCGCTACGTGTGTCAAGTCGCCTTGGTCATGTACGTCTATGTACATTCCCGTCGGCAACTTGCCGCCTGTTGCACGTCTGCCGCGCGACTACGCCGCCGATGGTTATATCCCGTCTCGCGGTTTACAGCAGGGGATATTCATCAAAATCTTCAAGGAGGTTTAACATGTCGGAACACAATATAGAACAGCGTAAAGCATACGTCGCCGAAGTTGTGGAAAAAATCAACAATTCTTCGTCGGTCGTGCTTGTAGACTATCGCGGAATAAACGTCGAACAGGACACCGCTATGCGTAAAGCATTGCGCGAGGCAGGCGTAGAATATCGCGTAATCAAGAACAGCGCGCTTTCCCGCGCATTCGAACAGACCGGTAACACCGGTTACGACGAATACTTCTTCGGACCTACCGCCGCGGCGTTCGGTCCGGAATCCGATCCCGTCGCGCCGTGCCGCATACTCTCCGAGTACGCCGGCAAAACGCCCATGACGATCAAATGCGGCGTCGTCGAAGGCAAAAAATTCGACGAGAACGGCGTAAAAGCGCTCGCAAGCATTCCCGAAAAGCCCGTGCTTTTGGCACAGCTCTTGGGACTTCTTACCAGCCCGATGCGTTCTTTGGCTATTGCGCTCAGCGAAGTCGCCAAAAAGCAAAGCGCTTAACCGCGTATACATCACCGTATACGGAGCTACGTACGTCAATCCGCCTCGGTCACGTAGGTGGGTCTGCGCTCCCGTCGGCGGCTTGCCGCCTGTTGCTCGTCTACGGCGCGTCTACGCAGTTAAGTTCAACGATCTCGTATACATCACCGTATCGCGCTACGCGTGCCGTTGCGGCATGATATGCGAGACAAATAACAAGTAAACAACGCAACTTAGGTTGCCGCCGGCGACGTTACCGCCTGAATAAATCGGGCATAGCCCACAAAAAATAAGGAGATAAAAATCATGGCAGATTTGGACAAGATGATCGAAGAGATCGAAAAAATGACCGTTCTCGAACTTAACGACCTCGTAAAGAAGATCGAAGAGAAGTTCGGCGTATCCGCGGCGGCGATGGCTGTTGCGGCTCCCGCGGCAGGCGCCGCGGCTCCGGCAGCGGAAGAGCAGACCGAGTTCACGGTCGTTCTCAAAGAAGTCGGACCCAACAAGATCCCCGTTATCAAGGTCGTGCGCGAACTTACGTCGCTCGGTCTTTCGGAAGCGAAGGCGCTTGTCGACAACGCTCCGTCCAACGTCAAAGAGAACGTTTCCAAAGCGGAAGCGGAGGAAATCAAAAAGAAATTCGCAGACGTCGGCGCTACCGTCGAACTCAAATAATTTCTTTAACTGTTTATCGTCAAGAAAAAGGATTCGTGCAACGAATCCTTTTTTTATGCAAACTAAACCACTTGCTATGCAAGTGGTCACCAATAAGCTTTCAGCGATCCATAATAACAAAAAAGACCTCCTATGATATAATAGAGCTGGTTCCGACACCGAGCAAAAAAATCATAGGAGGTCAATCCAAAAAATGGACAAAGATAGTTTAACACATACGACAT